>DDDX01000052.1 GCA_002339085.1 Cellvibrionales bacterium UBA1969
GGTCGGCGGTTCGAATCCGCCCCTTGCTACCATTGTATGAATCACCTAGCTAAACGCCATCAAAAAGCCATCGCGTCACTTAAACCTTTTGCATCATTCAAGCTCTGGGCGGCAAGCCATGCACCATGGTTAAGAATTGCATGTCAGTGCCGGCTCTACGGTGCTCAGACAGTGCTTGATAATCGGGATCGGCAAACCAGTCTCTAGCTTGCTGCTCAGAGGGAAAACTAAAGATGATCATGCGGCCTTCTTGAGGCGTACCCTCTAAGGTATGCGTCTGATCGTCGTAAGTCACGAAGGTTCCACCGTATTTTTTAAGCAGTGGAAAAAATCCTTTCTCATAAACCCTGTATTCTTCTGCATTGGTGACATGTAAGTTAACGACCATATAAACAGGAACATCACTCATGTTATTTCCTCTAAATCCAGATATCGATACTGAATACCCTCTGCAAAAGACTATTACCGAAGGCGGCATATCATAATAACTTAGCGCTTGATCGCTAAGCTCTTAACTAAAGACAGAAAAAATCAGCCTAGACTAACAACCATCATTTAGCGACGCTTAAATCGTTAAATCATCATAATAACGAATACTCGGCGCTGAGGCCATTAATGCTCCCAATGATTCCAAGGTGCCCTGCTCGGCTCGCCAAGCAACATAGGCCTCATAGTCGGCGCGGGTCTGCCATTGCTCAAGCAATATCAGATTCGCTGGATCATCTTGATTGGCCAACACCTTAACTTCTATACAGCCAGCGTAGCTGCGAGTATCAGGCAATATAGCCTCAAAGGTAGCTCTTAATTCATCGGCACATTCAGGCTTAGCTTGAACCTCTAAGATAATATTGATACTCATATTTTTTCTCTTTTAATAATTGCCAGTGATAGTAAAAACTGTCTATTTAACTGTTTTTTTTAAGCCTAAAGTAACTGAAGCTTTGAGTTGATTGTGCCGGTGTTATATGATTTTCTGTCATCTGGTCGAGCAATGTAAACCCGTCGCCAAGCGCCATGCAGATTTTATCCGCATCGTATTGCACAGTCGGTAAACCACTGCATTGATTCGGCCCACCTATGGAAAAAGTTGCAATAACAGCATATCCGCCCGGCATCAATGCTTGTTTTAAAGCCGCCACATAGGCACGACGATCTTGCTCAATTGTTAAGAAGTGAAACACCGCACGGTCATGCCATACACGGTATTTTCTACTCGGTGTAAATTGCGTGACATCATCAACTAACCATTCGATATCCTTGCACGCACCAGCCAATCGATGTTTAGATATCTGCAAAGCAGCGGCAGAAATATCCAATATCGATAATTGTGAAAACCCCGCATCAACCAATTGATCCACCAGTACCGATGCGCCGCTACCAATATCAATAACAGGATCAGTCAAGCAAGAAGCAGATTTTTTTATCAATTGAAACGAGCCCGATGCTTGCTGTTGATACCAGCTCACACTGTCTGATGACTTCTGTTGATATATTTTTTGCCAATAATCAGTGCGGTTAATATTTTGCATTACTGGAACACCAAGAAAAACTATTTTTTTAAAACCATTTCAGTCTACCTATGATCATGTAAAAAATATAATATTAATATAACGATCTTTAGGTAAATAATGTGCCATTTTCAGCGGTTAGCTCAAACACCGGCAGTGTCCGCGGGTATTGATTTGCCCATTGTTGATAACGACTGTAAACAGGGGCGTAGCGACAACAAATAGCGAACATAGCATCGCGCTCATCACCGCTTAAGGATCGCACCTTCACGGCATACTGTCGACGCCTATAACGAATAGCGGTTTGGGTACTGGCACGTAAATTATGCGCCCAGTGTGGATCGATACGTGTACCACCCCGTGAACCGACCACTAACAAACTGCCAGTGCCGGTGGGAAAAACGGGCAATACTGTCGAGCGAGCCAAACCTGTTTTTCTTCCCGTCGAGGTTAATATGCAAGGGTTGTTATAGCCTGATTTATCGTCTTTCGTGAACACCCAAATAATAGGCGAGAACGATAGCCAACGCACACACCAGACATCGGTGATGCGACCTATATTAGAGCCGCCAAACCACCGGATAAATCTCTGTATAGGGGATATTTTCATAACTTAATTAAGCGGCTTTACGGCGATACCGTGAATCGATGAGCGAACAATGGCCGGCACCGAGTCAGGCATGGCGTCGCGCTGAATTTTGACAAACTCAAAACCTGCCCTGAGCATGGCATTTTCTGTTTCACGATTAAGGTGGCAATTGCCGGCGAATTTCCGCCACAAGGGAGTCAACCACTCTTGCCAGCGACGCGCTTTCGAATCCGTTTTCGCGGCAACATGCTCGATAAAAAGATAACGACCACCCGGTTTTAAAACTCGATAAATTTCAGCCAAACTACGATCCATATTAGCAACCGAACAACACACCAATGATGCTATTACATAATCAAAGCGGTTATCGTCGAGGGGCAGTTTCTCAGCCTGCAAACTGATCAAGCAAATATCATCGCGCTGAATTAACGCAACTTTTTTTTCTAATTGCTTGCGCATCGCAGCATCGGGCTCGGATAACAGTAAGCGAACATCATTACTCGGGTAATATGCCAAATTAGCACCCGTGCCCGCGCCAATTTCTAACACTTCACCTTTCACTTCAGCTAATAGCTCAGTCCGCCAATCATGCAAGCAAGCTTTTTCAAGTCCTGACATAAACCTATCATAAAAAAAAGTATTTAATGCTGACACTACGCGCACTCCTAAAGCTTGGTTGACTCATATAAGTCTAAGGAACTATTTTCCTTGAAAAACAGCCGGCCGTTTTTCTTTAAATGCTTTCATGCCCTCACGTGCATCGTCAGAGGCAAATACGGGATTCGCTAACTCATCTGACTGCAGCATCGCTGCTGGTTCAGCAACATCAGTTTGAATCTCACGTAAAGAACGGGTAATAGCTTTTAATGCCAACGGGCCAGTATCGCACAATTCTTCGGCTATGCGTTTTGCTTCAGCTAAACTTTCACCCTTGGGTACTAAGCGATTAACTAAACCCCACTCTAAGGCCTCTTGCGCGGTGATATGACGGCCCAGCAACACGATCTCTGCAGCTAAGCAGTAGGGTATCTGCCTAGGTAAGCGGATACTCGAGCCAGCCATAGGATATAAACCTCTGGCCACTTCAGTGACACCAAAAGTGGCATCTTCAGCCGCAACACGTAAATCGGTGCCAGCTAAAATTTCTGTTCCACCGGCTAAGGCATAACCCTCGACGGCTAAGATAAGCGGTTTAATGGGTCGGTTATCGCGCAACAAAGCCTGCCAATGCACATTAGGCACCTCACCCATTAAAGTCATAAATTCTTCGGTGCTTTTTTGTTGGCCATCAGCGCCCGCTTTTAAGTCCATTCCGGCGCAAAACGTATCGCCGTTAGCCGTTAAAATCGCACACATCAACTCGTCATCTTCATCGAGTAAACGCCAAGCCTTGTACATCCCTAACAACATTTCGGGGCTGAAAGCATTTTTTGCCTCAGGTCTATTGAGGGTCACAACCAAAGTACGGCCATGCTTTTCGATAATACAGTTTTTAGTGCTGATACTTAGCTCTTCGCTCATCTTTAATCCCTGTGAGTAATAATGAAATAATAAAGAATATTCTAACCAGTTAAGGCGCATTACAGCGTTAAATTATTGTCAACCAAGGCGTATTAAGTGCCTAACTAGAGGGGCGCGGAGCTGATTGCCGTTGGCGCAAGGCTTCAAACAACGATACCCCTGCAGCGACGGATACATTGAGACTTTCAACTGCGCCGCTTATTGGAATCGAGAACAGACTGTCACAGCGTTCGCGCGTTAAGCGGCGTAAGCCAACGCCCTCAGCACCCATCACTAATGCGGCATTCACCGTTAAATCAAGCTGAAAAAGACTTTGTTCAGCTTCGCCCGCAGCACCCATAACCCATACGCCGGCTGCCTGTAAATTTTTGATCGCACGGGCTAAATTTTTCACGACTACCAAGGGTGTGGTCTCGGCTGCACCACTGGCAACTTTTCTAACTACTGGCGTTAGGCCGACCGCATTGTCTTTGGGTATAACCACGGCATGCGCCCCTGCCGCATCAGCCGAGCGCAAGCAAGCACCTAAATTATGCGGGTCTGTCACGCCATCCAAAATTAACAATAGCAGTGGAGAATCATTGCGCCTAACCAAGGCATCGAGAAAACTTTCATCTTGCGCCTGCGAGGGCCGACACGAAGCGACCACCCCTTGATGATTAGGCACTTCATCCTCGTCACGACTATTGGAGCTGGCAAGTAAGGCAAGCAATTCTGGCTTACTCACTGTCACAATAGCAATTTTAGCCTGCTGGGCAGCGCCGATAATGGCCGCCAAGCGCTGATCATCACGCCCTGACTGCAAATAAACTTGTTCAATTGATCGAGCATTATGCTTAATCATTTCGGCAACGGCATTAATGCCGTAAACATATTCTAAACTAAGTTCTGACATATTGCCTCACTATACTACGAATAACAATTCCAATGACACAATCAGCTTTTGTCTTAAGCCGTCATTGTTATACTCTTCATTATAACGTATAAATACGGTGTAAATACTATTGATGATGAGGTTTCCTTTTGAGCTGTAGTCCAATTCCACCCCACGCTGGCATTGATGAAAACGTTTTACTCGAACGCCGTGAACGGGTTTTTTTCTGCCTCGCAGCGCTGTTTATTTGTGCAATGACACTACTTAACGTCTTGGGCATTACTCGGTTCATTCAACTCGGTCCTATGCAATTAGCGATCGGCGTATTACCCTATCCATTAACATTTTTATGCACCGATTTAATTTGCGAGTTTTATGGCCGTAAAAGAGCTAATTTTGTTGTAACTGTCGGACTAGTACTCAACTTTTTTATTTTAGGATTTTTATGGATAGGAAATCAGATTCCTTCCGTTCCCGAAGTAGCTATGCCACCATGGCAGGTTTTAAAACTTGCTGAAGGCGTAAACCTACCTTCAGGTCAGAATATTGTTGGTCAAATTGAGCTTTTCCAATTAATTTATCAAATTACTGCTGGCGCTGTGTTCGCTTCAATGATTGCTTATTTTGCCGCGCAGTATACTGACGTTAAACTGTTCCATTTTTGGAAAACCCTCACTAAGGGTAAGCACCTTTGGCTGAGAAACAACTTTAGCACATTGGTCAGTCAAGCCGTCGATTCAATCATGGTCATATCCATTACCTTTGGCGCCGCTTTTTTCGCCGGTGATATTGCTTTTAAGGCTTTACTCGTGTTGATTGGCAGCAATTACCTCTTTAAAATGACCGTTGCTTTAGTCGATACAGGCCCATTTTATTTATTAGTGCATCACTTAAAGCACTATTTACAAATTGACAATACCCAAGTTGACTAAGCTCGCCATCAACTCTTAAACGAGAATTCTTATTATGCCAAATTGCAGCCTCAGTAATGAACGAACGAGCAATAGTGCAATCATGACACTAACAATGCACAATGAAGGTAAATTTAATCCCACCAGTTTGGCTGAGTTTAATCAGGCTTTAGATGAAGTATTAGCTGATGAAAGCCTAACTGGCTTGCTTATCAGTGGAGAAGAAAAAATCTTTGCCCAAGGTCTAGACCTTGAATATCTCACCGCCGAAAAACCTGATATTGCCATGGAATTTGTTCACCAATGCATGCAAATGATTGGTCGACTACTTAGCTTTCCGATGCCTGTGGTGTCGGTTATAAACGGACATGCTTTTGGCTTGGGCGCCATGATTGCGCTGGCCAGCGATTACCAAGTTATGCGTGAAGACCGCGGTTATTTTTGCCTACCTGAAGTGAATTTAGGTATGGTGTTAATCCCATCAATGAACGCTTTAGTGATCAACAAAATGAATAATAAAGCGGTCCGTGATAGCTTACTGACTGGCAGCAAGATCAGTGGACCAAGTGCAAAGGTTGCTGGTTTTATTGATCAATGCTGTTCACTGGACACGATTTTTATTGAAGCGGAAAAAATTATTGCACCGATGCTTGGAAAAAATCGTCACGCAGTGGGTGGTTTAAAAGAAGGTATCAACCAAGCAATTCTGGCCCATATCAACCCCGCCTAAAATCGATTCAGCTAGACACGAATTATCTAAGCTTGAATCCTAATAGGCTATCGCATTAAGGAATAGTTTTTACGTTTAAAGCAACCTTATAAGATCGGCCTGTGATACCATAGGCTTATTATTGTAAATTCCTTATCATAACCTTTATTACCGCATTAAAATTCTTGGATAGTCATTGTCTATGTCGCCCGATCAATCAAACCAACCAATGAGTCATTGGCGACAATCATTGCACACCTTAAATATTCCATCGTTTCGTCTTTTTATTGCCAGTAATGCCGCGTTTTTTCTAGCCATGCAGGGACAAGTACTAACCCGAACGTTTTTAGCATGGGAGTTAACCCATGATGAAATGTCATTGGCCTACATCAATATTGCTTTCGCTATTCCAATGCTGCTTTTTTCATTAATCGGCGGCGTATTGGGTGATCGCTTTGATCGAAAAAAAATCGTCATGACAGGTCAAGTATTTGTAGTAGCCAATGAAAGCTGGGTATTAATACTACTTCTGACTGACAGCCTAACATTTTGGCACTTACTGATCGCCGGAGTTTTAGGCGGCACGATCGTACCGCTGATCATGCCAGCCCGCTCGGCTTTAGTCTATAACTTAGTCGGCGAAAAGAGACTCGGCAGCGCAATGGCGCTCTCTAGCGGTGTGGTTAATTTATCGAGAGTGCTTGGGCCGGCAATAATGGGTGTTGCGATTAGCTTTTTTTCAATTAAGGGCGCCTACATTATTTCAATTGCCTTATTCACATTAGCATTATTTTTCATGACTGCAATCCATTATCAGCCAATAAAAAAAAATTACGACCACGGCAACATTCGTCAAGAAGTCATGCTAGGTATACGCTACATCACTGGCTACCAGCCATTACTGGTTTGTGTCAGTTTTGGCTTACTGCCAATGTTACTAGCGCTACCCGTTCAAAACTTACTGGTCGTTTTTGCTGATCTCGTTTGGAACGTCGGCGAGCGTGGCCTTGGTTTACTGATGGGTGTTTCTGGTCTTGGCGGTGTACTGGGATCCTTCTGGGTTGCCTGTCGCGGCGAACGTACTGATCGTACTCAACTGATGCTAATTAGTACTGCATCTTTTGGCCTGCTATTAATTGTATTTGCCTTGAGTAAAAACTTTTATCTCGCCTTAATTCCACTTTTTTTGGCTAACGCAGCCGCCAGTGCCAGTCAAACCTTAAACAATACTATGGCGCAAATTCTTGTCACTGACGAACAGCGCGGTCGCGTATCCGCTTTTATGCTGATGGCCTTTGGTCTCACACCATTAGGCGTTTTACCTATGGCCTATCTCGCTCAACTGGTCGGCATTCAAAGCTCAACTGTTGTCGCATCAATGGCTTTATTAGCTGCAATTAGTCTGTTTTATTGGCAGAGCCAATACTTAAAAAAATTAGATACTTTTGTGACGTCTAAGCTCGCTGCCAATTAATAAAAATTATTAATTATCAATTTATATAATTATGCTTATCATAAGCTAATAGAATTTTATTAGACTTAATCACAGCGGAAACCGTCATGCACGAGATAATTGCACAGAAAAACATCAAGGCACCGTTAGCTATGATCTGGGCCTTGGTTGAGGATTTCAGTAATCTTGACTGGTACAGCCCAGCCACGAAAGTTGAAAAGATCGCCAGTAATAATCCTGATAGGAAGGGTGAGATTCGTCGTATTCATATGGCGAATATGCCAGAACCTGTCGATGAAGTACTGGATCGAATCGACAGTGATAATCACAGTATTTATTACCATATACCCGGCACGCCAATGGCAAATTACCAGGTGTGTGTGTCCTTAACAGACGATCCTGATGGCGGCGTGAACGCGAAGTGGCATGCTAGCTTTACCGAAATTACCGTGGAAGGATTAACGCCAGAAATGATGATTAGCATTATGGAAGACACTTATAGCAATATGCTGGAAGAAATCTCACAAGCCGTCCAAGCTGGATAAGCCTTTAAGCAGAGTAAACGTTTACGTCATCTAGCTTTCAATTTGACCTAGATTAGCATGCATGATCGAACCATTCATCACAGGATTTTCGGCGGCAAACTTTAATGTGGCGGCCATTTCAGAGGGTTCGATAAGACGGTTAAAGGTCACCCCACTCGCGATATCAGCAAGTATTTCTTGGCTACCACCCACATGATCACTGAGCATTTCTGTTTCAGTAAAGCCAGGACAGACACAAACCGTATGGATACCCTTACCGCTAAGATCTTGGCAGTTAGCACGCATCATGCCCACCATGGCATGTTTAGATGTTACATACGAACAGCTATTGGCAACCGCCTTTTCAGATAAAGTCGAACCCACATAAATAATTGCTGAACCCACTGCCATCGAAGGCAGTATCAACTGATTTAACTCCGCTGGCGCTATCACATTTACCTGCATCACACGATGCAGATCTTCAGAGCTAACGGTCTCAATATTGTCCTTTAATAATAAACCGGCACTATGAATAATGATGATTTCCGATGCCGCGACTAACCAATGCTTAAGTTTATCGGCGACTGCTTCGGCCCAACCTATCACCGCCAAATCGGCGCTAATATGCCGCACCCCTTCTAGGTGAGGGTCACGACGCGAAATATTTATTACCTGATAATCAGCAGCTAAAAATAATTCTGCCGTTGCCCGACCAATGCCTCGACTAGCTCCGGTGATGACAAGAAATTTTTGCGCCATGGTTTTTCACCCTTCAATAAAAATTATTGTCTTCTACTAACCCCAAAACTCAGGCCAATCATTATTAATGGTAGCTTGCCAAGTCGGCTTTCTTTTTTCAAAAAAAGCAACGCCGCCTTCGAGCGCATCAGGTTTTCGCATACTGTAATTTAATCCGTCACTTTCATGCTCAATCGCATCCGCTAGCAATTTATCCATATTATCCCACAATAAACGCTTATGCATACCCATCACTAACGGAGAGCAATTTTCAACCATATCCTTGGCGATGGATAACGCCTCATCCAAGACATGATCCGCATCGACTGAACGACTAGCTAAACCAATAGCTTGTAATTCATCGCCATTTAGCTTGGGCGCTCGGACCAATAATTCAAAGGCGGCCTCCATACCTACTATCTTTGGTAACAAGGCAGTCATACCGAAATCAGTTACCACGCCTCTTCGATTTTGCAAAAAACCGTATTTACTGTCCTTAGCGACTACGCGGATATCGCATTGCGTCGCAATACTTAAACCCACGCCAATGGCATGGCCATTACAAGCAGCAATAATAGGTTTCCGTAATTCCCACGCCTGGATAGCTAACGGGCAGCTGTTAATATCGCTACGCTCAGAACTATCAAAGGTATTGCCGCCATCACTTAAGTCAGCACCAGCACAGAAGGCCTTCCCTGATCCCGTTATCACAATCACCTTAACTGCATCATCTCGGTCACATTGCAAATAGGCTGCCCCTAAGTCAGCCAGCATTTCACCCGTTAAGGTATTCATAACATCGGGCCGATTTAATGTAATCAGACCAATGCCATCTGAACAACGAATCGTGAGTGTGCTTGCCATAAATCACCTTCTTTATCATCGTTAAAGAATCTAAGTTTAACATTTTAAATGTCCATTGCTTAGATCTATGATAACTAATATCACACGGCTATCAGTTTTAACAGCCTGATTAAAAGGCTGAATGGAATGAACAATTTGTCATTATGTGTAAAATGAATAATTTCAACAACACCCCCCTTAAAATAAAGCCATTAAACGTATTTAGGAGGCAATCACCACCGCTTCGAGCAAACAAACCAGTGATATATGATCTATCGTACGTGCATTTTCAGTATATAATGGCATGATTCTTTTCTATTCAGGGATTAATATGTCAAAACGATTAACCACAATCGACATCAGTAAAGAAGATCTTAAATTTTCATGCGCTCATTTCACTATATTTTCAGAGACTGATCGCGAACGACTGCATGGTCACAATTTTAAAGTACGAGCCACAGTCACTGCGCCGGTGTATGAAAATGGTCTATGCTTTGACTACCAAGAAATCAAATCGCGCCTGAGAAGTATTTGTAAAACACTGGATGAATATGTGTTACTACCCGGCGAGTCACCTTACCTTAAAATCGAAAAAGTTAGCGATCAATATGAAGTTATTTTTAATGGTGAAAAACTATTTTTTGCCGTTAGTGATACACAAATATTGGCCATTCGAAATACCACGGTTGAAGAACTATCTTTCCTAGTACTAGAAAAAATGATTAAACAAGATAACTTTTTCATTGATAGTGATGTCGAGTCGATTACCGTAGGAGTATCCTCAGGTGATGGCCAATGGGGCTCTTATTCATGGCAAGCTACCGACGCTAAAAAATAATCATACTACAACAAGAGAACACTATGGCCCAATTACTTCAGAATAAAGTTGGTCTTGTCACCGGTGGCGGCATGGGCATCGGCAAAGCAATTTGCTTAGCATTTGCACGTGAAGGCGCCAAGGTTATTATCGCTGATTTCAATCCAGATGCTGGACAAAACACCGTGAATGAAATTATTAACGCCGGTGGTAGCGCCCACTTTGTTTTTTCAGATGTCAGCCAAGAGCTTTCGGTTCAGCAAATGGTTGATGAAGCGGTTGCACATTATGGCCCTATCGACATTGCTTGTAATAGTGCTGCATTGAGTCGTGGCAGCGGTCAAATTCACGAGTACAGCAAAGAAGTGTTTGATGAGACCTTTGCTATGTGCACCACGAATACGTGGCTATGTATGAAGGCGCTATTGCCGGTCATGCTCGATAATGGAGGCGGCTCTATCGTCAACATCTCTTCCAACGCGTCACTTCGGGGTCATGCTTATAATACAGCTTATGCGGCAGCCAAAGGCGCAGTAAATATTTTAACCAAAAGCTCGGCTGCCGAGTATGGCAAGCGTGGCATTCGTATCAATGCGGTATCACCAGGCGTAATACGTACCCCCGGTGTAGAAAAACTCTTTGTTGATCAACCAGAAATGGAGCAGAGCTTAAGAAAGTCGGCAATTATGAATCGATTGGGTGAACCCAATGAAATTGCTGAGGCTGTGGTTTTCTTATGCTCAGATCGTGCATCATTTATTACTGGTCAGGTGCTTTCAGTCGATGGCGGTGGCGCGGTTAAGTAACCACCCTACTGAACTCTAACTCGGCCTTAACTCATTTAAAGCAAGCACATTGTCACGTAAAATTAAACGTTTCTTTTGTTCGTCAAATTCTGTCAACTCGGTCAAGTAGTCTAACGGAGTCGGCATACCTTCAATATGGGGCCAATCCGAACCAAAAATGACACGATCTGCGCCCATTAATGCTTCAACTTCATAAACGTCATCTTCCCAAAAGGGATTAATCCAAACATGCTCCCGAAACATATCGGCAGGGTCCTCTTTGTAGTAACCGGTTACCGCCAATCGGTCGCGCGATTGGCTCAGCTTACGGAACAGGTCAGGCAGGAATTCTGCACCATTTTCTATTGAAGCGATGCGTACATTGGGAAAACGCTCAAACAATCGCTCAAAACATAAGGTCGCTAAAAAGTCATAGGCCGCTCGCTCAATATTAAAATGCTTAATATTAGGCGCCATTGCGCCACCTAAACCACTGGAAGTAAAGCCATCATTGACATAGCCCTGAGTGCTATAGCCTGAATCAGCCGCATGCACAACTACCGTAATTCCTGCCTCATTGACCCGCGACCAGAACGGATCAAAATGTGGGTGTGAGGGCGACAACACGCCGTCGTTAGCCGTCCATACTGCAGCGGGTCGCATCACTACTGTCCTAGCGCCGCGAGCAATCGCCCACTCTAGCTCGCTACAAGCAAAATTAACGTCAGATAAACTAATATAAGGCGAAGCAAAAATACGATTTTTAAAGTTACAGCCCCAGTCTTCATCTAACCACCGGTTAAAACCATGAAACTGCGTTTTCACCGCATCAGTGTCATGCTTTAATAACTCTTCATAAAGTACCCCTAAGGTTGGAAACAACCACATCGCATCCAGACCCTGCTCATCTAATTTTTCGAGTCGAGCCTGATTGTTAATGTAATAATCCGGAAGCGGTTCTGACTCCCCCATTAACTCTTCTGGCTTTAGTTTATCGGGGTTGCCGCGTAAAAATGCTGAAATTGCACCCGGCTTAGCAATGGGATTCCAGGTAGGATTAGACACGGCATTGGCGACCTTACCGCCGACAATATGACGCATTCTGCCGTTAATTTCAGCCCACTGCACACAGCGAGGCTGCATATTTTTCGGTACATGGCGAGTAAACGCATCATGCGATTCGTAATAGTGATTGTCACAATCAAACGGTAAATAATCTAAACTCGTCATTTTATACTCACATTATTGGGTTTTATTAACACAGATGTTCAAATCGACGACTTCAGCGCGTTGAGCCGTTTTTACATCTTACTATTCGAATAAATGCCGCATTTGGATCAAAGCTGATAGCGACAGGATAAAACGGCCCCTCTCTGATCGCGATACCCTAAGCCGTCAATCACCAATTTAAACGGGCTATTAAGCCAGCTAAGTGACCAAATTACTGCTAAAAATTGGTGGCGAAAGCCAACTTTATTGGCTTTTTTTGTAATAAAAACCACATTATTGATGTTTAATAAATGATCTGATCTAAATAAGTAAGAAAAACGCTGACAAGCGGAGATTTTTTAAATTACTGAAATATAAGGATTATTTAAATTTTTGACGCTCATATAGCCCATCTTCATGAGAATGACCGAATTTTCTATAGCCCTTAAATGTAAAAAAATGACGTAAGGGGACATCGGGTCCCATGTTTTTGGCCAAGATAATATGATTATATACTCCCAACGTAACGAATAACCTCGATTACGCGCTGGCATTGCCAGCAAAGTTTAGTAAGTAATAACCTCATATTCTAACGCCGGCATTGCTGGCGTTTTTTTTTGGTTTCAAAAAGACTATACCGATTATGCGCGCCTTAAAGCCAAGCATTACACTGACTATCACTTAAGTAACTTAAGCAGCGCTATTAAGCCTTCTTCTTGGACTTTCTCTTGGTCTTTTTATTGGACGTCGCTTTAGCCTTACCTTTACTTTTACCTTTAGCTTGAGTCTTAACAGGCTGTTCAGTTGCAGATCGAGAGTTAGAAGCACTGTTATGCTTGGCTGCACGGCCGCCTGTGGTTTTTTTTGTATTCGCCTTAGCTGACGTTTTTTTAGATTTTGAACGTTTGTTAGCTGTACTTTTCTTCGAAGCTGATTTTTTTGATTTTTTCATCAAGCGATCTCGACGCGGTGCCTTACTATTTGCCAACTCTAGATCAACTTTGCGTTCATCGAGATCAACTCTCGCTACGATGACTTGCAAATAATCCCCTAAATGATACGCGGCTTGCGTCCGCTCACCGATTAAACGTTGCTGAGCTTGATCATAGTGAAAATAATCGTGGCCCAAACTGTTGATATGCACCAAGCCTTCGACAAATAAATCATCTAATTCAACAAATACACCAAATCGCGTCACTGCGGTAATGACTCCGCTAATTTGGTCACCTAATCGCTCTTGTAGATATTCGCACTTTAACCATGCCATCACGTCTCGAGTGGCGTCATCGGCACGACGCTCAGCCATCGACGTGTGCAGACCTGCAGTCACCATTTGGGCTTCATCATAAGGATAAATATTTTTTCTAGGAATCGCTTTAGCACCGGTGACGCGTCTCACTTGATCACAGGCTTTACGGCTACGAATAATGCTACGAATCGCTCGGTGAACCAATAAATCAGGGTATCGACGAATTGGCGAGGTAAAATGCAAATACGCCGGATACGCTAAACCAAAGTGGCCTTCATTTTCGGGCTGGTACATGGCTTGATTCATGGATCGCAATAGCATGATTTGAATAAGGTGCGCATCATCACGGTCTTTGGCTTGCTGCATTAACGCCTGATAATGCCTAGGCTCAGGTTTTAATCCACCGGCAAGGCTTAGTCCTAATTCGCTAAGATAGAGGCGCAAGTTTTCTAATTTCTCTGCTTTAGGTGGCACATGTACGCGAAATAACACTGGCCGATCTTGAGAGTTTAAGAAATTTGCCGCCGCAACATTGGCACACAACATACACTCTTCAATGATTTTGTGCGCATCATTACGTACGATAGGCTCGATCGTTTCAATTTTTCTATCAACATTAAAAATAATCTGCGTTTCAGTGGTTTCAAAGTCAATTGCTCCACGCTGACGTCGCGCTTGACGCAAGCAATGATACAGTGCATTAAGATTCTGCAAATGCGGCAACAAACCCTGTAGGCGTTGCATAAGGCCGGCTCGAGCCGGTTTATCGACGAGCCCGAGTGCTTCAGCAACTTCGTTGTAAGTTAAACGAGCATGCGAGTGCATAACCGCCTCATAGAACTGCTGCTGGCGTACTTGCCCATGCGCATCAATCTGCAATTCACAGACCATGCACAGGCGATCGACCTCAGGCTTCAACGAGCATAAACCGTTGGAAATGGCCTCGGGCAGCATCGGCACTACTCGCCCCGAAAAATACACAGAGGTGGCACGCTCGTAAGCTTGTTG
>DDDX01000034.1:0-44942 GCA_002339085.1 Cellvibrionales bacterium UBA1969
TTTCAATGTGCTCGTAGATCTCGTCAAGTGTGACCTCTTCATGCTTAGAAATGAACCTTGCATTATGTTCGGCAATTATTCTTTGATTTTTAAATCCAGGAATATTATGGATAATCTCTAAGTGTGAGAAGAGATCATGTGGGTTTAAATAAGGCCGGAAAAAAAGAGTATCAAAAAGATCAAATGATATAATTTTTGAAAACCTTATAGATTTTTTGATAGCGCTAATATCCATAAAATTTTAATTTTAGTTGCCTTCTCATATGTTGAGTGATTGAGCGAATATTTTTAGTGTATCAAAAAGACCTAAATATGTGGAGAATAAGCTAATTAAAATGTGCCTTGTTAAATAAAGCAAAAGTGGTATTACGAAGTGGATACTGAGTTTGGCAAAAACTCATGGAAATATATTTATACAGAAACATTTAGTAAAAGTAGAGTTTTCATTAGGTCCAGCCCTCGGTGGCTCACCTTTGAAGAAGGTCTTGTTTACTACTGGCGGTTAGAGGATTATTCAATACCACAATATCAATACATACTCAGAGGCCATCATGATGATTACGACTTTACTTTCATGTTAGAAATAGGGTTTTATAAGTATTCTTTTCAAACGAAAAAGCATAGCTGTTTAAAACAACAAAGACATGCAGAAACTATGGGCTGCGGCAACATTCAATCAGAAACAAAAGATGCTTATATATTGTCGTCAGTGGTGGTAACAGAAAACGAAAATGTTATTGTGTATTTAATCAATAAACGCTGATAGTTGAAGTATTTAAAATTTACCATCACTTGTCTCAAGTCCAATCGGCATATTCATATTACATTTCAACATATTATTTAAAAGAGAGGCTTTCGTTATCTCCTCGCTTGATTGGGCCCACTCAAGCCAATCAATTTTTGGATTTATTGTATTAACTAAGCCTTCCTCTTTACTATTAGTAACTGGTGCAATGTCAGAAGGAATGTGAATTATTTTCTTTTTAATACAGACAGCCCTTTTAAAGAGGTCATCATCATCTCCACCCATAGGCGGCAGCGCCTCATTATAACCTCCTAATGAGATGAACAAATCTTTTGGTAGGCCGATATTGCCATATGAACCATCATGAAAATGTTCGCCACGAAGAAATTTAAAAGTCGTCCTAAAATTTTTTCTTTTCCATGGCCTAAATTTTTTTTTGATTCTGCCTCTATAACCACAAAATATATATTTATTTAACTTCTTTTTTTTATTAAGCTCTAGGAGTTTATCAATAGTGTTGGCGCTTATAAAATTATCACAATCAAGATTAATTAAGTAAGAGCCCTTAGCAGACATGTGACTGGTGTTTCTTGCTTTAGGCATATTCCAAAAAAACATTTCCTTACAAACTCTATAATTCATAAAATCGCTATTTTTCTGTTGCAAAATCCAATCATGAAGTTTTAAGCTTTCGTCATCTTTGATAAAATTAACTAAGACCATTTCGACTAGGCCGTTATAATTATTTATAATATTGTTATTATGGGGCAAGGTCTTTTTTAAGGACTCGCCTCTGTTCATGCATGTTGAGCAAAATGATAAAATTGGACTTTGTATAGTGCTCATAATTGAAAGGCCTTTTGATATTTTATTTATTGGTACCATTATCCCTAAAAATATATTCTTTTACTATACATCCAAATATTTTTGGATTATTAAATTAATAGTTAGGGATATCAAGCAAACAAACATTTGTAATTGTCTCTTATTCTTCTGTGCTGGAATACAAAGATTTTACAAATACAATAAAAATTATTTTATAACGGCGCTTTCTAGCTAAGTTCACTTATTTTGATCAATAAATTAATCGACTTATAGGTATTCTCTCGTATAAAATGAAATTTCATGAATTTCAAGAGGTTTCACCATGAGAAATATAGTATTTATAGCGTTGTTACTCCTGAGCTCAGTGTCGTTAGCAGGCGGTTGCGGCGGTGAGCATGAGCATGAGCACGAGCATGAGAAAAAAGAAAAAACAGATCATGACCATAGCTATGATCAGGGTTCATCTGAAGAAGCTTAAAGGCGTTTTATAGCAAGCCTTTATGGCTTGAAATTTGCTTAGGCTATAGCGTGGTTTTAAATAATCACTTCGAAGCCTTCAAACTGAGGATGGCCGATATACATGTGTTGGTTTTGACCAGCTCCTTTATGCGCCTGTCGAAACGCTTCTGACTTTGTCCAATTGATAAAGTCTTCGCGACTATTCCAAGTACTGTGTGAGGTATAGAGCGTATACTCTCCGCTGCTGTCTGCTTTTAGTAAGTGAAAATGATTAAACCCTGGCACACTATCTAAATGCGTCTCGCGGGTTTTCCACATATGTTCAAAGTCCTCTTCTTTGCCTCGATTTATTTTGAAGCGGTTCATGGCAATATACATAGTCATCCTTTAGTCTTTCGACCTAGTTTGAGTAGAGAAATGCTGATTGAGCTGCTGTTCAAATAATATTTTGAGCTGCTCGACATTTTTGATGCCGGTATAGCTGGGCCGCATAATAAGAGCTATTTCTCGGTGCGGCCCAGGTTCGTTAAGATGCGCCTCTTTAAGCAGTGGATTAGCTTGCAGTAATTGCTCCAATGCCATTTGAGGAACTAGTGTAGTGCCCATTTTCCCCGCGACCAACTGCACTAAGGTATTTAAACTGGAGGCGCGTATATTGTGATGTCCGCTCGCTGATAATTGGCAAGCTAATAACGCATGGTCTTTCAGGCAATGTCCATCCTCTAAAAGCATCATTGATGCGGCCTCAACCTCACTGGCAGAAATTTCATTACTATCTGCAATGGCATTATCGATATGGTTAAGCCAGAAAAAATCTTCCTGCCAAAAGCTGAATGAGAGTAAGCCATTTAAAGGGAAGGGCAGGGCTAAAATGGCAAGGTCTAAATCACCACGACGCACCTCATTAACTAACGCATTCGACTGGTCTTCAATGATGTCTAGCTGAAGCTTTGGATAATCACGATTGATAGTGGGCAAAACTATTGGCAATAAATAAGGCCCGATCGTTGGTATAACGCCAATTTTCAGCGGGCCACTTAGCTCGCCATCCAGATTTTGCCCCAGCTTTTGAATATCGTCTGCTTGGATTTTAATGGTTTGCGCTTTTTCTAATACGGCCTTGCCAAGGGCCGTAACAATCACTTTTTTGTTGTCTCGTTCAAAAATTTGAATACCAATTTGTTGCTCGAGCTCAGTTAATGCATTACTTAGCGTTGATGGCGAGACAAAACAGGCTTCGGCGGCTTTCTTAAAGTGTAAGGTTTGTTCAACGGCCAATGCGTAGTGTAATTGCTTGAGCGTGATCATGTTGATTCCATGGAATACGTAAATTATATTCGATTTTATCGAATATAATAATCAAAAATAACATATTTAACAATACATTGTGGTTCGATATAGTGTATCCATTAACAATTACTTCAACCTAGGAGAGCATCATGGCATTAGTCAACACAGCAATTAAACCCTTTAGCGCTGACGCATTTAAAAACGGTGAATTTATCACCGTGACTGATGAGGACGTCAAAGGTAAGTGGGCGGTATTTTTCTTTTACCCAGCAGACTTTACCTTTGTATGTCCCACGGAGTTAGGTGATGTGGCTGATCATTATGAAGAGCTACAGTCACGCGATGTTGAAGTTTATTCAGTTTCAACGGATACCCATTTCACCCACAAAGCTTGGCATGAATCATCAGACACCATTGCCAAGGTTAAATACACTATGATTGGTGATCCTACAGGTACGCTATCCAGTAATTTTGAAGTTCTGCGTGAAGGCCAAGGTCTTGCTGATCGCGGGACTTTTGTCGTTGATCCTGACGGGGTTATTCAGGCGATGGAAGTCACTGCCGAGGGTATTGGCCGTGATGCAGATGATTTGGTTCGCAAAATTAAAGCCGCCCAGTACGTACGCGCACATCCTGATGAAGTTTGCCCTGCTAAATGGAAAGAAGGCGAAGCGACATTAGCGCCATCATTAGATCTAGTCGGAAAAATTTAATTGTAAGTTTAAGCGGGGGCGCCAGCCCCCGCTTATTTTTTAACAGGAAGACCAGATGAGCAATCCCGTATTATCAGACGATATCATTAAGGCCTTAACCAGCTATACCGCTAATATGGAAGTGCCGGTGACGTTTGTTTTACAAACCGGCGAGCATGCAAAGCGAGAGGAGTTGGTTGAATTTTTATCGGCGATAGCAGCGGTCAGTGATAAGCTGTTATTGGATGAGCGTGATTGTGATTTAGTGTTAAGAAGCCCTTTGAGTTTTTATTTAGAAGTTAACGGCCAGTCGACGGGTATTAGTTTTTCTGGCATTCCTAGCGGCCATGAGTTTAATTCTCTGGTGCTCGCAATATTACGCAGTAGTGGCACTGCATTAAAGCTGGATGATGGTATTCAGACCATGGTTGCTGCTATTCAAGAACCCTTACACTTTGAAGTGTTTGTCAGTTTAAGTTGTCACAATTGTCCCGATGTTGTGCAAGCTTTAAATCAGTTTGCTTTGCTCAATGATAATATCGGCACCGAAATGATCGACGGTGGCTTATACCCTGAATTAATTGAGCAGCGCGATATACAAGGTGTGCCGAGCGTTTATTTAAACGGTGAGTTATTTGCAAACGGCAAAGTTGATACGGCAAAAATGATCGATAAGCTACAAACGCTTTATCCTTATTTGAATGAAACAGCCGCAGAAGCAATGCCTTTACAAGATGTGGTGATTATTGGCGGTGGCCCTGCCGGCATTAGCGCGGCAGTTTATAGTGCGCGTAAAGGTTTAAAAGTGACTATGGTGGCAGAAACCATTGGCGGCCAAGTCAAAGACACGATGGGCATAGAGAATCTTATCTCTGTGAGTAGCACTACTGGACCAAAACTGACCGGCGATTTGCTTAACCATATGAATGATTACGAGGTGACCCTAAAGGAACATTTACGGGTCGCAGACATTGGTATAGGTGACGTTAAGGTTATTACCCTGTCATCGGGTGAAATCATTCAAACTAAAACGGTTATTATCGCCACCGGTGCGCGCTGGCGGGAGCTAGGTGTGCCTGGCGAAAAAGAAAACATTGGTAATGGCGTTGCCTATTGTCCGCATTGTGACGGGCCTTTTTTCAAAGGTAAAGATGTTGCGGTTATTGGCGGCGGTAACTCGGGCATAGAGGCTGCCTTAGACTTGGCTGGCATTGTGAAGTCAGTGACAGTGTTCGAGTTTCTGCCAGAATTAAAAGCCGATAAGATTCTGGTAGATCAGGCTAAGTTGCGTGATAATATCACGTTGCACACCAATGTTGCGAGTAAAGAAATTATTGCCACAAACGGCAAGGTGTCTGCGATTGAATACCAGGATCGTGAAACGGAACAGTTACACCAGCAAGCCCTGGACGGGGTGTTTGTTCAAATCGGATTAATCCCGAATAGTCTGTTTGTTAAGGACGTGGTTGAGCTTACGCCCTACGGCGAAGTGGTTATCGATGAGCACGGACAGACATCAGAGCCCGGTATTTTTGCCTGTGGCGACGTCACTACAGTGCCGTATAAGCAAATTGTGATATCGATGGGTGAGGGCGCTAAGGCGTCCTTGTCAGCTGCCGATTATTTATTAAAACTGACTGCTTAAGTGATGGGTTAAAAATGTCAGCTGTTTATCGATACATAGCTGATTAACCTTGCCATTATCATAGCAATCAAAATGATCGCCGTTAAATTGCCATAATTCACAGTGGGTTATTTTCGCGGCCGTCGCTTCTACATCGGCCATAAGAATACCTTTGTCTTGGTCGCCGTAAGCCATGAATACGGGGCAGTTGATTTGCTCAGCCGTATCAATTGGATTGTAATTACCGGCTGTTAGTAAGCTACTGGCGGGAATAGCATTTTGCCAATTAAGCGTATCATCGACGATATTTAAATAAGCATATTTCCAGCCCGGGTAACTTAGGCCGCAGGCACCATCGTGCTCGTCACCGACAATGGCAATCCGATGCCGTGCGCCAATAATCGAGACTAACTTATCGACAAAGGCGTGCATAACGGTTGCCAATAGTTTCCTTTTATTTACTCCTTGCATCGCTGAACGACTGCTGCAATGCGGCACCTGAGCAATAACGGCATTGACACTATTGACCTTTGCTGCGGCGCTTAATACATGTCCACCCGAAAGCGATGAGCCCCATAAAATGATCGTGTTTGGCACGGAATCGAGTAAGGTAGCAAAATCGATAGCGGCAAGCCAGTCGTCTAATTGTTCGCTTGGATTAATATACTGTCGCGGTAGCCCCTCGCTATCACCAAAGCCACGGTAGTTAAATGCCAAGACAGCGTAACCGGCTTTTTGAAACGCAGTGATAGCTGATGAATTACCAAATTGCCACAATGCGCCAAAACCCGGCGCACAGATCACGGTCGCAGCAGGTGTTTCCTGAGGCATAAATAAAGCGGCCTCGCATTGAAGCCCTTTGCTATTAAATCTCAGTTTGCGATAGTTTGACATAGCAATAGCAACTCCTAGCGAGTTCTTATTGTGATTGATTGTGTGAGGGAGCTTGATAAGCCAGTAGCCTTGGTTAGAAAATTCTAGGCGCTTACCAGCCTTTGTTTTTGTTGCTCGGCAATTTTTCTTTTTGTTTCTTCGATATCGGCATTGGTTCGCTGTTTAGTAATGCCTGGAATCCCCTCGCGCAGTAATTTTGAAATGCCAGTACGTGGCAATGCTTCACTAAGATAAAATCCTTGAATTGAATCACAGCCTAGTTCTTGCAGGGTCGTTAAGTGCGCTTTGCTTTCTACGCCTTCAGCGACCACACGCATATGCAATGCATGTGCAACATCAATAATCGCTTTAGCAATGGCTTTATCCGCAGGATTGTCCGAAAGATCGGAAATAAACATTTGATCAATTTTAAGAATATCGACTGGCACGCGCTTCAGCAGTTTGAAAGTTGAGTAGCCGGTACCAAAATCATCAATGGCAACTTCAATGCCCATGTCTCTCAAGCTGGCCAAGGTTGCGGCAGTTTTATCCAGCGCATCGATGAGTAATGATTCAGTGAGTTCGACAATTAACTGATTAGCAGGGAAGCCAGTGCGCTTTAAGATGCGTTTTATCTGCGCCAACATGTCTTGGCGAATTAATTGCTTGGCTGACAAATTGATCGCTATTTTGACGCCAGGAATGCCTTCTTCCATCCACTTTGTGCCGTGCCGGCAAGCAGTTTCCAATACCATTTCGCCGACATCTGAGATGAGGCCGGCGTTTTCAGCAATCGGAATAAATTCATTAGGTGAAATCCAGCCCAATGTATCGTGCTTCCAACGGACCAGCGCTTCTATCGCCGTCACATGGCCAGTGGCCAAATCCATTTTCGGTTGATAGTGGACGGTCAGGTCTTTACGAGCAATGGCATGGCGTAATTCTATTTCGAGGTTCAGGTGCCTCAGCGAGGCATTATTGGCATTGTTGCGAGTAAAGAACTTGACGCTATCGCCACCGACTGTTTTAGCCTGCTGTAATGCCGTAATAGCCTGGTGTAACAAGGCCTGCTCGTTATCGGCTTTATTCGGATATACGCTAATGCCAATACTGGCCGTAGTAATTAACTCCTGCTGTTCTATAAAAACAGGTTTATTAATCACGTTGAGTAAGCGGTTGCCAAGTTGGCGTAATTGTGAAGCGTTATCGACCCCTTCAATGAGAACGGCATATTCGTCAGAGCCAAGATGCATGAGTTGATGATCGCCCTGCAGGGCGTGATTCAAACGGTCAGTGGTAATGTCGAGAAATTGCTGACCAAACTCTGGGCCTAGTGTGGCTGTAATCGTATTAAAGCGATCAAGGTCGATAAAAAGTAGCGCCAGTGGATTTTTGCGGAGTCGGGACCGTGCGATTGCAAGTTGCAATCGCTGTTTAATGTCAATGCGGCCCGCTAATATTTTAGCATTTTCAAAAGCTGCTGCACCGTAAAAGCTGTCGGTGCTCAAGAGCTACTTTCTTGCATGGCGATAAACCTCTGCTAGATTAATCGCTATTAAATGATGACCTAGAACAATGTGCAAGTGAATAACCCGTTAAAAAACAATAATTACCAACTATTTTTTAAAAAAGTTAGCATGTCAATAAATCAGTCTGTATATTGCAGGCTGGCTTACTTATCATGTAAAAAATTAAAAGACATATTGAATTATGGATGTCTCTACAATTCTTGATCCTCTAAACGGTCCTCAACGTGAGGCGGTTTCCTGCGATAAAAAAAGTGTGTTAGTACTTGCTGGCGCGGGAAGCGGTAAGACCAGAGTGTTGGTACATCGAATCGCCTGGCTATTACTGGTTAAGCAGGTCTCGCCAGCATCTATTATGGCGGTTACTTTTACCAACAAAGCGGCGAAAGAAATGCGTGGCAGAATCAGTGAGCTATTGCAGATAACCCCTCAGGGTATGTGGGTTGGCACTTTTCACGGCTTAGCGCATCGTTTATTGAAAAGTCACTGGCAAGATGCAGGCCTTACAGAGAATTTTCAGATTCTTGACAGCGAAGACCAACTGCGGATGGTAAAACGTCTAATAAAAGAGCACGATTTAGATGAAAGCCGTTTTGCGCCAAAGTCGCTACAGTGGTATATCAACGGCCATAAGGATGAGGGTCGACGAGCCAAGCATGTCGATCATCATAACGATGCTTATGAAAAGACCATGGTCCAGCTTTACTTGGCTTATGAGCAGGCATGCAATCGCTCGGGGCAGGTCGATTTTGGTGAGCTGTTATTACGTGCCCATGAACTGTGGCTCAATAAACCAGCGATATTAAATCATTATCAGCAACGCTTTCAGCACTTGTTGGTTGATGAATTCCAAGACACCAATACGATTCAATATGCTTGGCTTCGCGTTTTAGCCGGAAATAACAATAACATCACGGTAGTGGGTGATGATGATCAGTCTATTTACGGATGGCGTGGTGCCAAGATTGAAAATATCCAGCAATTCAGTGATGATTTTGCCGCTACTGAAGTCATCAAATTAGAGCAAAATTATCGTTCAACCGGCTGTATTTTGGATGCTGCCAATTCGGTTATCGCGAATAATCCGGCCCGCTTGGGCAAAAACTTGTGGACAGATGATGAGGAAGGTGAGCCGATCGCCCTCTACGCGGGCTTTAATGAGCAGGATGAGGCGCGGTTTGTTGTCGAGCGTATTGAGCACCATGTTAGTGATGACTTACTTCTCTCTGAGCAGGCTATATTATACCGTTCTAATGCACAGTCACGAGTTTTAGAGGAAGAGTTAATTCGCTCGGGCATTGCCTATCGTATTTACGGTGGGCAACGATTTTACGACCGCTTAGAGATTAAAAACGTGGTGGCCTATCTTCGATTGGCTTATGGGCACGATGATGATGCCGCGTTCGAGCGAGTGATTAACACACCGACACGCGGCATTGGTAATAAGACCGTCGAGACCATCCGGCTTCGCGCACGCACGGACAACACCTCACTGTGGCGAGCCTGCGAAGCCTTGCTGGCTGAGAGCGGTTTAACCCGTCGTGCACTGACGGCCGTGCAAGGATTTATGGCATTAATTGATGACTGTGATGAAGCCTGCCAGCGGTTGTCACTCGAAGCTGCGGCTGAGTACGTACTTGAGGCCAGTGACCTTTTGGCTTTTCATGGTAAAGAAAGTGGTGAGAAAGGCCGAGCCCGAGTAGAGAATTTGCAAGAGTTATTAAATGCTACGCGACAATTTGAACCGGATACTGATGAGCCCTCCCCTTTAAGGGCCTTTTTAGACACGGCGGCATTGGATGCTGGTGATCAGCAAGCCGATGAGTATACTGATGCGGTTCAGTTAATGACGCTCCATTCAGCCAAGGGGTTAGAGTTTCCGGTGGTTTATTTAGCCGGTGTCGAAGAAAATCTGTTCCCGCATAAAATGTCATTGGAAGAGCCTGGCCGCTTAGAGGAGGAGCGTCGTCTCTGTTATGTGGGTATTACCCGCGCCATGAGTCGACTTTATCTGAGCTATGCCGAAACGCGACGCTGGTACGGTCAAGAGTCGTACAATACGGTATCGCGGTTTGTTCGTGAAATACCGGCTAAGTGTTTAAAAGAAGTCAGAATCAATGCCAATATTAGCCGGCCGCTCAGTGCTAAGATAAGTCACGCCAGCGATGGTCATGATACTGGTTTGTTGTTAGGTCAGCGCGTTATGCACAGTGTATTTGGGCAGGGCTTAGTATTAAATATCGAAGGCCAGGGCAGCAATGCACGGATACAAGTTAATTTTGATGATGAAGGCAGTAAATGGTTAGTGGCGGCCTATGCCAATTTAGAAGCCGTTTAGTGCCGTATAAACCTACAAGAGATAACGGTATGCAGATTATAAAATCTTACTTTTTAATTGTTGTTGCGCTAAGTTTAATCGCTTGCCAAGCGGAGAATGCTGCCGATTCATCGGGTGCTTCGCGAGTCGAGCAGCAAACGTTTAAATGGAAGCTAGTCACTACATGGCCAAAGAATTTTCCCGGCTTAGGAGTTGCTCCTGAGAATTTCGCTGCGTTAGTTGAGCGAATGTCGAGCGGCCGTTTAATGATAAAAGTTTATTCCGCTGGAGAGATCGTGCCCGCCCTAGAGGTCTTTAGCGCTGTATCGAGTGGTACGGCAGAAATTGGTCATGGTGCGGCTTATTACTGGAAGGGTAAAATACCCGCCGCGCCACTCTTTACTTCGGTGCCGTTTGGTTTAAATGCGCAAGAAATGAATGGTTGGCTGCATTATGGCGGCGGTTTAGCTTTATGGCGAGAGCTCTATGCGCCGTTTAATTTGATCCCGATGGCGGCCGGCAATACAGGCATTCAAATGGGCGGCTGGTATAATAAAGAACTGCGTACTATTGATGACTTTAAAGGCTTACGCATGCGAATTCCTGGTTTAGGTGGCGAAGTCTTTACCCGCGCCGGTGGCACGGCAGTGAACTTACCGGGCGGTGAAATTTACACCTCAATGCAAACCGGTGTTATCGATGCCGCTGAGTGGGTTGCGCCTTACAATGATCTTGCCTTTGGGTTTCAAAACGTTGCTCAATATTATTACTACCCTGGCTGGCAAGAGCCAGGGCCGAGTATTGAATTGATTATTAACCAGCAAGCCTATGATAGTTTGCCGGATGACCTGACAGCTATTGTTGAGACGGCGGCTAGAGCGATTAACCAAGATATGCTCGATGAATACACTTCAAGGAACAATACCGCCTTACTTGAATTGGCCAAGCAGGGGGTTGAAATTCGACCCTATCCAGATGAGATTATTGCTGTTCTACGACAGATATCTGCAGAGGTGTTAGCGGAGAATGCGGCAAGGGATCCCATGTTTGATAAAATTTATCGCTCTTATGATGCTTATCGCAAAAATGTCACGGCCTACCATGAAATCAGCGAGCATGCGTATTTTAAGATTCGTCAAACCAGCAGCGACATCGTAGGCCATGATTAGTGAGTCAGCGGTAGCCTCTGATGCTGTTACTATTGAGCGAGGTTTAAGTCGCTGTGCCAGCGACTTAAAAGACTATGTAGAAAAGCGCTACCAACAAAGCTGCGCTCAATAGGCGAACGACTGTTTAGCTTACTGCTCGTGTTCGGCCGTTATTATCAATGGCGACAAAGACAAATAAACCTTCAGTGACCTTGATTTTTTCGCCCGAAATACCTTTATCGATCCACACTTCGACGATTACCTGAATAGAGCTACGACCAACATTGACGACTTCGGTATAACAGCCAACAATAGCGCCGACATGTACCGGAACTAAAAAATTCATATTATCAATGGCAACAGTGGCGACTCGACCGCCAGCGACTTTGCCAGCGGCAACGGCCGCGGCTATATCCATTTGCGATAACAGCCAGCCGCCAAATATATCACCGCTGGCGTTAGTATCCTTTGGCATTGCAATGGTTTGAAGTGACATTTCACCGTTAGGGGATGGGTTGTCATCGATGCTGTCCATGTTCTAAAGGCCTCTGAATTAAATGAAAGGCTTACATAGTAACCCGAAAGATCGTTTAGTGGAGCAGAGAAGGACTAAAAAACCCTTAATTGTAAATTTGTTCCGGTAACCAAGTCACAATTTGAGGCCATTGCGCGATCAAACATAACACTAAAAGCTGAATAAAAATAAATGGTAGAACGCCGCGATACATGGTGGCGGTTGCAATAGACGAGGGAGCGACACCGCGCAGATAGAATAATGCAAAGCCAAACGGCGGGGTCAAGAAAGACGTCTGTAAGTTAATGGCTATCATGATGCCGAGCCAGATTGGATCGAAGCCAAGTATCAATAAAATAGGAGCTACAATCGGCACGACCACAAAAGTAATTTCAATAAAATCAAGAATGAAGCCGAGTAAAAAAATAACTAGCATCACGACTAGCATGGCCGCCAACTTACCGCCAGGCATATTAAGAAATAACGATTGAACGAGCTCATCACCACCGTAGCCTCTAAAAACTAAAGAGAATAAAGTAGCCCCAATTAAAATCATAAACACCATGCAAGTGATTTTCAGTGTTTCTCGAACCACTTCGGTCAGTTGTGCCACTGAAAGTTGATGCTTTAATAATGCGATGATAGTTGCGCCACAAGCGCCAACTGCTGCTGCCTCAGTAGGCGTTGCAGCGCCAGATAAAATCGAGCCGAGAACAAGAAAAATCAGCGCCAATGGCGGCATTAAGCCAGCCAAAACCTGACAACCACTGACCGACTTGCTGTCTTGATCAGCGGCGGGGGCGAGCGAGGGTGAAAGTCGCGTAATAGAAAATATATACAGCAGGTAAAGTGATACTAGTAATAGGCCCGGTAATAATGCGCCAACAAATAGATCGCCGACAGAAACGGTTTTAGGGCTGAAGATACCTTGATTCAATTGTGCTTGTTGATAAGCGCTCGATAGAATATCACCCAATAAAACTAAGGCGATAGAAGGGGGAATAATTTGACCTAATGTACCTGTCGCACAAATAGTGCCAGTTGCCAGCGCCGGGTCGTATTGCTGTTTTAGCATCGTTGGTAGGGACATTAGCCCCATAGTTACTACCGTTGCGCCGACGATACCTGTACTGGCGGCGAGTAACATCCCGACGATAATTACTGAGTAAGCAAGACCGCCCTGACGCCGACCAAACAATAAAGCCATGTTAGTCAATAGATCCTCAGCAAGGCGAGATTTCTCTAACATGACACCCATAAAAATAAATAGCGGGACTGCAATTAAAGTGACGTTCGTCATCGTACCAAAAATACGGCTAGGGAAAGCACCTAAAAAATTAGCATCAAAAACACCAAACAAAGCGCCAAATCCTGCAAATAACAGTGCTGTTCCGGCTAATGAAAATGCCACTGGATAGCCTAAGAGTAACACTAGGCAAATGACGAAAAACATGATTAGAGGCATCAATTCAATCATGATAGGCGCCAATATCGCGGCCAGTTAAGGTCAGTATTGATCGCCCGAGCTCGGCCAGCGCTTGGACAAATAAGCTCACGGCCAATAGAGGAATCAAGGTTTTAAGTAAGTAGACAGCCGCTAAGCCACCGCTGTCGGCGGATCGCTCTTTTATGGCCCAGGCCTGAACCACATAGTCATAACTGGTCCATAACATAAACAGACAAACGGGCATTAAAAATAAAACACTGCCAACCGCATTAACTAATGCTTGCTGTTTAACGCTCATGCTGCGATATAGCACATCGACGCGGACATGACGATCGACTTGTAAAGTAAAGGCAGCACCGAGCATAAAGCATATAGCATGCAGGTAGGTAACCGACTCTTGCAGGGCAATAGAGCCCCAGCTGAAACCGTAACGTAACAGCACCACTAAGCCTTGCATCAATACCAGCAAAATTAACAGCCAAGCCACGATATGGCCTACACGTTGGGTAAATGTATCAAGGTTATTTAAAGTTTGTCGTAAACTATTCAATCGTCAGTCACTTTTTATTTTGAATTAACAGCGGCTGTTTAAAGCGGTCAATCGTTGATTAATAGCGGCTCGGTTTTTGTTGCTAGTACTCAATGCTTGGCGTAAATAACGCTTTTCTGCAGGGCAGTTCTGTTTTTGCTGAGCAATCTCTGCGAGCGTCAAAAAAGCGATTTGACTAGGCGCTAATTTAACGCTGGCTAACAGGTCTTGTTCTGCCAAGTCATAGGCATTTAAATCGAATTGCAGTATACCGCGACGAAGCAAAGGTGAGTAGTAATGCTGATTCAATGCTACGGCTTTATTTAATGAGATCAATGCTGCCGATGTTTGATCGAGTTTTATTTGGGCGGCGCCTTTGACTTCATAAAACTCACTTTCCAGAGGCTCAATAGCAATAGCTTGAACAGCCAGTTTAATAGCTTGGCGATATTTTTTATCGTTGATAGCGGACTTAGCTTGGTCGGATAGCGAATACGCCGGCTGTCTTTTACGAAGTAGCGTCAGCTCTTGACGATAGCGCTCTTCACCACGCTCGCCATTATGCGGGAGTGTTAAGCTGGTTTGTTGATTCGCATTAACACGCTCTTGAGAGGGTGGATGAGAAGCGAATAACTGACTAAAACTGTCTGCTTTTGCGTCTTTAGATAGCTCGACAAAGGTTTTTTGCAGGCTGATGGCTGCACGAGGGTCATAGCCCGCGGCAGACATATATTTCATACCATAAAGGTCCGCTTCTAATTCTCTGCTACGGCTATAACGGGTTTGGCCGTAAAGTCCGCCATAGGCGATACCCTGCTGGATGGTTTGATGGTTATAGCCTGCATTCGATAGTATTTCAGACGCTAGGACTTGGCCAAGCGATATGATTGACCCTAGCTCTTGGCTTTGAGCGCTGTGCCGTGCATCAGCGTGGACAATCTCATGGGCTAAAACCGCAGCTAACTCTGCTTCGTTATTAAGTGCTAATAATAAACCTCTATTGATGGCAATCTTACCGCCAGGTAATGCCCAAGCATTGGGGCTAGAATCATTGAGAACGACAAAATCATAAGGCAAGCTTGAGCGACGGCTATGGGGGATAATTCTTTGGCCGACTGATTTAACATACAAGGTCAAATTGGGATCAATAAGATAGGGGCCGCCACCTGCCTGTTGCTGCAAGCCATAATACTGTTGACCAGTTTTTCGCTCCCATTGCTCATCGATCCAGCTTAATTCTTGTTCGCCGGTGACAGGATTGACAGAACAGCCAGCACTTAAAAACAAAACGGCAATGAAAAAGCTTAGCAATAGCTTAAACGGTTTTATCATCGTGAGTTCAGCTCCCAGTTCGCTAAAATAATCAAACTAATAGCGATCTTTGGTTTTAACAGAGGAAGATTGCTAATAGTTGGTTATGGCCTTTGCCAAATGTCTGCGCTAATGGTAATTTATGAACCATAGCATAAGCTAAAGTGGTTTTATTTACATCTTATTCGACGATCAAAGGCTCTCTTTATGTTGTTAGTTATTTCACCCGCTAAAACACTTGATTTTGACACACCGGCCAACACTGCTATAGCAAGTAAGCCAACGATGCTAAAAGATTCTGCCATGCTGATTGACCGTATGCGTGAGTTCGCGCCAGACGATTTGGTTAGCCTAATGGGAGTAAGTCAAAAAATAGCCGAGTTAAATGCTCAGCGATTTATAAATTGGCAAATGCCTTTCACTAAAAAAAATGCCAAACAGGCGCTATTGGCATTTAAGGGCGATGTTTATACTGGCTTAAATGCTGAAACCTTTACGGAAGATGATTTTGATTTTGCTCAACAGCATTTAAGAATCTTAAGCGGGCTTTATGGTTTGCTCAGACCGCTGGATTTAATTCAGCCTTATCGTCTTGAGATGGGCACGAAGTTGACCAATGATAAAGGTAAAAATTTATATGAATTCTGGGATAAAAAGCCCACCCAAGCGCTGAACAAACAATTAACCAGCCTCGATTCTAGTACTGTTATCAATCTAGCTTCGAACGAATATTTTAACGCGATTGATAAATTAGGATTAAAAGCAAATATTATTACACCTGTTTTCAAAGATTATAAAAATGGCAAATATAAAATAATAAGCTTTTATGCGAAAAAAGCTCGCGGACTAATGAGCTCCTATATTATAAAAAACAAGTTGCAAGAGCCGTCACAAATTAAAGAATTCAATGTCGATGGCTATTACTTTGAGCCGCAAGGATCGACGGAAAATGAATGGTTGTTTTTACGTGATGCAGATACAGCCTAGCGGTTGTCAAGGACGGTATTGTGAAGCGCTATTCGCCGGCCTGTGATAAAAATAAACAAGCGATTTTAAATGCGCTTAAGCCATTCCTAGAAGAACGAATTAACAATAAGCCATGCCGCCTATTAGAGATAGGCAGTGGCACCGGCCAGCACGCGGTTTTTTTTGCTGAGCATTTGCCTCATGTAGAATGGCAGCCGAGTGATGTACATGGGCAGCTGGCTAGCATTGACGCTTGGCAAAAAGAAGCAAAACTGGCTAACTTACTGCCGCCGATAAGTTTAAATATTGATGCCAATAGCTGGTCGGTCAAAACGATGCACCATATTTTCACTGCAAATATCGCACATATTATTTCAATCGAACAGTTGCAGCGCTTATTTAGAGGCGCTGCAAAATATTTGCCAAGCAGCGGATATTTTTTTATTTATGGGCCGTTTAATTATGACGGACAGTTCACCAGCGATAGCAATGCTGCATTCGATCTTTGGCTAAAAAATCGAGATAGCCAGTCGGGTATTCGCGATATCGAAATATTAAGTTCCCTCGCAAATCAGAATTCGCAATTTAATTTAGTAGAAGACATTGCAATGCCAGCAAATAATCGCTTGTTGGTTTTTAAAAAAAACTGATATGATTAAACTCCCTACAGAATTTTTAATGCTGAATTTTATAATCGGCGAGTCTTGGTGGATGGCAGTGAAATGCAAGATAAAGACAACTTTTTAAATAACCAGCTGTTAATTGCCACACCTGCTTTGGATCAAGGCATGTTTAAAGCCAGCGTGACTTATATTTGTCAACATGATGAAGGTGGCGCTATGGGCGTTATCATTAATCGACCGTCCGATTTGAAAATAGATGAACTGTTGACAGACAGTTACAGCGATGAGTCATTGTTAGCAACACAGCCGGTAATGGTTGGTGGTCCTATTGATTTAGAGCGAGGTTTTATTTTACATCAAAATCTAGCTGACGATCAGCGTTGGCGGTCGACGTTACAAGTAAGCGAGCATATTGCGCTGACCTCCTCAAAAGACATATTGACCGCTTTAGACTCTGGCTCGGGGCCTCGTCAATTTATGTTTGTTTTAGGCTACGCTGGTTGGGCACCAGGACAATTAGAGCAGGAGTTACAAGAAAATACTTGGTTGATATCACCTGCTAATACAGACATTATTTTTTCAACCCCCTTTCACTTGCGCGCAAACGCAGCCGCTAATTTAATTGGCGTTGATTTTTCTGCACTCGCCACAACTGTGGGCCATGCTTAATGCCCGATGTTGACGAGGTAAGTTCAGCGGGTAGCAATCATAGAGTTTGTGCATTTGATTTCGGTTTAAAACATATTGGCGTCGCCGTCGGTCAAAGCTTGCTGCGCACCGCTGAGCCCATTGCAGTGATTAAGGCGAAACAGGGTAGCCCCAGTTGGAATGAAATTGGACAATTACTGGAGCAGTGGCGGCCTGATTTTTTGTTGGTCGGCCTGCCCCTGAATATGGACGGCTCAGAAAGCGAGATGTCAACGCGAGCAAGAAAATTTGCTAAGCGATTGCATGGCCGCTATGGCTTAAAGGTCGAGTTTTGCGATGAGCGATTATCAAGCTTTGAGGCAAAATCAATTAGGCATGAGCGACAGGATGATAGAAGGCAGGCACTAACGGTTGACGCAGAGGCCGCCCAGCTAATCTTAGAAAGTTGGTTTAATCGCGAATAGTATAAGGTCTTAAAACGGTACTTAGCTAATTGAAATCATCGGCTTGTCTGACCTTCTCGCGGGCATGATGGACACTAATAATATGATCAATAATTAATGCTTTTAAGCATTGATCCATTGTCTGCATGCCTTGCTTGCTACCAGTTTGAATTGCCGAGAACATCTGAGCTACTTTATCTTCTCGGATTAAATTTCTGATCGCTGGGGTCGCCAGCATAATTTCATGAGTGGCAACCCTGCCGCCATTGGCACCAAGCTAGATGATAAGTGTAAATCTGACGCATTTAATGTGAGTGAATCATTCAGTAATTCAAAAATTGACATAAATTAGTCCCATCCTCACCTTTTATGACTATTGAGCCCACGCTATTCACGGTAAAATAAAGTAAAAAGTTGTATGGAATACCTATAGCTTCAACCGCTGGCTAGGCTCAATCGTTGGATTTACCCAAAAATGATACCGATCGAACACAATATTGCTGTGACGCTTGCACGAATCAATCGCGCGGCGGATAGTTATGACCGAAAAAGATCGACTATTTCACTGTTAGCGGTTAGTAAAAAACAAACGGTGGAGGCGATACAGGCCGCTGTGGCGGCGGGTTTAATTGATTTTGGCGAAAATTACCTACAAGAAGCTGAGCAGAAAATTCAACAACTGCACGCGCTCAATTTAAGCTGGCACTATATTGGCGGCATTCAGTCCAATAAAACCCAAACGATTGCACGATTGTTTAGTTGGGTGCACAGTGTTGATCGGATTAAGCTGGCCAGGCGACTAAGCGATCAACGACCGGCGGACATGCCACCGTTGAACATCTGCTTGCAAGTCAATATTGATAATGAAGAGGCTAAATCTGGTTTTGATGTCGACCATATTGCTGCCGCAGTTACTGAAATTAATAGCTTGCCTCGATTACAATTGAGAGGCTTAATGGCTATACCGGCGCAGTCAGATAATGTAGCTAAGCAGCGGGATAGCTTTTCTCGTATGCGTACATTGTACGACTCAGTAAAAGACGCTATAGACTCAAAGAATGATAAGGCATCATTCGATACCTTATCGATGGGTATGTCAGCCGACTTAGAGCCGGCCATTGCCGAAGGTGCAACCATTGTTAGAGTTGGCACCGATATTTTTGGTCCTAGAGACAGGTCAGTATAAAAATTAAAGATCACTGTGAAATAACCATTTTAAATCAGCAAACAGAGGCTAGAATGAGCGACAAAGAATACCAAAAACTTGCTTTTATTGGCGCAGGTAATATGGCGAGAAGTTTAATCGGTGGCTTGTTAAATCGTGGTTATCCTGCTCAGAAGCTGGCCTGCAGTGACCCTAGCGAAGCCTGCTTAACAGCGGCTCAAAAACTTGGCCCGATTACGACGACGCACTCAAATCTCGATATTATTGCTGATGCTGATTTAGTTATTTTGGCAGTAAAGCCACAAGTTTTAAAAGATGTATTACAACCTTTAAGCAGCTTATTAAAGCAGGGCCGACCGTTGTTAGTCTCAATTGCGGCGGGAATTAACTCGGCTAGCTTGCAGCAATGGGCAGGTGATGAAGTTCCTATCGTACGGTGTATGCCAAATACACCTGCGTTGTTACAAGAAGGCGCAAGTGCGCTTTATGCTACCGATCAAGTGTCCGATGCACAGCGAAGTTTAGCAGAAACTGTGCTGTCTGCTGTTGGGATTGTTGCATGGGTTGAGGCAGAACCTACCTTAGATGTAGTAACGGCTTTATCGGGCAGTGGTCCAGCCTATTTCTTTTTATTTATGGAGGCCATGCAAGCGGTTGGTGAACAGCTAGGATTAGACGCTGAAACAGCGCAACGTCTAACGCAGCAAACGGCATTAGGTGCGGCTCGAATGGCGGTTGAGTCTGACGATGATGTGGCCGAGTTACGGCGTAAAGTCACTTCACCTAACGGCACGACCGAGGCGGCAATTCAATCGTTTGAGAACAGTCAGTTAAGAGAAACCGTTGAGCTGGCATTAACCGCTGCATTTTTACGCTCGCAAGATCTTGCAAAAGAGCTTGCCTAGCAGCATTTATTCTTTATTTTTTTAAAAGTTCTAACTTTAAAGAGAGCAGGTAATGATTAAGGAAATAATGGAATTCTTAGTTTCAACCGCCTTTGAATTTTTTACCATTTTGATTTTATTAAGAGTAATGATGCAGTTAGCAAGGGTCGATTTTTATAATCCGATTTCACAATTCATTATTACTGTGACGAATCCTCCACTTAAGCCATTGCGCCGCTTGATTCCCGGCTTGTGGGGTATTGATTTTCCTGCTTTGCTACTTGCCATAGTCATTCAAACTTTAGATCAAGTTTTGTTGGTGGTGTTCAAGGGAGCGCTGGCTTTTAATTTCATGCTGTATGTTACTTATGGTTTTTTTGGGGTGCTAGATATAGCTTTGCAATTAATGAAGTTGGCTGTATTAGCTCAAATAGTGATTAGCTGGGTGGCTCCCAATTCCTACCATCCAATAGTGATTTTAATTCGCCAGCTTGGCGATCCCATTATGGCGCCATTAAGACGCTTGATTCCACCTGTTGGTGGCTTAGACTTCTCGCCTATGATTGCAATTCTATTCATTCATATCCTTCAAAAGATTATTTTGCCTAATATGCAGTATAGCCTCGTTTAGTTATCACTATTGACGTTAGATTGCAAAAATATTAGCTATAGCGGTAGTCTTTTACGTTAGGCTTATCGTTAACGCTGAGGTTTCCGTACGGCGATAAAAAAACTAGGACATACACTATGTATTATGGATGGCTGATCGTTGCAGGGGCGTTTATAGCTCAGTTTTTTGTTACTGGGTTTTATACTTATGGGTTTCCTGTCTTAGCAAAAGTGGTAAAAAAAGAATTTAATGTATCTGCTGCCGATGTAATGGAGGCTACCCTTTATACCGTTTTACTTGGGTTGATTGTCGCTCCAATTGTTGGCTATCTTGCAGATAAATGGTCCGCCCGTAAATTAGTTTGTATAGGATCTATTTGTTTAGGTGCCGGCCTGATTTTTTTATCTGAAGCAAAGAATATCTTTGAGTTTGTAGTCATATTTGCAATATTTCTTTGTCTAGCTAATAACTTACTTGGGCCTGCAACTAGCTCGACTCTTGTTTCAAGATGGTTTTCCACTAGTCGAGGCAAAGCTTTAGGGGTAGCAGCTATAGGCACATCAATTGGCGGGATTTTAATACCCCTTTATATTGCATGGGGGATAGGTCCTTCTGACGACTGGAGAAAAATGCTTTTCGATCTTGGCGTATTCATTCTCGTTTTTTTACCTATATTCCTTTATTTTGTTTTAAGAGATTATCCATCGGACCTTGGTTTAGTCGGCGAGCCACAAGCTGCAGAGAGCTTAGAAATTAATGAAAACCAAATAAATGATCCTGATTTGACCATAAAAGATATTTTATGCTCTAAGCCCTTTTGGCTGTTAGGTGTAACTTTAGGACTACTTTTTTCTAGTCAGTCGGCTGTTCTTGCAAATATTGGCATTCACTTTGACAATATTAACATGGGCGATCAAGCTAAAAATTTCATAATGACGCTAGCGGTGATGGGATTTCTGGGCAAGCTAGCCTTTGGCTATGCGGCGGATCGTATTAATCTTAAAGTTGGACTATCTATAGCGATAGTGCTAGCAATGTGTGGAGTTTTAATCCTCGCAAGCCAATCACCATCTATTCCTATAAAAAGTGCGGCTATTTTTCTTGGTTTGGCCACCGGAGGCATGTTGCCAGTATGGGGGGCAATGATCGCAGCTATATTTGGCGTGAAAAGTTACGGCCGAGTGATGGGCGCCATGTCACCATTAATCGCTCTTCTGGTTATGCCGGGACCAATTTTATGTGGGTGGTTATTTGACATATACGGTAATTACTCGAATAGCTTTTACTTATTTACTAGTGTTTTAGGCGCCTCCCTTTTGATTCTTTTTTTACTAAAAGTTGAGAGGATAAGCTGAGATTTTTCAACTTGCATTAGAAATTGTTTGGAATGCCATTATTACATCCTCAGGTGCTTGTACTAGCTCAACTAAGACCCCTTCAGAGCCAATAGGAAAATCTTCGCTGCCTTTCGGATGGATAAAGCACACATCGTAACCTGCTGCGCCAGCGCGTATACCGCCAGGAGTAAATCTAACTCCCTGCTCTGTGAGCCAAGTCACGGCTGCTGTTAAGTCATCGACCCATAAGCCCACATGATTTAAGGCGGGCTCATGAACCTTAGGCTTATTATCGGGATTGAGTGGCTGCATTAAATCAACTTCGACTTTAAACGGACCATGACCTGCTTGACAAATGTCTTCATCAACATTTTCTTTTTCGCTAATATAAGTGCTTTGATAGCTGAGGCCTAAAATATCGACCCAAAAATGGCGAAGCTTATTTTTATTTAAGCCACCAACGGCTATTTGTTGGATCCCAAGAACTGAAAAAGGCCTGTTGATTGACACGGTAGAGCTCCTGTAAAACATTTGAGTGAGCAGATTGCCATGACCGAGCTATTCTCGCAATTACTTTACGTTCAGCTGCGGAATATTGTTGGAAAAATAAATAAAGATTTAGTTAATACAATGGCTACGAAGACCCACGTAATCGTAAAATACAGCTAATGTAAACTTTAAAGAGAAAATTGAAGATATGACCGATGAAATGATGATAGGAACGGGTATTGCCAAGAGCAAGGTAGTCGAGCCGCTAGAGCAGAACTGGCATGCTGAGTTTGATGTGTTGGTGATTGGCTTGGGCGCTGCGGGGGCGAGTGCAGCTATTGAGGCGGCCTCACAAGGCGCTAAAGTTGCCATTATCGATCGCTTTAATGGCGGCGGCTCTACTGCGTTGAGTGGCAGCGTGTATTACGCGGGTGGCGGCACTGCGCTGCAGCAAAAACTGAACGTTAAAGACGACGCAGATAACATGTACCGTTATTTAAAGCATGAAGTAGACGCTGTTGTCAGTGATCAAACTTTACAGCGATTCTGCCAGCAAAGCGTTGATAACTTTGACTGGATACAACAGCAAGGCGTTCGTTACAGCGGTGATGTGTTTACTATAAAAACCACCCATCCACGACCCGAGTACAGCCTTTATTATTCAGGCAATGAATTACTGTCCAGTACGATAGAACAAACTCAAACTTACTCGGCGCCAAGAGGTCACGTTGCGGATGGAAATGCTAAGGCAACTGGTTTAGGCGCAGGATTTTTCAAAAATTTAGGTCGCTCAGCACGACGATTAGCGGCAAAATTTTATCAACAAAGTCGTGTCAGTCGCTTATTGCTTAATGACCAAGGCCGTGTTATCGGAGTTGAGATCAAACAACTTTACTCGTGGACCTTAAGCGGTTTATTGCATCGTTTGGCGAACAAATTAGCGAACAGTACGCATATGGCCAGCCCGAAATTATCATCAAAGTGTCGAGGGTGGATCAATCGGCTTGAACAAAGAGCGGTTAGTCGCTCTATCAGAGCGAACAAGGGTGTCATTTTATCCAGTGGCGGCTTTATATTTAATCGCAATATGGTGCGAGAACATTTGCCAGAATTTTTACCTGCCAGAATGCTAGGCCAGGCTGGCGACAATGGCGCAGGTATAGCGCTGGGCGTCAGTGCGGGTGGCGCAATGAAAGAAATGCACAGTGCTTCAGCTTGGCGCTTTATAAATCCACCAAAAACTTGGCCGCGAGGTATGGTTGTCAATTTATCAGGCCAGCGTTACTGTGATGAAGCTTCCTATGGTGCAGTGATTGGGACACGTATGTATCGCAACAACTTAGCCCAAGGCATGCTAATTATAGACAGCGAACTTTACAACAACAGTACTGAGTTTTTATCAAGAGATGCTCGATCGTTAATTTCTATGGTTGTTAAACAACAGCTTAAGACGGCTTACCGAGCCGACACAATTGAGGAACTCGCCGAATTAACAGGCATTGATAGCGGTAATTTACTGGCAACGCTTGAACAATATAATGCCTGTGCTCGAGGCGAACAACAGGATCACTTCAAAAAATCACTTGCCGATATGTCAGTTATTGCCAAGCCACCGTTTTATGCTATTGACTTAGCTGCAGGTGGATCGCCAGCGTTATCGTTGGGCGGCTTAGTGGTTGATGAGAGCAGTGGCCAAGTAAAAACCTCAGAAGGCAATGGTATTGAAGGCCTATATGCAGCAGGAAGAACAGCTGTGGGTATAGCTTCAAATAATTATGTCAGCGGCCTATCGATTGCTGATGGTGTTTTTTCTGGTCGTCGTGCAGGTGCATCAGCAGCTAAGCTTTAAAAGGTAAATAATTAGCGGCTTGCTTAATGTTATCCTGCACTTGCTCAGCCTCTTGAACAATGTAGCGTGTAATTGCCTGGCTAAATTGCGGATTTTTGATCCAATGGTTTGACCAGGTAGGCACTGGACGAAAACCGCGCTGAATTTTATGCTCGCCTTGTGCGCCAGCATCAAATTTTTCTAACTGCCGCTCAATACAAAACTCAATACCTTGATAATAACAGGCTTCGAAGTGCAATGATTCAGCTGACTCAATGCACCCCCAATAGCGGCCATACAAGGTATCGCTTGAAAAAAGATTTAAAGCACCAGCAATAATTTTTCCATCGCGTTTAGCCAACACTAATAACAATTGCTCTGACATTGTTTCACCAAGCGATTTGAAAAATGCCTTAGGCAGGTAGCCACCATGCCCCGATCGTTTGGCATAGGTTAACTGATAAAAGTGATAGAAGGTATCCCAAACATCCATGTTAATTTCTTCACCAGTTAAACGAATAAGTTGAATATTTTGTTCTGTGATTAAACGCCTTTCTCTTTTAATATCTTTTCTTTTTCTCGATTTTAAGTCAGCAAGAAAGTGGTCAAAATCTCGATAGGGCGCTGTACTTTTATCACGATTAAACCAATGATACTGATGGCTGGCACGTTGCTCTATGGCCAGTAAGGCGAATGTATCAGAGCTTGCTTGTTGAGGGTATAAGAAATGAAAAGAAGAAATATCTTCTTCATGACATTTGCTTTTGCAGGCGTTGATAACCTCAGCAAAAATCAATGGCTGCTGTTGTTGGTAAGCAGGGTCAATGGCAATTCTGGTGCCAGTAACTGGGGAATAAGGGATAGCATTGAGCAACTTTGGATAATATTGTAAGCCATTACGCTGATACGCTTCGGCCCAGGCCCAGTCAAAAATATACTCGCCGTAAGAGTGGTATTTCAAATACATGGGAAAAGCGGCTATTGGCTTGTCACCATCAAACACGATGCCGTGCTGTGGTTGCCAACCGCTTTGCGCATTACATGCCGAACCTTGCGGCTCATCGCTGCCAGCGCTTTCTAGGCCAAATAAAAATTCATAGCGTAAAAAGGGATAATCAGTGCCACAAATACCCTGCCAAGTTGACTGGCCAATTTTTTCTATCGAGTCATAAAATTTAACGTGCATGATATTACTTCTAGTCGGAGTTACTAAGTTGGCGTGATAATGGCAAGGTCGGCGACAATACCAATAAACACAATCAGGCCGACAAGGTTATTATTTAAAAACGCCTTAAAGCACGCTGCTGGAGCTCGATCTTTTATTAAGTATTGCTGGTATAGAAACAAGCCTGAAATAATTAATAAGCTCGAATAATAAATATTACCGAGTGTTTGTTGATAACCGATCAATGCCAGTAAGGCCAGAAAAAATAACTGCAATAAGGCGGTTATTATTCGGTCATAACGGCCGAACAAAATCGCCGTTGATTTAACATTAATTTTAAGGTCGTCTTCGCGATCAACCATGGCATAAAAGGTGTCGTAGGCAACCACCCAAAAAATCACTGCAAAGTAGAGAGCTAATGCAACTAACGGGACGTTATTGGTTTGTGCAGCAAAGGCCATCGGTATAGAGCAGCTGAAAGCCATGCCTAATATTACTTGCGGCAATTGTGTGAAGCGCTTAGTGAAGGGGTATAAGGTTGCGAGCAAAAAAGCCAACACCGCGTAGCCTGCGGTTAATGTATTGGTAAACAGTAATAACACCGCGGCAGATAAGCAAAGCAAGATAAACAACTGCAATGCTTCTGCACTGCTAATAACCGCGGTTACTAAGGGTCTATTTTGAGTGCGCTGGACATGACCATCAATGCGTCGGTCGGCAAAGTCATTAATCACGCAGCCGGCTGAACGCATCAAAAATGCGCCACTGATAAATACCAGTAATAAGCTCAGATCTGGCACTCCTTTTGCGGCAAGCCAGAGCGACCATAAGGCAGGCCACATCACTAAGTAAGTACCAATTGGGCGGTCGATACGCATTAAGGCGGAATAATGGCTGAGATTTTTTGAGGTTAAGGCAAGCATAGTAAAAGTCTAATAGCAGAGTCGGGGGCTTGGCAACTGTTGCGATCAATTAAGGTTGAAATGCAGGAAGGAATATCTCGTTAACCAACAGTGGTTTATCATATACCACAAACCGTGATCGCCTTCCCCACTGACAAATTTGATCTGCGCTAATTGCGTTAAGCACCTCTTTAGGCAAATGATCGGCAGTATATTGAGCCACTTCGAACGGGCTGCGTATAAGTCCTGGCGTATTAAATAACAATTGCCCCAGTGGCTGGTTATCAAAATCGCGTAAATGGGCGAGCTCATCATGCAATGAGCTTTCAGGCATCACCGTTTTCGCGTAGACCCAAGGTTGTTGGCAGCAGTAAAGCAAGACTTCGCGAATCAAGCAGGGGTGAGAAGTATCTTGGCCTAGCAGTGCGGCTTCTGATGGATCGGGGTTAGCCCATGCTTGACGTAAAACGTCAACATAAAATTGGTTTTGGCTTTTTTTGACGAGCCTTTCCGTGAGAGAGCCTTGATCGAGCAACCACGCTTGTTCTTGGGTCGATAAAATATCACCGCTGATGGTGTTAAAGTCGCGCCATGTGGGGCTTTGTGGCTGGTAACGGGTGGGTTGTTGATCGTACAATATGTGGTTTTCCGTATGCTGATCCGCGGGTTTATGTAAACAAGGTCCTGTTAAGACGCAAGCCATTGCGGTGATCGATAATGTTTGCTTTCCAGATTGATGAGAATGCGGTATTCGCTCTAAACATGCAAGCTGAAGGCACTGTAAGCAGCGCTTAAGCGGAACAACAAGAATGATTTAATGATGGGTTTGAGGTTGGGTAAATGAAAAAGTGGGAATGTATCGTTTGTGGCTGGATTTATGATGAAGCAAAAGGCTGGCCAGAAGACGGAATAGCACCTGGTACTCGCTGGGAGGACGTACCAGAAGATTGGTTATGTCCAGATTGTGGTGTTGGAAAGCTTGATTTTGAAATGATTGAAATGGCCGATGACGCGTCAGAGCCGGTCGAAAGCGAAACAGCGGCTCCCTTGCCTAAGCCCGTTATCGAGGCGGTTCCCTCAGCAACGCCAAGTAGCGCCCAACAAGCAACAATGAATATGGGCACGTCCGTTGACGATCGCGATGGCAAGGCCCCGGTTGTCATTATCGGCACAGGCTTAGCTGGCTATAATTTGGCCAGAGAATTTAGGAAGCTGGATAAGACAACACCACTTCTATTGATTAGTTCTGATGACGGATGTTCGTATTCGAAGCCAATGTTGTCGACCGGCTTCACTAAAGATAACACGGCTGACGATTTGGCAATGGCCGATGCGGGTAAAATGGCCAAGCAATTACAGGCCAGTATTTGGACCTTTACCGAAGTCACAGCGATTGATACCCAAGCCCAAACCATTTCAGTGGGCGCATCGATTGCGGTACATTATAAGTCGCTAGTATTAGCCTGGGGCGCCGATGTCATCAGTCCGCCGATGTCAGGCACAGGCTTGGATAAGGTCGTCTCGATTAATGACTTATTGGATTATGATGACTTTAGAACACGGCTGAAAAAAACCGATGCGAAGAAGGTCTTCATTATCGGTGCGGGCCTAATCGGCTCTGAGTTTGCTAATGATTTATTGAATGGCGGTTTTACCGTAGAGGCGGTCGATCCATTGGCTTACAATTTAGCATCTTTGCTGCCTCCGCAAGCGGGGCATGCAGTTCAAAAGGCCTTAGAGAAAGCGGGCGCTCACTTCAATTTTGGGACAGTCGCAGAATCGATTGATAGTCAGGGTGACGGCGTACGAATCACACTCGCCAACGGGGATCAGACCGAAGCGGATATTGTGGTTTCGGCGGTTGGTGTTAGGCCGCGTATACAGTTGGCAGAGGCCAGCGGTATTCAGGTTAACCGTGGCATCGTTGCCAATCGCTTATTAGCAACCAGTGCGCCAAATGTCTACAGCTTGGGCGATTGTGCCGAGGTTGAAGGTCACGTGCTTTACTACGTCGCGCCGTTAATGGCGGCCGCTAGAGCTTTGGCTAAAACGCTATCAGGGACGCCAACAGAGGTGGTTTATCCAGCGATGCCGGTGGCCATTAAAACGCCTGCCTGTCCGGTGGTTGTCTCGCCGCCACCTCATGGTGCCGAAGGACAGTGGGAGATCAGCGGCGATGGCCACGACATTGTGGCACTGTTTAAAGACGCGGCGAATAATTTATTGGGCTTTGCGCTCACCGGCAATGGCACTAATGAAAAGCAGGCGTTACAAAAGTTACTGCCTGCTATTTTGCCCTAACAGAATTTTAAAGATCGCATTTTGCGATTAAATTTGCGATATTAGTCGCACAGCTTAAATACACTAATAAATGGGGAATACTATGAACAAAACTGAATTAGCCACTATTGTTGCCGACAAAGCCGATATCTCAAAAGAAAAGGCGAGCGAAGTTGTCACAGCGATCACTGACGAGATTACAGCGGCATTGGCCAGAGAAGAGTCGGTGAGCTTAATTGGTTTTGGTAGTTTTGTGCGTCGATCACGAGCGGCACGAAAGGGTAAAAATCCACAAACAGGCCAAGAAATTGATATCGCGGCTAGTAATTCTGTCGGCTTTAAAGCCGGTAAAGCATTAAAAGATTCAGTTAATGGCGGCTAACCAACAGCCAGTACATCGATCATCAAAATAGAGCCAATAGGCTCTATTTTTTTATCCGCAAGAAATAAACCGTAGTATGATGAAGCAAATAATCGCTAAGGGTGGACAATGAGTTTAACGAAGAAAATTTTCATTGCTATGGCATTGGGTATCCTGTTTGGCTCGTTGGCCAATATTGTCGCACCTCTGCCTTATCAATCCCTAATAGAGAATATTGTCTTTCTTGGTCTATTTGATCTTATTGGAAAAATTTTTATAGCCTCCTTAAAAGTTCTTGTGGTCCCGATGGTTTTCATTTCACTGACCTGTGGTGCGGCTAGCTTAGGTGGCCACGGTAATATGGGGGCGATGGCAGGGAAAACGATTGGTCTTTATTTAATGACCACAGCGATCGCAATCAGCATTGCTTTGAGTCTTGCTCTGTTAATCGAGCCAGGCAAGCAGGGCGGCTTTACTGTGCAGTCAGCGGATGAGTCTTCTTATCAAGCGGTACCAGCACCCCCATTAAAAGAAGTATTGATCAATATCTTTCCGGACAACCCGGTTAAAGCCATGGCTGAAGGGAACATGTTGCAAGTTATCGTATTTGCTATTTTATTTGGCATTGCTATTTCACGGTCTGACCAGCTGGGTGTCAAAGTGCTTAAAAGTTTCGAGTCCCTGAATGCCGTTATCATGGAAATGATTATGATGTTGATGCAATTAGCGCCTTACGGGGTTTTTTGCTTGCTGGCGAAAATTTTTTATAGCACGGGTTTTGATCTTATCCAACAATTACTGGCGTATTTTCTAACCGTAGTGACAGCATTAGTATTTCACGCGGCGGTGATTTATACCTTGTTGTTACGTGTATTGACTGGCTTTAGTCCTCGCCAATTTCTTCACCATTTAAGACCGGTGTTAATGTTTGGATTTTCAACTGCATCGAGCAATGCCACCATGCCCATTACCTTAGATACTGTGCAAAAGAAAATGGGCGTTAAAAAATCGGTTGCGGCATTTACAATTCCCCTCGGTGCAACGATTAATATGGACGGTACTGCAATCATGCAGGGAGTGGCTACGGTTTTTATCGCTCAAGCTTATCAAATTGATGTGGGTGTGATGGGCTACTTGACCGTTATTCTAACCGCTACTTTAGCGTCGGTGGGCACTGCGGGAGTACCCGGTGTCGGTTTGATTACCTTAGCTCTTGTATTGCAACAAGTCGGATTGCCCGTTGAGGGCATTGCTTTGATAATTGGCGTTGATCGCTTGCTCGATATGTTGAGAACAGCTGTAAATTTAACAGGCGATTCCCTCGTGGCATGTGTCGTAGCGAACAGTGAGCAAGCGATTGACAAAACGGTGTTTAATCAAAAAAGTGCCAATGAATAATTATCAGATCAAACAACAGTTTAAACAAAAGGCTATAAGGTTTTATTTAGTCAATATCATGATGGCAGTGATAATTGCGGCAGCGCTTTGGTTGACGAAACAGTGGGGCGTCTACCAGCAAACCTTTGTTCCAACAGTGGTTATTTTCTTTTTATGGATATTTAATATTGATAAAGTTTATCGCTGCCCGGCATGTGGGAAAAACCCTCGTGGTAAGGAGGGCTTAATTTATTTGCCCAAAAAATGTGGGCATTGCGGCGTCGAGTTAAGATAATTACAAAGCCGCTTCTATCGCCGTGGCAATATCACTAGGTTTAACGGTCGGAGCAAATCGCTTCAGTACCTCACCATCACGACCAATTAAGAATTTAGTGAAATTCCACTTAATCCCCTCTGAGCCAAGGATGCCTTTAGCAGAATTTTTCAGATGATTAAACAGTGGGTGGGCGTTGTTTCCATTGACGTCAATTTTTTCAGCCATGGTGAAGCTAACGCCATAATTGAGTTGGCAAAATTCTGTGATTTCACTTATGCTACCAGGATCTTGTTTGCCAAATTGATTACAAGGAAAGCCAAGTACCACTAGACCCTTTCCTGAATACTCTTTATTGAGTTGCTCGAGACCTTCGAATTGCGGCGTAAATCCGCATTTGCTGGCAGTATTGATTATTAACAAAACCTTATCTTTATAGTCTGCCATTGACTGCGAGCTGCCATCGGCGAGGGTAAAATTTAAATCATATATGCCAGTCATAATTAATACTCTTCTTTGAACTAAGGTGAATGGATTGTTAAGTAACGAGCTAATTATACCTTAATTAACTGGCATTATAGGAAAAACTCGACGATCAAAGAAAAGGTTAACCAATATTTATTACCGTTGCTGCATCAATAAACGCAACACCCGATTTGCGCTATTTTTTCTATAATGTGATTTAGATTGTTTTATATAGCGGCTGAGTACAGTAATTGCTGTTTTAGCTTGGTTAGCCCTAGCATAGAGTAGACCTGCATCATAAAGAAAGCGAGATTCTTCAGGCGCAATTTGCTGCATTGTGATAACGGCAGCCAGTGCAGCACGGAAGTTTTTACGCTGTTTTTGTTGTTGCTTGATATTATTCTGTAACTTTAGAAGTATAGAGCGATTTTCAATAGCGCTATAATGTTTATATTCAAGCTCAGCTTGGAAGCCTAAGGTCTGTTTAACTAGGCTTCGAAGATCGGAAGCATTTAATGCTTTAGCGCGATTAAATGGGTCAAAAATAATTCGCTCACCGTTTGCCTCAAGCCGACAAACAAAGTGTCCGGGTATTGCAATACCATCAGCTGTCCAGCCTTGTGATCGCGCTAAATGCATGCATAAGATAGCTAGATTAATGGGGGTTCCTTTTCGTCGCTCTAGCATGTCACAAAAATCAGTTTTTGCGGAGGGGTCATTAACAGAGCGCTCATTATGAAACTGGTACTGGTCAAACACCACGGCCCTTATCGCCGCTAATTTCTTAATGATATCGTGCTGTGTGGCGCGGCCGAAGCTATCGGTAGAGGGGTCGCCACCAGCAAAACCTATATAATACGCGTGAACAGAGTCAGAAAGTTCAGCGAGCTTGTGGGTGTAAAAGTCGGCATTATGGTTTGGTTTGGTAGATAAACCAATTGCGGCGCATGCTAAGCATATATCGTTGTCTTTAATATTTCCGATGACCGCCAAATGCTGATTGGGGTTAAGGCATTGGTCCATAGGGCATTCCTTGATTGTTTTTTATATTTATAATCATTCTAGCTTTGTGAACTATTTACATCGTATGTGGTTGATACGGTTGTATTAAAAAGCTGAATGCCTCATCATGACACAAATTCTTAAAGAAAGTACAAAATTGTAATGTGTAGAGCAATTACTAACCATCGAACAGCTATTTTTGTTTTTTTATACTCAGAAACGACATTTCTGGTTGATTTTCATCCGATAAAAAAGGCCTGTTTTATACCATGTTGGTAAGAGTATGGAGTAACTGTGCGGCAATCGGGGTTTTTTAGCACACCCAAATGGCTGTTAATCATTCAATAAAGCAAACCATAGCAATACTGTGCACGTAAAATGTCATTCAAGAAATTACCAGCTTAAAATAGGAGCTAAGTCCTAGCCATGGAAAAATACGCGCAATTGATCATGCTGTTAACTATTACATGGCTAGGCGTATATGCTGTGCAGATTTGTTGGCAGTTGTGGCAGCAAAAAAAAATAGCTCAGCAGGCTCAAGCGGAGCTTCAGCGGCAGCGTAGTGAAAGTCGTCGTGAGCACCAAGAGAGCATTGCAGTATTGATTCGTTGTTTGTCGCAAAAGCAAGTATCTGTAACAGAAGCCTCGATTCGCATTTCAGGTTTAGCCAAGATGCTTGATCTTAATGAAGAAGAACGGAAGCAGTATCAAGCATTTGATGATCTAGCTTTCGCAACGTCACACATACCAATACTAGGCGATTGGAAGCGGCTATCGAGCAAAGAGCAATACAAATTTACGCTTCAACGTGAAACAATTGAATCTCAATTTGAGGAGCGTATCCAGCATGCAGTGATAGCGGTCGACCAAATGCTTAACTAACGCTAGGTATTCATAAGTAAAGATATTAATACCGACAGTTTTTAATTTCCCACCGCTTGGAAACAAAGTTTATGTCATTATCCATTATATTTGCCCGCTCTATGAATCACTGTATTGGTAAGAACGGGAAAATTCCTTGGCATCTGCCGGATGAATTTGGTCATTTTAAGCGTACGACTTTAGGTAAGCCCATTATTATGGGTCGTAAAACTTATGAAGATCATCAGTCAGCATTACCCGGCAGGCGGAACATTGTGATAAGCCGCCAAGTTGATTATCAAACGGTTGCGGGTATTGAATTACAGCCCAGCTTGGATGCGGCGATTGCTTCAGCCCGAAGTACTAGCGATGAAGTATTTGTTATTGGCGGGGTTCATTTCTTTGTCGAAGCGTTTCAAATTGCAGACTGTGTTTATGAGACGGTTATCGAGGCACAGATTGATGGTGAGGCAATACTACCTGCATTTGATTTTAGCGACTGGAGCAGTGAAATAATTGAGCGTCATGATGCCGATGATAAACATGCTTATGCCTACCACATTTTAAAGCATGTAAGATCTTAGTATTAGACAAAGTTATTTAACTGTAGAGGAAAATTTATTCATGGCTTCTTTGCAAGATCAATTATTACAAGCTGGCATGGTTGATAAGAAAAAAGCCAAACAAATTGCCCAGCAAAAAAAGAGGCAGGCCAAGCAGCAGCCTAAGGGCAGCCAAGTGATTAATGAGACAAGAGAGCAGGCACAAAAGTCAATAGAAGATAAAAAAGCACAAGGCCAAGCTAGCAATTTAGCGCGACAAAAAGAGAACGATATAAAAACAATTAATGCGCAAATAAAACAACTGATAACACTTAATACTATCAGTCGAAAAGACGGCGAAATACCGTTTCAGTTTGTGGATAATAAAAAAATTAAAAAAATCTATCTGAATAAAAGTCAGCAAAACTCTGTAGTTAGCGGTAGGGTAGCTATTGTTAAATTAGAGCAAGCTTATGAATTAGTGCCAGCTGTCGTTGCTGATAAAATCAACCAGCGGGATAATCGCACCGTGGTGTTACAGAATACAAAAATTGAAACTTCTATTGCTAATAATTCAGCTGCATCAGGCAGTGAAGATGATCCCTATGCCGACTTTGTTGTCCCTGATGATTTAATGTGGTAAGTCATTCTACAAAATAAAGTAATAAGGAGTGACGGTGAACGAAACAAGTTTTTCATCATTAGATTTAGCCCATCAGCTTATCGATAACTTAGACAGTTTAGGCTACAAAGAAATGACCGCGATACAAGCGATGAGCTTACCAGAAATACTGGCAGGCAAAGATGTGATTGCAAAAAGTAAAACGGGCTCAGGTAAAACAGCTGCGTTTGGATTAGGTTTACTAGCGCAGTTGGAAGTTAAGCAGTTTTATATTCAGGCGATGGTGCTTTGTCCAACAAGAGAGCTAGCAGACCAAGTATCAAAAGAGATTCGACGTTTAGCCCGCACCACACATAATGTGAAAGTATTAACGCTCTGTGGAGGGAAAGCGTTAGGCCCGCAAATAGGCTCGTTAGAACACGGTGCGCATATTATCGTTGGCACGCCTGGCCGTATAGAGGATCATATTAACAAAGGCAGGCTGGACGCCGATCGGCTTAAGTTATTGGTGCTCGATGAGGCGGATCGTATGTTAGAGATGGGCTTTCAACCGTCATTAGATACGATCATTGCCTCGTTGCCCGATAAAAGACAAACCCTGCTATTTAGCGCCACTTATCCCCAAGCAATTGCATCAATGGCTGAAAATATAACGGATAAGGCGCAGTTTATTGAGATCGATACAGAGCATCATGATAATGTGATAACAGAGAAGGTATATGAAATAGACGATGAGCAGCAGCGCCTGACCGCTATTCAAGTGCTCATGTTAAAGTATGAGCCCGGTTCTTCTATGGTGTTTTGTAATACTAAGCATGAAACCGAAACAATCGCTAGTTATTTAAAAAAGCAAGGGCTCGCAGCTATGGCTTTACATGGCGACCTCGATCAAAAAGATCGAGACGAGGTATTGGTTCAGTTTGATAATAAAAGTATTAATCTGATCGTTGCGACAGATGTTGCGGCAAGAGGTCTAGATATCGATACACTTGATCTAGTGGTTAATTATCAAATTGCTCGTGATCTTGATGTACATGTTCATCGCGTTGGTAGAACAGGCAGAGCGGGCAATAAAGGAATCGCCTGTACTTTAGTAAGCGAGAAAGAAAAATATAAATTAAATCTATTAGAAAAGCATTTAGGTAAACCCATAACGATAAATGTATTACCTAAGTCGGAATCATTGACAGATAAGTCTAGGTTACCCAAAAAAATTTCATTAAAAATAAATGGTGGAAAAAAGCAAAAGCTTAGGCCCGGCGATATTCTTGGCGCGCTGACGGCAGGTAAGGACATTGACGCTGACGCAATCGGGAAGATTAATATTTTTGATTTTTATAGCTATGTTGCCGTCAATCGAGAAGTGATGAAAATAGCATTAGCGAAGATAAATAAAGGAAAAATAAAAGGTCGTCAATTTCAGGCTCGAAGAATATCGTTATAAAATTTTATAAGAAGTCCAATACCATGATGAAGCGCTACCATGAATTCGTATTAATGGGTTTAGGCCTTATTCCGTTTATATTTGCCGCCGCGGCCGCTTTAGCAGACACCAATAAGATTTTTTTTATTAGTGATATTAACCGCCTCATAAGCTTTTATTCTTTAGCGATTATTTCATTTATGAGTGGTGCTGTTTGGGGTATCAGCCTCATAAGGAGTCTACCTGAAAAGCAGTTGACAGCATTTAGTTGGCAAGGCATCAAGAAGTATTTTTATCTAAGTAATGCCTTAACTTTATCGGCATGGTGTGGGTTATTTTTCGCGCCTAATAGCAAGGGTTTTTTTATTATCTCATTAATATGCTTTTGCATTCTTTTATTAATTGACAAGCGATTTTACGAATTAAATATTATCGATAAAGTATATTTCAAATCAAGATGTTTAATAACGGTTGGAGTTCTAGCTTGCCTATCAATAATTATTTTTAAGAGTCATTGAGTATGGTTGCGAGACAGTGATGCCCTTTTATTTAGCTTCTATTCAATTCTATCGCTGGTTTTGCTTTGCTGAAAAACCAGCCTTGCCCATAATCGACGCCCAAATCTCTTAGGATTTCTGCTTGTTCTTTGGTTTCAATAAATTCTGCTACGGTCTTGATATTAGCAGCTTTATTTTGTTTCGCAATGCCTTTAATTATTGAGCGAACAGCCTTTAAATTTTCCACATGCTGAATAATTTTCCCAGATATTTTTATTATATTCGGAGACGTGTTCAATATCATTTCAAGGTTTGAATTGCCCTCACCAAAGTCATCGATAGCGATTATGAACCCTTCTTTTTTTAATTGGCTTATCGCTCTATTGTACATACGTGCATTGAGGACTTCTCGTTGCTCGGTAAGCTCTAGGACAATCTCCGAGGGACGCATTCCGCTATTATTAACTAATGAAAGAATTTTTTCTGGAAAATTTACATCAGTAAGCGATCTAGGCTGAACATTTAAAAAAAGCAAGTTGCCTTTCGGCGGTTTAAACCCCGAAGAAAGACCTGCCTTTATACAGGCAAAATCGATTTCACTGAAAAGTTGGCTATGGGCGGCGTAGGTAAATAAAATCTCAGGATTACCTAGCAAAGAAGGTTTTTTTGATCGAGCTAATGCTTCATAAGCTACCGTTTTATTATGCTCATCAAGCGCTATAATTGATTGATAATGCGAAACAATACTATCGTTATTTAAATATTGAGACAGGCTTGGCAAGAAGGTGGCCGAGCTATCTGATAAATTATGTGAGGGGGTAAAGTCAAGAACGGCAACCATATAATCTCTAACTTTGTCATAACCCCCATTATTGCTGAAAACAGCTTTAGCTCCAGATAACGCTGCTACACGCTTAATAATATTTTCATCCTCTGGGCTTGCTAGGAATGCCGTGACATCATAAATTGCTAATACATTATTACTTGGGTAATTCGCTTTGACAAAACTAATTAGGCTTAAATCTAGACTTCCCCCATATTCCGAAGGCCTTAAATTGATTATCACTGCAGAGAAATGATATGCTGAAAGAAGTGCAGCGCAACCACCCCAGTCGGTAGATATTATTATTTCACTCTCTAAAGATGAGATAACTTCATTTATTTCATCGATAAAGCGCTTTGATTCTGCAAATATTAAAGTTTTCATTTCTTGGTAAATTAAACGCAAAAGACACAGGATTTTAAAATTTATATTTTAACCCACAAATAGGACATTTAAACATGTTGATTTCCGAAAATACTGCTTTATTACTTATTGGTTATCAGAATGATTATTTCGCTAAAGACGGTGTACTTCAGTCTGTTGTAGAGGAATCGTTACACAAAAATAAAGTCTTAGCTAACACTACTTCTTTAATTGAGAACTACGTCAACAATTTTGGATTAATAATTGCTACGCCAATTGTTTTTACAGAGGATTATAAAGAATTAGATAATCCAATTGGTATTTTGAAGGTTTGCCAAGACTTAGGCGCTTTTCAGGCGAATTCATCAGGCTCTGATCTTATTGGCGATTTTGATCAGTGGGCTAACCAAATTACTGTCGTGCCTGGAAAGACTGGACTCAATGCTTTTTCTAACACAGATGTGGAGCGCCTGCTTAAAGATAAGAATATTAAAACAGTGGTCATTGCCGGCGTGGTCACATCCGCTTGTATCGATTCTTCTGCACGCTCAGCCTCAGAAAAAGGCTTTGAGGTAATCGTGCTATCTGACTGTACTGCAGGTAGAAATAATTTTGAGCAAGAATTTTATTGCAATGATATATTTCCAATGTTTGCCCATGTAAAGTCTTCAAAAGAGTTGCATATCACAGATTAGGAATTTAAATACTTCTGGCCTAAGAAAATATTGATTATGAATGAAAAAACACATGATATCGTGATATATGGCGCCACTAGTTTTGTTGGCCAAATTATTACCCATTACATGGCGGAAGAGTACGGTTGTGATAGTTTACGCTGGGCTATAGCCGGCCGGTCAATGGCTAAGTTAATGGACTTAAAACAATCGTTGTGGAGTTCGTCTAAAAATTTAGCGGTGCTAACCGCAGACGCGAACGATTTAGAGGCCTTGACAACTCTATGCCACTCGACGCAAGTTATACTTTCTACGGTAGGCCCTTATGATCTGTATGGTGAGCCGCTGGTAAAGGCTTGCTGCCAAACGGGAACCGATTATTGTGACCTAACCGGTGAAATGCATTGGATTAAACGCATGCAGGAAAAATACAGTGAGGTCGCTGTAAAGAGTGGTGCTCGCATTGTGCATGCCTGTGGTTTTGATTCAATACCGTCTGACTGCGGCGTCCATTTTTTGCAAAAGCATTCTGCGAAGAAGCACGGCAAGCCCTGCTCGACAATAAATATGGGAGTAAAACGTATATCCGGCGGCTTATCCGGTGGCACGATTGCCAGTATGCTTAATATGACGAAACAAATCATAAAAGACCCGTTACTAAGAAAAGAGTTAGGCAATCCCTACTCCTGTTGCCCTCCTGATCATGGCTTTACGGCACGGCAAGACAATATTTCAGTGGCCTATGATGAGCATGCGAAGAGTTGGTTGGCGCCTTTTATGATGGCGGCAATTAATACCCGTATTGTGCATAGGTCTAATGCCTTGTCAGGCAAGGCCTACGGCGAACAATTTTACTACCAAGAAGCGACCTTAACCGGTGATAGCAAAGCGGGTGAGAAAAGAGCTAAGCGTATGGCTACCGGCTTTAAGCTTTTTAATTTGGCGACCGCGATTAGTCCGATCCGCTGGCTGCTCGAGCGCTTTATCTTAGCGAAACCGGGCGAAGGCCCTAGCCCAGAAGAACAATTAAACGGCGAGTTTGATTTACGCTTCCGAGGGCAGACCGAGCAAGGCGAGGTCGTTAAGGTCAAGGTCACCGGTGATCGTGATCCTGGCTACGGTTCAACGGCTAAAATGATCAGTCAAGCGGCAATGTGCTTAGCGTTTGATATTGATCAGCAAACCCCTGGTGGATTTTGGACACCAGCCACTTTATTGGGCGATACCTTGATCGAACGTTTACAGACGCATGCCGGTTTAACGTTTGAAGTGTTAGCGGATTAATTATTTTTCGTGCAGAACGACCTTGTCGAATTGAATGCCATGCCAGCCATCTAAAAGAAAGTTACGAATATTGCTATGATCGTCACCTTCAGGGTGCCCCATGACATCGTCGCGATAATAGTGGCCAAACAACGACAAGGTTTCCATCTCACTTAGGTTATTTAGCTGAGCAAAGGCAAAAATTTTGCACGAGCCTTCATTGCTGCCGGCCGGATTATTAATTGCTCCGTTGCTGAATTGACTAGGAGTGTAATTATAGTGCCGATCGATAACGGCTATGACCTGCTCGAATTCCACACTCTGCGGCGCTGCCCGACATTGCTTGATTAATTCATTAATACTCATAGTGCGTGGCCTAATTAAATCGTGCGTTGAAAAAAGATAGTTAATCCGATTATAAGTAGATCGTCTGAAATTCGCTAGTAATCGACAATAAACACTCGGCCTTCACATTGGGTTAGAAATAAGTTTGTGGTGAATCCGCTATCGCTTTATAAGCGTAAAAATCATTTTAACGATCAATCGAGGCGCGCATTTTGGATACATGGTTAGACGGCATTATAAAAAAAACCTTGGCATCAGAAACAATGACTAAGCTATTGATGAATACGATTCCGAAAGCGGATCTTTTCCTTATGAAGCACAGCCGTGGCTGGATCAACACTGCAATGCAGTCACTGGTTTTAGTTGAAACTACCGGTGCTAAAAGTGCTCAGAAACGTGAAATCGTCACCCTTTGCATGCCAGACGACAGGCAATTGTTGTTGGTTGGTTCAAACTGGGGCCGTGATCAGCCACCGGCATGGTATTTTAATCTTAAGGCTTATCCAACCGTCATGGTCACGTTTAGAGGCTATTGCGGATTGATGAATGCGAGGGAAATAACCGCTGATCAGCGAGATAGGCTTTGGTCAAAATTAGTCGCTTACAACCCTCAATACGCACACTACCAGCAGCAATGCTCGCGGTTATTACCGATTATGCAGTTGAGCCGGGTGGCCGAATAACAGCTTGACATTGTGCACAGTAGTATAATCGTCGCGCGTTAACCTCCACTCGTTTAATACGTGTACCACATTGATAACAGGCCTTCCCATCACGCTCAAAGGTCGCAAAGCGATAGACTTCTCTGTGCTTACCCTGACTTTTTAATCGGCGATGGAACTTAACAGGGTTAGTGATGCCACCGGTCTGATAAGCGCGTTGTGTAATCGTCAATGTACAGCGGGCTAATTTTCCTAGCTCTGCCAATGATAATTCGATGGGCTTAGTCCAGGGTGATAAGCCAGCAAAAAAAAGTATTTCAGTGCGTAAGTAATTGCCGATACCGGCAATGAAATGTTGATCTAAGTATAGGCTGGCCAATGACCGGCGATTGAATGAGGGGCTTTGTAGCTGGCGCAAAATATCACGCCAATGCAGGTTAGGGTCAAGAATATCAGGCCCCAAGCTCTGTAAAAATGGGTGTGCTTGCAGCGCGTCATCGTCAAGAATAGCAATATCGCTGGCGCTATAAAGCCACGCACTATGAGTAAGGGTATGCAGAGCAATACGCAAGCTGCGGTTGGTTGAGGGCTGCTTATCTAGGCGGGTGGTATACCAACGACCATACAGCTGGTTGTGGCTGTAAAGTGTTAAGCCATTATCAAATCGAGTCAGCAAGGCTTTACCGCGAGGTCTCACTGCTTCCACCCGCGCACCGGTGAGGACAGGGCGATAACGTCGCAAACCGGCAGGCTGAATAAAACAACGGTCAATCACCTCGCCGTCGAGGATGGCCGCAATCTTATCGGCTGCTCGTTTAATTTCAGGTCCTTCAGGCATTGATATTCGCTCTGTTTATTATGTCTAAATTAGCAATTTTACTATGTTTAATGGTTTATACGCAGAGAGTCTTAAGGTTGACTAATGTCTCGCATAAAAACATATGTTGATAAGAGTTTGTAAGCTACCAAGCAAAGTTGATAAAAAATAGCTTTGTTATCATGTGGTTAATAGTTTTGATCTTTTTTTAGATCTTTGCACATCTAAAAAAACACACCATAAAAGCTGTGGAAAATTCATTGCGCCAAGCTAAAGCTCAGTTATAGAGGTATTATTTTGCAGTCGTAAATAAAAACATGGGCCGAGATGCTATGAAGATCATTACAAAAGACATTAACCGCACGCCAGAGAATAATAAATAAATCTGCATTCTAAAAATTACATCTTTACGCTATTAAGAATTATTGAATTCTAATGCAATTTAACAACTCAGATTCCCATTTTTCATCGACATGATCCGAGATAATCTCAATTCGGCTTTCTATAGCCTCATCAAAAAAAATTCATCTATATTATCGTTAGAAATATTTAACCCTAAGATTCCTTCTTCTGAAATAATTATTGCTTTCACTCGAATAGCATTCAATTGGGTTAGAAAATTTAATAGATTTTCTTTAGAGAAGATAGCCGATGACTTAAATCGCCAGCTAACGCTTTGAAAGTCTCCAGTACTGTTTGTGGATCTTAAATAATATCTATCTCCATAGCTAGCTTCAGAGAAACTAAAATCTTCCTTATTAATATTTTCGCTTCGCCCGCTATACATTGATAGCTTTTCTTTAGAGAAGCAGGTACTTCCCTGTAAAATATCAAGATCTAATTTCCCATGATTCGTAAAGATGATTTTTGGGTTGAATAAAGTATGTTTTTTTGAATGGCCAACCAATAATTCATTGTCATCCGATGAACAAAGATCATTTTTATTTCCAACAATAATATCTGCAATACTTATTTGCTCATTAAATATTTTATTATCGGCGTAACGCTTTTCATTTAAATTTCTTGGGTCAACTAGTGTAACTATCTTATTAATACTTAAAATTTCCGAGTAATATTCGTTAAGAAGTTCACTTATTACCTCTATAGGGTGGCCTAGTCCTGTAGGCTCAATGAGAAGCCTATCTGGCTTTGACATTATGAGTAATTGATTAAGAGCGATCTGCATTGGCAAATTAGAAGTACAACACATGCAGCCGCCAGGGATTTCACGTACAAATATAGACTTTTCTTTTGAGTTGTATGGATTAATCAAGGAGCCATCGATTCCAATTTGGCCGAATTCATTAACTAGAATCGCCCACCGTTCGCTACTTGGTTTGGACTTTAAAAGGCTGAGTATGGTTGAGGTTTTTCCAGAGCCTAAAAACCCTGTAATAATATTCGTAGGCACTGCTAGGATTTTTTCTTTCATACAAACAGTTTAATTTAATATGAAATTTTAAGAGTTTAGCTATACGCAATCCTGGCACATATCATCTTGGCAAAGCCTATAATTTTTTAAATGACCAAGAATTAGAAGCGTAGAAGCAATGAAAATAGAGAATTTTTCAAGTATTTCACCCAGAAAATCATGACCAAACAACACTGAAAAAATTAATAAAATAAGACCAGACAGAATAAGTATTCCTACGCCAAGATTTTTATGTTTTTTGCATCCAATGAACAAGCTAAAAAAACTAATTGGCAAGACCGCAAAAAGCATCCAGTAATGTGAAGAATCTTCAGCAAAATAAATACTTAAAGAGGGAGAAAAGATTAATAGGAGAGGTACTAATAAACAATGTGCAATACACAGTGAGGATAGAGCAATTGACGATTTATTGGAAACGGAATAAATTATATTCATAAAAGCATGTATATTTCTTGTGATAGATTTATTCTTTAAAGGCTAATTTGCTACATTGTAACATTATTCGGATATTAAATCATATTTGGCTGCGACTAGGCTACACAAACATCTAAAAAAATACTTTTTAAGTAAAGCTATTCTATTGAGACACTCAATTAACTTAATATTTTCTAGCCAAGGTTGTTTTGAGCACTTTAGTAGCCGGTTTGGGGGGGGGAACGATTTTTGCTTTTCCCAAGATAAGGAGGCTAACATTTTGATATTTTTTGTGTACTAAAAGTTAAGCCGAAGAATTTTATATCAATAGTGTCTAGTGATTGATAAGACTTTTGCCCAAGGCTCCAAGCCTGGCTTGCTCACAAGTAATATTAATGCTTTATCCGCTTCATGCCTCCCTGCCAGACGCTTTTGTCAACTCTTATGATTGAAGTAGATTGAGGGAGTTAATGTAGAGACTTGAAACAGTTTCACGAAAACCAAGCGTGACGGCCAAATTGATTCGGCGATACTTGTTGACCCGTTGATATATAAAAATCTAAGCCATTGAATAAGGCCTTTAGGTATCTAGTGAGTTGGGGTTTGACATAAAAGAAGAAGCCAAAAAAGCGATACATACGATTGCTCGGTAAAAACAATGGCGTAAGTGTTATTTCTAAAATTGGCTTATCAGCATCAACAATAATGTTCCATTCAACATTTGTCTTAATATTTCCATGGGTAATGGTTAGGTCATACCCATGCTTGTGCCATCGAGTAATCTTACGTGTGAAGACCCTGCCATTCAAATATGTGAGTTTATCGACTGCATTATCGCCCGGCCATTCAACAGGAATATTCTCTTGACAGAAAGGGTGAAAGTTTTGAAGGTTGCCTGGCTCAGTAATTACTGAAAATAACTTTTCTTCAGAGCAGTCAAATGACTGATGATAGCTTGTTTTATAATTCATAATTATTACTTAATTGTTTCTCAACCTCGCCACACCTAAACTTAAAAGCCCCGATAGAAAAAGATAGATACCTGCTGGGACTGGGACAGGATTACCTATATCGCCATTGTGGACTGCCCAAATGAAATTTTCAGCTGTGCCAGCATAACCCTGATGCCCAATTATAAATCGATAGGTAAAAAATGCACTCTCTGCTGCTGTTTCTGACCAGTAATAGCCTGTCTGTATGTTCGAAAATATGGATGATGCAATTGTTATATTATAGAGAGAGGCGAATTCGCTAGTTTCACAACCCGTTCCATAAGAAATATCGCCGTTCTGAATGCTACATGCGGGATCGGGCGTGTTAATTATTGGAAGTCGCCAGTTTACAGCCCCTCCAAATGATAGATTTGCAGCCCATGTATTTGCATCGGCCCAACTCATTTTCCCATCAGTATCAAAACCACTAGTCTGTGCATAGTTAGCATCTTGAAGCCAAGTAATATCCAAGACATCATCATAGATAAGACCATTTCCTCTGTCATATAGAGCTGCAGTAGCGTTGAAACTTAGAAGAAGTAAAAATATTAGACTACGCATTTCTACCTCTAATCAAACCTAAACCTACAAGCCCCGATAGAAAGAGATAGATACCTGCTGGGAGCGGAATAGCAGACGGATTGATAACATCATAACTTAAAGTCCCACTGGTTAAATACATTCCGTAATCTTCATCAACGTCATAAGTTCTTACCAATTGATTACCGTCATAAAACCAACGTGTGGTACTTGTGGTACTTCTGCTAAGAGTCACATCTTCATCCGCCGTATAATAATTTCTAGCTGTAAAAGAATTTATCTGACCGTCTGATACATCAATAGTAACGTACTCACTTTCTGAATAACCCATATAATATCCTAAGGGGTCATATCCACCATCGGAATAGCCATCGGTAAATTGAGCGCCATTACCATCTGAAACAGATATATTTAAAATGCTTGTTGCATCATCATATGTCGCCGTAAAAGTAAAAAAATAATCATCATTCAAATAGTCATATGTATATGGCTCACAAGATCTTGGATCTTCTTCGCAGCCTGGATCAGCATAGCTACTATAGCTACTATAGCT
>DDDX01000034.1:45249-45402 GCA_002339085.1 Cellvibrionales bacterium UBA1969
ATAGCTACTATAGCTACTTACGAATGACATTTCTTGAACTTGAGTTGTCACACTTGCGCTATTTGCATTCAGGCTTAACATTGCAGCGGTTGTTAAACCATTGCGATGAGTATCTTCATTATTTTCCCCTTTATTTCAAGATTAAATTTTTTC
>DDDX01000034.1:45704-45944 GCA_002339085.1 Cellvibrionales bacterium UBA1969
TTTATTTCAAGATTAAATTTTTTCTATAAACTCTCGCCAGCTTGTACTCGTTGCCCACGGCCCCTGGAGGAAGCCCAACGAGGACACGCCAGCGTTAGTCGATTCATATAAAGGAAGTTATGAGGTAGGAGCGCACTTTATTATTGCTGAAGGGTACAGCTTATTTTTCTATGTGCGAGGAATCCACCAGGAAACCCCTTCAAACACACAGGCACAGAAACACCTATGGGTTTATTTAAT
>DDDX01000034.1:46260-46590 GCA_002339085.1 Cellvibrionales bacterium UBA1969
GAAACACCTATGGGTTTATTTAATGCTTTAGGAGTATTGGTAGGAACACACAAACAAAAGCCACAGAGAAGTGACGTTGAATCTATTTGCATGAGGGACATACCAGGAACCCCATTTGGATCGGCTATTAGCTATCCAACAGTACAATTATCAACCATTTATGGGTCAAAAATCAAGCGGGATGTCAGTTATGTCATGACGGTGAGTTAGGGAAGGCATTTTGTGTCTACTATACTGTCTATCCAATCACTCACATCCTGTAGAAATGCTTGAGTATCAATAGGTTAGCTTAAGGATTCTTAAATCAATGGTGCCCAGAGGCGGGATCGA
>DDDX01000002.1:0-43129 GCA_002339085.1 Cellvibrionales bacterium UBA1969
AGTTTAAGCGCTTGATCGGCTTGCTGGTTTTTTTGCAGTAGTACCGCGAGGCTAAAAGTGAGTTCAAAGTGCTTGGGATGCTTTTTAACGAGATCCTGCATGGCGTTAATTAACTGGATTAGTTGTGTGTCGCCGACGGCTAAGTTTAATTGATTAAGGCGGTTGAAGCTGCCCTCATTTTCTGTCTCAAGGTACTTAGCTAAGATGGACAGGCCATGCAGGGCATCGCCTGATTGAATGAGTAAGTCAGCAAAAATATTACCGGCATTCAGTTCTTCTGGTGAAAGTTGATGCCATAGTTGTGCCGCAGATAAGGCAGCTTTTATATTATTTGCATAGATGGCTAATCTTGTGGCATAGGCAGTAATGTCCGGGTCTTGGGTCGCATAAGCTTCATGCAGGTATTTGTCAGTAGCTAAACGTAAGTTTTGATCATAAATTGCGAATTCAGCGATCAATAAGTTGAGAAGTGTCTGTTCGTCAAAAGGCTGATTCGGTTCATTTTCAGAACTTATGTCCTGCACAATAAGGGCTGCGGGCGATGGTTTTTGATCTACCTTTATCTCGGGCTCATTTAGCGTCATTATTGAGCTACAAGCGCTTAGGGCCATGACGAGTATCAAGCCATAAAGGCTAAACATGATTCCTCTGGCCCATTGGTCAAGTTGGGCGGAGGGTAAGGAGCGATTTGTCTGCATAGTTCGATCTTTTTTGTCTCGGGCTTTACTGATACGATGCCCTTTTTTATGGTTGTCATAGCACTTATCACGGCCAATCTCCATGTTCCGGGCTGACAGGCGCTTATTGAGACAACTGAACGTCAATAATCGCATAGAATACCCAACAATCCTAGAACTTGGGTTAAGGTATTGAAAGTATGCACATTCTGGTTTTACATTTGCTAAAATATACACTTTATGTCGTCGAAAAGCATGGTTGCGCAGAATAAGCAATCAGTTGCAATGGTGTGTACATTTCATATTGGGTAATGATGACAATAATGCCACTTCGTATTTTCTTTCGGCGGCGGTCTATTGAGTGGTTTTAGGCTTTGAGTACTGAGTAATCTATGCGGCTATTGGTTATAGGTATCAATCATTCGACAGCGAGTCTTGAGCTACGTGAGCGGCTTGCATTTACGCCTGATCAACTCGCGCCTGCATTGCGGAGCCTAAATAATCATTTAAGCTCATATGATGAGTCATCCAATCCTGAAGCGGTTAAAAGTGAAGCAGTTATTATCTCAACCTGTAACCGCACCGAGTTAGTGATGAGCGCCTCATCGTCTGAGCAGTATGTGCTTAGTTGGTTGTCTGGTATCAAGCTTATTGATCATGATGATTTTTCTAAACATGTTTATCGTTATGAGGCCGAGGATGCTGTTAAGCACCTGATCAAAGTGGCAGGTGGTTTAGATTCGATGATTTTAGGTGAGCCTCAGATTTTTGGTCAGATGAAGTCTGCCTATGCCGTGTCGCGAGGCCTCTGCGCTATTAATACTGAGTTAGAAGCTGTGTTTCAGCATGTTTTTGCTGTCGCGAAAAAAGTTCGTAGTGACACCGCTATTGGTGAAAATCCAGTGTCAGTCGCTTATGCTGCTGTAAGTTTGGCGCAGAGGATCTTTGCTGATCTGTCATCGGTTTCGGTGCTATTGATTGGTGCCGGTGATACGATCGAATTAGTTGCTCAGCACCTGAAGCAATCCGGCGCTAAAAGATTAGTGGTGGCAAATCGTACCTTAGATCGGGCCCAAAGTCTTGCTGAGAGATTGGATGCTAAAGCTATTTTATTGTCTGATGTGCCTGAGAATTTAGCTCAGTTTGATATCATTATCAGTTCCACTGCTAGTCAGTTACCAGTACTGGGTAAGGGAGCTGTGGAGTCGGCTTTGAATGATCGAAAGCGACGACCTATGCTGTTGGTTGATATTGCTGTGCCACGGGATATAGAAAAAGAAGTCGCTCAACTGTCAGATATTTATTTATACACCGTTGATGATTTGCGCGATATCATTGATCATAATGTACGTTTGCGAGAAGCTGAAGTCGATAAGGCAGGGCAAATTATTGATCAAGGTGTCAAAGAATTTTTGGTTTGGCAGCGGAGTCGAGATGCAACTGATTTAGTCGTTTCATATCGAGCAGCTATTCAAAACCTCCACGACGAAGAATTAGACCGCGCTAAACAATTACTTGAAAAAGGAAAATCCCCAGAGTGGGCCTTGGAATCATTAGCTCGCTCATTGATTCAAAAAATCATGCATCAGCCAACGGTTGAGATGCGTAATGCGGCAGGGGTAGACAATCAAGACCTACTTAATTCTGCTAAAGTCTTGTTCGGTCTCGATGATGAATTTGATAATAATAATCGCAATGAAAAAATAGCCAGTAGTCAGTCTAATGATAATGATTAAGTCTTAATTTAAAAAACTTAGCCATTATTGTTCGAACAATTGATTGCTTCATAGATATAGAGAAAGTCTTGGATGAAAGAGAGTTTATTAATTAAGTTAGACGTGATCAGCGATCGTTATGGCGAGTTAAGTGCTTTATTGAGTGATCAAGAAATTATTTCGGATCAAAAAAAGTTCCGTGCTTTGTCGCAAGAGTATGCTGAAATAGAGCCCGTGGTAAAGTGTTTCCAAGCTTACCGACATGCTGAAGCCGATATTGATGAGGCAGAGAGTTTACTGAAGGATGAAGATCCTGATATGCGAGAGATGGCATCAGAAGCTATGGCGGTGGCCAAGCAGGCGATCGAGACTCTATCGGCTGATTTGCAGCGACTGTTATTGCCACGCGACCCTAATGATAAAAACAATGTATTTTTAGAGGTAAGGGCGGGTACTGGGGGTGATGAAGCGGCTATTTTCGCTGGTGATTTATTTCGAATGTATTGCCGTTATGCCGAGGCCCGCGGTTGGAAGGTTGAGGTGCTAAATGAGCGCTTAGGTGAGCATGGTGGCTATAAAGAAGTGATTTCTCGCGTCATTGGTCAAGAGGTTTATGGTCATTTGAAATTTGAATCGGGGGCCCACAGAGTGCAACGGGTGCCTGAAACTGAATCGCAGGGGCGGGTGCACACATCAGCCTGTACGGTAGCGGTTATGCCAGAAGCTGATGCGCTCGAAGAAATTGAAATTAATAAAGCCGACTTGCGAATTGATACGTTTCGCGCATCGGGCTCAGGTGGTCAGCACGTCAATAAGACCGACTCGGCGATCCGTATTACGCATCTTCCTTCTGGTGTTGTGGTTGAATGCCAAGATGAACGCTCTCAGCATAAAAACAAAGCCAGAGCGATGTCACTGTTGCAGGCACGATTAATGAATTCGGCACGCAGTGAAGCCGAACAAGCGCAAGCCAGTGAGCGAAGAAATTTAGTCGGCAGTGGCGATCGTTCCGAGCGGATTAGAACTTATAATTTTCCTCAGGGTCGCTTAACTGATCATAGAATTAATTTAACGCTCTATAAATTAAATGAGATTATTGAAGGTCAGCTAGATGAAGTAGTTCAGCCCTTAATCAATGAATATCAAGCCGATTTGCTAGCAGAGCTTGGCGGTAGTTAGTTTTACTATTTACCGCCAGCTGTTAGTGAATAGGGTTGCGCTGTAATATCCGGAAGCTAATGTGCGTATCGATCAGTTTATTTACCATAGCAGTCAATTAATTGAGTCCTCTAAAGCCGGTGATAGCGCCCGCCTAGACGCCGAGTTATTGCTGGCAGAAGTGCTGAATAAGTCACGCAGTTATTTCTATTCTCACCCTGAATACTTACTCAGCGATAAGCAACTAGAAATGGCGCAGCGTTTGGTTGAGTTGCGTTGTCAGGGTCGTCCGATTGCCTATTTGCAGGGCCAGAAAGAATTCTGGTCGCTGAGTTTGGCAGTGAATAAGGGTGTGCTCATACCGCGGCCCGAAACTGAAATGTTGGTTGAGTTTGCGTTACGGTTAGATTTGCCTGCCAATGCCAGCGTAGTCGATTTAGGTACTGGCAGTGGCGCCATCGCTTTGGCTTTAGCGAGTGAAAAAAAATCTTGGCAGATTACCGCCGTAGAAAACATAGATGCTGCATTAAAGGTTGCGAAGCACAATATTGAAACGGCTGCGGGTAAAGATTTTTCTTCATTATATTTGATTCAGGCCAATTGGTTATCGGCATTCGCCGAGCATAGTTTTGATCTTGTCATCGCCAATCCACCTTACATCGATTATGATGATCCCCACCTTAAACAAGGCGATGTTCGATTTGAACCTTCGACAGCGCTAGTTAGCAATGAGCAGGGTTTAGCGGATATTAAGTCTATCGCCTTACAATCGATTCACTGTTTGCGACCAGGTGGTTACCTCATTATTGAGCATGGCTGTGACCAGTCTCAACAGGTTAAAGAAATACTCAATAAAAATGATTTTATTGGAGCGCAGTGCCACCGTGATTTGTCGGATAATTTTCGTTTTGTTAGTGCAATTAAAAAGTAGGGCGTGAAGCTTTTTGAGCGGATGAATCTGCATGATTGATGGGCTAGTGAATGCTGGCGACATCATTAATAAATCGTTCAACCGTAGCGACTAATTCAGCCAGATTAAAAGGGGCTATAAAGACGGCATTGGCGCCACTTTGAGCAGCCATTAGGGTGACGTTATCGGCGGTTAAATTGACTAGTTCAAGAGACTCTTTATTCATCACAGCAATGATGTGTAAGCCGCGGTATTTCTCTCGAAGCTCTTCAATTAATGAAAGCCCATCCATATCATTCAGCATTAAATCAACGATCACCACCTGACATTGGTGGGCAATTTCAAGGCATTTTGAAGCGTTTTTTAAGCTCTGTAAGTGATAGTCATCCGTGTCTAGCACTGATTTAAGAATATGCTGTAGCTGATGATTGTTGGATGCAAACGTAAGGTTTATCGGGCTTTTACCTGAAAGGGTTTTATCTTTTGGAATATTCATTAATTGGCCCTTTGTAATGAGGGCATATTTTAAAGTGAAATGGATGGATCTACAACCTTGATAAACTGCTAAGCTCTTCATTTGATCGATTTTTTTGATCAGATTTTCCATCGCCTCCTGATTGTTCGGTAATTCGTTCAAATAATAACTGTAAGCTTATTGCTTTTGATTGAGATTCTAATGTGACATGGCCGTTATTGTCATGGGTTAAGTCAATGACGTTTTGGTTATTGCCGGATTTTGTAGGTTGATTATTAGCGGAGGCCAGTATTTTCTTCAGATTAGCAGGGTCGATATTGTCACTCGGTGTAGTGACCGATAACACTAAGTATTCGCCATTTAACTCACTGCCACAACTGGCGCATTTTTTATTTTCAAAGCGCCGATTCGATAAGGCTAATAATATTTCTCCAGCGTCTGACGGGCCATTGCTGTTTGTGGCATTGTCGCGGGCACTGACTAGTAATTGCATCACTAAGCGCTGAAATTGCGCTGGTGAAACCATTGCCCGGCCATAGCTATTTTCTATATCAGTATGAAATTTCAACGAGCTTGGCAAGGTCGGTTGAAGCATCTGCACCATATCTCTAACTAACGGTTTTAGCTCTACGGCGACTAATTGTTTTTGAGAATTTGATTCGGAAGAGGCCTCTAAAACTAGCGATAAAGCTTTTTCACTGGCATTAACTATTTGGTTCAGGTAGTCGATAACACGTTGCTCGCGACCAGGTTTTTTTTGAGCGACGACCATTTCAGTATAACTAATAATATTTTTTATAATCGCCTTAAAATCTTGGCCAATAGCTCCGCTCGGTTCAGGTAAAGTTTTAGAGGTAAGGATTTCAGGCGTTATTTGACTTATCGAATCGGTTGAAGGTATCGGTGCTGAGTCGGATGCAACCGGTTCTTCAATAACAAAGCCAAATGATGCTATCGATTCAACCTTGTTTGCGCTATGACTTTTAATTGCAAACTTATGCCAATGAATATTTACGGTTTGGCCATTAATCGTATCGCTATAGGTCAATTGAGCTTCGCCACCTTCGCTGAATAACTGGCTGTCTTGCTGAATAATTTTTTCAAGCGTTAAGCCAGAGAAAATGTCGTCATCACCACGACCAGCGATCACTTCTGCGCGGACATTAAAAACCTCACAAAAGGTTCTATTGACTCGTTGATAACGTCCCTCAGCATCTTTTTGACAAAAAATAATGGGTGCATCATTAATAGTATCGGTCAGCGTGTCGTGATTTTTGAGCAGTTCTTGGTAGGCTTGTCGTGCTGCGGTTGCATCAAAAGCCGCCCAAACGACTTGTCTGGAGATACCAAGATCGCCGCGCATTTTTGTGATAAAGGTATCGAACCAACGTGTTCCATTAGCTGTTGCGTAGGCAATAGTTTGCTGATGGGCTTTGCCAGTATTGAGTGTCTTGTTAATGGCTTCGACATAATTATCAAATGAATCAATGCCAAATAGTTCGTTCAGAGTTTGTCCCTGCTGTGCTTCAGGAAAGAAGTGCGTGCTGGAGCGGTCACTGTTTATCGTTTTAACAATGTGGCCTTTATGATCGAGAATAAGGCACATCATTGGCAGCGATTCAGTAATATCCTGCCACTCTTTTTTAACCATCGCAGTATTGATTGTCGGACTGATATTATCAAAGCCTGAATGAGCAGGGCTGTTGTTATGGGTTGCCGTTGGTTTTATATCAGCACTCATACGGATTTGACTACTGATGCCAATCACCCGACCCTGGCCGTTTTCTTTAATTTGAATCTCTGAAATGTGAATTGGATAGATTTGCCCGGTAGTCGATTTAATGGTGCAGTGTATTTCTTGAGTAATCGATAAGAAATCTTGAGCGCGCGTTAGCATAGTATCAAATTGCTTGGCCCCCTCTTCATCTAATAAGGCTAACCATTCTGCTATGGAAAGTATTGCGTCAGGCTCTTCAGCGATAAGGGTACTTTCATTCTGGCTGAGATGAATACGATGACTTTCGAGATCAATACTGAGTAAGTGAAGTTGATTACTGGTGGTATTTACCGCAGTGCTCTCGATATGTTGCTCGGATACTTGATGCGGTTCTGCAATAACGGTTTGTTGTTCCGTTCTAATAGATCCTGCTAGCGGCTGACTGTTTGAATCATTTGTCGATTGTGGCCTATTGCTGATAGTTGAATTGCTATCAACCATTTGATGGCTCTTAAAGTAGCTACTCAGTCGTTTTAGCGACATTTCAGAGCTCAATAAAAAATCTTTAACACCAAGCGAAGCACATTCGGCTAATTGATTCAGATCATCATTGAGGTATTGTTCATCCAATAGAAGGACGATGGGTATCAAAAAATCACCCTGGTTGAGCTGTGCGAGTGTTTCTAATAAACCAGTAAATTGGCCGTTGGCACAATGTCGATCAATTAAAATTAAATCGGCCGATAGTGCGAGATGAGCCTCAGAAAAATGCGAGTTGATGACGGTTAGATCAACCCTTGCTTCATTATAGAGGGCAAAGATATATTCGATTAATGCAACCGTGCGGGTATCATCGCTGAGCAATGCTACCTGCCGAGTTTCACTGCCATGGTTTTCACGCCTTGTTTGAGCGGTTGAAGCCATAATGACGATCTGCCACCAATAAATGCAATAAAGATAGGATTTTACTATTTTAGCTTTTTTGTATGCTAATTGACCACCCTGACCAGCCTGATTTTTCAATAATTTAGACAATTTTTTGAAAACAAAGTTAAAAAAACCGACATTTACGCCCTTAGACCGCAATTTGAAGCCACATTGTCTTTAACAAACCTTAGCGAGGGCTTTAAAAGGCGTTTAAATTGTCAATTATAAGCCATTTTAGGGATTCTTTAGAGAACAGCGGCAATATCGCATACAATGCGCGCAACATATTGCTAACACAATGTCATGAAAAACACGATGATTGTGGGTTTTGACCGTGAAGTTATTCGTTGAGGAAGTATATTTTGTTCAGTAAGTGGTTTGAAAAAAAAGACACAGCATCGTCAGCTGCCGACAATTTGCCAGCAACTCAAAGCATCAGTCGTGCTGATACCGCTGACTTTGAGCAACGGCCAGCTAAGAAATCACGACCACGGCGAAAAAAACAGGTGGCTAAATCGCAATGGTCGTTAGCACAATTTCAAGTTCCTAAAAAAGAAGGTCAATCACGCTTTCATGATTTAGAGTTGCCGCTTTCAATTATGCACGCGATTGCCGATTTGGGTTTTGAATATTGCTCGCCTATTCAGCAAGCGGTGTTGCCCTATACACTTGACGGTTATGATGCGATCGGTAAGGCACAAACCGGTACCGGTAAAACGGCAGCTTTTCTTCTTACCGCCTTAAATGATTTGTTGAATAATCCTATTGAAGATGAACGGTTTATGGCTGAGCCTCGCGTTGTGGTTATTGCGCCGACTCGTGAGCTAGTCATGCAAATAGCGAAAGATGCACAAGATCTATCAAAATATACTGATCTCAATGTTGAAATGTTGATAGGTGGCGTTGATTATGCAGGTCAATTGAAAAGAATACAGTCTCGTATTGTTGACATTGTGGTTGCTACTCCGGGCCGATTGATTGATTTCTTAACCCGTAATGATCTTAAACTTGATCAAGTTGAAATTTTAGTGATTGATGAAGCCGATCGCATGCTTGATATGGGTTTTATCCCACAAGTAAGGCGTATCGTTAGGGCTTGTCCGGCTAAGCAAAATCGTCAAACCTTGCTGTTTAGCGCCACATTTACCGACGATGTGTTACGACTCACCGAGCAGTGGACTATTGATCCAGTTAAGATAGAGATGGGGCCTGATCGAGTCGCGGCAGATACAGTGAAACAAAAAGTCTATATGATTGCGGCTGAAGACAAATTCACTGTGCTAAAAAATATTTTAAGTTCGGACGAAGTGAGCAGTGCTATTGTGTTTGCTAATCGACGTGATCAAACTCGCTGGTTATATGAGCGGCTTAGCAAAACGCCAGTGACTTGCGGCATGTTATCGGGCGAAGTTGCTCAGCAAAAAAGAACCTCAACATTAAAGCGCTTCAAAGAAGGCAAAATAAAAGTATTGGTCGCTACCGATGTGGCCGGCCGTGGTATCCATGTGAATGGAATCAGTCATGTCATTAATTATAACTTACCAGAAGATCCTGAAGATTATGTTCATCGTATCGGTCGAACTGGTAGAGCAGGTGAGACAGGCACATCCATCAGCTTGGCCTGTGAGGATGATGCATTTATGTTGCTTGATATTGAAGCTGCACTGGGCCAAAAGCTCGACTGTGAACAGCCTCCTTCAAGCCATACAGAATAAGCATCCCAAAAGTTTAGCCGCCGATTTGGCTCTGCAAGTAATTTTCAATGCCAACTGTCTCGATTAACTTGAGTTGTGTTTCTATCCAATCAACATGTTCTTCTTCGGATTCAAGAATACTTTTCAGTAAATCTCGGCTGACAAAATCATTAATACCTTCACAGTAAATGATGGCTTCTCTCAAATCAGGAATAGCAATCATTTCAAGCTTCAAATCACAGGCTAACATTTCTTGGGTATTCTCCCCAATCATGAGCTGGCCGAGTTTTTGTAAATTGGGTAAACCTTCTAAAAAGAGAATTCGTTCGATCAGTTGGTCGGCATGTTTCATCTCATCAATGGACTCGTGGTACTCATAATCAGCTAATTGCTTAAAGCCCCAATCTTTGTACATGCGGGAGTGCAAAAAGTACTGATTAATCGCAATCAGCTCATTTGCCAGGATCTGGTTAAGGTGTGAAATGACATTAGCATCGCCTTGCATGCTACTCTCCTTGATGTATGGAATAAACAGCAATTCTGCGCATCAATGAGGGCTATGTCAAGATAAGTTATTGATTTATAGAGTATTAATGAGAATGAGAGCGTTTTTCAATATGATAACTATTGACTTCAAGCGGCATAAAAAAGTGGGTTGCTGTTCTGTTCTTTTTCGAAAACGGCTTCTTTTAACATTTTATTGGCCACTTCGAGACAGCATCCGCAATTAGTGCCTAATGATAGATTTTGTTGTAACGCGCGCAAGCTATCAGCGCCACGGTGAATGGCTTGATCGATTTCGCTTTCAGTGATCCGGTTGCAAAGACAAATGTACATAGTGTTGGTTAAAACCCAATTGAGGTAAGTGCTTGGCTTTATTATACACTATTAACGCTAATCATTACCAATTGCAGATGGGTTTTATTAACAGAGGGTATAGTTTCTTAATCGTATTAGTAAAAAAGCTAATTTAATAAGGCACTTAGCTCATTTATTTGGGGCAGGGGGTGGCCAACCACCCATGGCTTTCCAGCGGTTAACCATGTAACAGAATAAGTCGGCAGTTTTTTCTGTGTCATAACGGGCGCTGTGGGCATCGTCATTATCAAAGGGAATACCGGCTTCGAAGCAGGCTTTAGCGAGAACGGTTTGTCCCAGAGTTAAACCGGCTAAAGAAGCGGTATCGAAGCTAGAAAAAGGATGAAAAGGGCTGCGCTTAATGTCACAACGTTCAGTGGCGGCATTTAAAAAATTCTGATCAAAGGCCGCATTGTGGGCAACAATAATGGCGCGCTTACAGCTCATCGTTTTCATTGCTTTGCGGACATGGCCGAATAAGTCGGTCAAAACCTCTGTTTCAGCTTGTGAGGGGCGCAGTGGATGGTCGGGTTTAATGCCCGTGAATTCGAGTGAGGCAGGTTCAATATTAGCCCCCTCAAAGGGTTTGACATGATAGCTATAAGTATCGCCAGGGTAGACGTTGCCAGTGTCATCCATTTGGATGATCGTTGCGGCAATTTCTAGCATGGCATCGGTGCTGGCATTAAAGCCGCCAGTTTCAATATCAATGACAATAGGTAAGTAGCCGCGAAATCGGTGTTCCATTTTATGCACATCTTTCGGTTCTGGGTTACTAATCTTGTTACTCACTCTGTTGTTAAGCGCCATAAAATATTCTGCCCAGCGCGAAGCGGAATCAATTGACCGTCAGCCATTGGTAAATGTGCTGGAACTTGCCAGTTAGATTTTTCTAAAGTAATGGTGCCCGTATTGCGCGGCAGTCGATAAAAGTCGGCACCGTAAAAGCTTGCGAAGCCTTCTAGTTTATCCAGCGCATTCATGCTTTCAAATGCCTCTGCATATAATTCAATCGCTGCATGTGCGGTATAAGCGCCTGCACAGCCGCAAGCACTTTCTTTATTGCTTTGGGTATGTGGGGCTGAGTCGGTGCCAAGAAAGAATTTTTTATTGCCACTAGTCGCTGCTTTAAGCAAAGCCTCTTGATGATTTTGCCGTTTCAATATAGGTAGGCAGTAATAATGGGGACGGATACCGCCGGCCAGCATATCATTGCGATTATAAAGTAGGTGATGTGCAGTAATGGTAGCGACAATATTGTCGCTGCTGGCTTTAACAAATTCAACGGCTTGTTCTGTTGTGATATGTTCAAACACGATACGTAAAGCGGGAAAATCACTGACAACTTGTTTAAGTATTGTTTCAATAAAAAGCGCTTCGCGATCAAAAATATCAACATCACTATGAGTCACTTCGCCATGAATAGCCAACACCATGCCGGTTTTTTGCATGGCCTCAAGTGCGGGATAGATTTTTTTGATATCGGTCACGCCGCTCTCAGAATTAGTTGTGGCACCGGCTGGATAAAGCTTTGCCGCATACACTACGCCAGAGGCTTGTGCCGCTTCTATAGCGGCTGCCGTGGTTAGATCCGTGAGATATAGCACCATTAAGGGATCAAGCGATAGATGCTTATCAACCGCTGCGACAATACGATTGCGGTAGGTTTCAGCCTCAACAGCATTGGTGACGGGCGGCACAAGATTAGGCATCACAATAACGCGGTTAAATTGTTTGGCCGCATCGTTTGCGGTGCGTCTTAGTGCATCGCCATCTCTAAGGTGGATATGCCAATCGTCGGGTTGAGTGAGTGTTAGAATAGTCTTTGAGGTCATCGCGTGCCTGTATTTAAGAGAAATATAACATATTTCACGGTTATGAGGACAGAGAAATTATCTTCATGACAGCATCAATGACGATTGTAGACTAAAATTGATAAACGATGTGATTAACAAAGCTAGTCACTCGAAAATTTAATTACTCAAGTGACTGGTACTAAGATTTACAACAATGCCGTTAGCGCCATCGAAGTCAATGACCTCATTCCTGGAGCACGGCAGACGAGAGCCTAGGAGAATACGTATGCAACGATTTAAAATGTTTTACTGGCTGATTTTAGGCCTTGTGGTCAATCCCGTTCAGGCAAATCATTATCAAGCCGCTATGGACCAGTCACAATGGTTAGTTTCAAGTCATCTATTGTCTTGTCATATGAGTCAGGAAATCCCTGGTTTCGGTAGTGCGTATTTTGAACAACCGGCAGGTGAATCGCTGCAGTTTTACTTGGCCAGTCACCAGCATGTCATGTTAAAAGGTAAGGCATCACTGCGATCGTTAGCACCGGTTTGGAATCCTACTATTGAGGGGCGAGAGTTTGGTCTGATTGACGTACAGTCGGGGTCTAGGCCTATTCAGCTAGAGGCTGAACTAGCGTTGCAATTATTAAACGAACTTTATATTGGTCGCACGCCTCAGTTTCTTCGTCGCGCGATCGGCATACATAGCACTGCTGAACCAGAGAGCGTTGAGGTGGGACTGTCGGCGGTGAACTTTCGAAGTTCGTTTGCTAGTTACCAACAATGCTTAGAACAGCTAATGCCGGTAACCTTGTCTGAGTTGAGTCGTTCAAGGTTACTCTTCTTACCCAATGAATCGTCTTTAAATGAGGCTTCACTGGCTTGGTTGGCCACCTTAGTAGAGTTTATTAAGCGTGACGATCAATTGGAGTCTGTCTTTATCGATGGTTATACCGATAACAGTCACTCAGCCCGATACAACCAGGGACTATCGAAAAGACGTGCCGAAGCTGTTCAAGATTTCTTTCTTCAGCAGGGAGTCAGTGCCGACCTTATTCTACTTCGGTTTCACGGTGAGCGGTTTCCTATCGCAAGCAATGAAAATCCTGAGGGGCGTGAGCAAAACCGACGAGTGACGATTCGTTTGCAACGTCAGACCCCCAGATTCGCTCAACGCTAAAGCAGAAATCAGCAAATTGTGTAATTAATGGCGCTCTAACTCCTCTATTTAGTGTTAGCTGCGGCGATTTTTCGATAGACTTATGCTTTATTTCAGCACCATGGTCGAAAGTCTAATTCGCTAAAATAGCGATCAGGCAAAATGACCACTTCTTGGATTCTATTTTTAAGGCGATGAAGTAGCACTATGAGTGATATTAAAAAAGTAGTTTTGGCGTATTCCGGTGGACTAGATACTTCGGTGATCGTGAAATGGTTACAAGAAACCTATCATTGTGAAGTGGTGACCTTTACCGCGGATATAGGGCAAGGTGAGGAGGTCGAGCCGGCCAGATCGAAAGCCCAGGCGCTAGGCGTAAAAGAAATTTATATCGATGATATGCGTGAAGAGTATGTGCGCGATTATGTTTTCCCTATGTTTCGAGCTAATGCCATATATGAGGGTGAGTATTTATTAGGAACGTCGATCGCCCGCCCTTTGATTGCCAAGCGCATGATTGATATTGCCAACGAAACCGGTGCTGATGCGATTTCACACGGTGCAACGGGCAAAGGCAATGATCAAGTACGATTTGAACTCGGTGCTTATGCGCTCAAACCCGGTGTTAAGGTTATAGCGCCCTGGCGAGAGTGGGATCTTAACTCGCGCGATAAGCTTTTGAGTTACTGTGAACAACACAATATACCTGTTGAAATGAAGCGCGGAAAAAAATCGCCTTACTCAATGGATGCTAATTTACTGCATATTTCTTACGAGGGCGGTAATTTAGAAGATCCATGGTCGCCCGCTGAAGATGATATGTGGCGTTGGTCTGTGGCTCCAGAAGACGCACCTGATACTCCGACGTACCTTGAACTTAGTTATCAACAAGGAGATATTATCGCAATTGATGGGGTAGCAAAAACCCCCGCAGAAGTGTTAACTGAATTAAATGCTATTGGCGGTGCGAATGGTATTGGTCGATTGGATATTGTCGAAAATCGTTACGTGGGAATGAAGTCTAGAGGTTGCTATGAAACACCCGGCGGAACTATCATGATGCGCGCTCACCGCGCGATTGAATCGATTACGCTAGATCGAGAAGTCGCACATTTAAAGGATGAGTTGATGCCGCGTTATGCGTCGTTAATTTATAATGGCTACTGGTGGTCACCGGAACGAAAAATGTTACAAATTGCGATTGATGAGTCACAGCGATGTGTCAATGGTGTGGTGCGATTAAAGTTATACAAAGGTAATGTCATTATCGAAGGGCGCAAGTCGGATGACAGCTTATTCGATGAGGCAATAGCCACTTTTGATGACGATAATGGCGCCTATAACCAACAAGATGCTGAAGGGTTTATTAAGTTGAACGCACTTAGAATGCGAATTGCATCTAATAAAGGCCGAGAATTATAAGACTTTTTATTGATGTTAAAAAATCGGCAAGAGGTTAACTTCTTACCGGTTTTTTTTGTGGTTTACGTTGCAGTGTCCGTCGATGCATGCCAAGCGATGCAGCCATCTATTAAAAATAACGTCTAAACTCAGACCTATCTTAGCTAGTAATTGCCTCGCGCAAGTCAGTAATGGTTTTTTCTTCATCTTCAGTCACCAGCAAGCCATCAATACCTAAGGCTTCGGCAGCAATTAAATTGCCTTCAAAATCGTCTAAGAATAACACTTCATTTGGCTTAACATTAGCGCGCTCTAGCGCTATTTGATAAATTTTAGGGTCCGGTTTACGCACACCTTCTTCGCAAGAGTCGATAATATGGTCGAAAATCTCGCTCGTAGGAATGAGATTGCGCCATCCTTCGCCAAATTCTTTGACATTATTGGTTACGCAGACGGTGGTGAATCCTGCGGGGCGAAGGGTTAAAGCATAGTCGGCGAGTTTTTCTCTAACGCCGCCTTTGCTGCCCATTGAAGCAAATACTTCATAGATATCAGCCTCAAAACCTTTATTGGCGCCCAGTTCGATAATCAATTGGCGGGCTTGTTCGAGGGTAATTTCTCCTCTTTCCATGCGGTGCCAAGGATGATCGCCATCAACCCCATACTGGCCGAGTAGTGTCTCAGCAAAAAGATCGGCATCGGTGCCTTGTTGAATGGCAAAATCAGTAATTGCATGAAACGGAGAAGCGGTAAATACACCGCCAAAATCAAAAAAAATTGCTTGATAAGACATAATTCAATTAACTCTTAAAGGTAAAAAATCATTACAGGCTATTCTAATCTAAGCTTCTATACCAATCATATTGATGGCTGATTAATCTTAATTCAGCATAGCTTAAATGAGAATAGATTGCATTTCAGTATTAAAAGTGATCCAATGATCGCCGACTATTAATGTACTTTGTCTTCGTAATCAGCAGAAACTCTCAGAGAGATAGCATGAGAACTAATCAATTAAAAGCTAGCTTAAGATATTTACTTGCCACCATAGTGGCTGGGTTGTTAGCGGCTTGTACTGCTGATCAAGATGTGGAAGAAGCCACTCAAGCGGCGAATACTGACCATTTATCAGAGCCTATTGTAGTTTATTCCTCGCGTAAGCAGCATCTCATTGAACCTGTTTTTGAGCAGTTTACCCAGCAGACTGGAATTACGGTGGAATATACCACCGACAAGGCTGGCGTCTTAATCGAACGAATCAAGATAGAGGGGCAAAATACGCCTGCCGACCTATTAATTACCGTCGATGCAGGTAATTTAGGCTATGCTGCGGCTGAGGGTATCTTTCAAGCCATTAACTCCGCCGTGATTAATGAAACGGTTGCGCCGCATTTGCGCGATGAACAGGACTTATGGACCGGTTTATCACTGCGTGCTAGAACCATTGTTTACAGTACTGAACGTGTTAAGCCAGATGATTTATCTACTTATCAAGGCCTGGGAGAGTCGCAGTGGCAAGGACGACTCTGTTTGCGAACGTCAAAAAAAGTCTATAACCAGTCATTAGTTGCGATGCTTATCGCCGAGCAAGGCGAAGTTAAGGCAGAGCAAACTGTGGCGGCATGGATAGCTAATTTAGCGATTAGCCCTACTTCCAACGACACCAAGGTGATGCAGGCAATTGCGGCCGGCCAGTGCGATGTAGGTATTGTGAATACTTATTACTTCGGTCGATTAGAGGCTAAAAACCCTGACTTACCCTTAGCTTTGTTTTGGCCCAATCAGTCGGAAGCCGAAAATTCTGGCGTTCATGTGAACGTGTCGGGCGCAGGCATTTTGAAGTACAGTAATAATCCTGATCAAGCGCGCCGCTTACTCGAGTGGTTGGCAACAGAGCAAGCACAAGCTTTGTTTGCGGGTTTGAATAAAGAGTACCCGGTCATTAGTCATGGCGCTATTGATCCTCAGGTGAGTGCTTGGGGTGCATTTAAGCAAAGCCCATTAGCGCTGAGCAAGGCCTTCCAATTGCAGCCCGCGGCGGTCAAGTTAATGGATCGTGTGAGCTATAAATAGTGGCTGAAATAGTGGTTGAAAAGGCACAGATCTTTCCGGTGAAGATCTGCTAAAGTGCAGTATGGTTTATTTTAAACGATTCAGAATTTGGCAGTTATTTCTTTTACTCATGTCTCTGCCAACAACGCTGGCCTTGGTCGGCGTTCTCACCGCATGGTTAGATATTGATCTGCTTGTGCTTGGTCATTTATTCGAGTTCGTGATTCCCAACGCAGTGCTGAATACTCTTGGGCTAGTAGTGTGTGTGGCTATTGTAACATCGCTTATTGCAGTGATCAGCGCCTGGCTAACGACTGTTTGTGATTTTCCCGGCCGCGCTTTCTTTTCGTGGGCATTAATTTTGCCGATGGCTATTCCCGGCTATGTTATGGCTTTTGCATTAGTGGGAGCGTTAGAGTACACCGGTTCATTTCAAACTTATTTGCGTGAATCAATAAGCAGTTCTCTGATATTACCTGATATCTATTCTTTTGGCGGGGTTGTGTTAGCGCTGAGTCTGACATTATATCCTTATACTTATCTATTAGTGAGAAATGCGTTTCAAACTCAGGGTAAACAGAGTTTAGAAGTAGGGCAGTCCTTGGGCTTATCAGTTCGCCAAAGCTTTTGGCGAGTCAGTTTGCCGCAGGCTAGACCTTGGATTGTCGGCGGAAGCTTATTGGTCATGATGGAAACGCTGGCTGACTTTGGCACAGTGGCGGTGTTTAATTACGATACCTTGACCACGACTATTTATAAATCTTGGTTCGGTTTATTTTCATTTCAATCAGCTTTGCAAATTGCCTCGTTATTATTATTGTTTGTGATTGTGGTTAGCTTGTTAGAAGCACAGAGTCGGCACAAGCAGCGCTTTACTAACGCGCGCAATACTGTGCAAGCACGATCGCGCATTCTATTACCATCAAAGCAGGCTTATTTAGCCTGTGCTTTTTGTGGTGTTATTTTTTTCATAGGCTTCATGCTACCGATTGGTCAATTACTGCTGTGGGCTATTCCGCATTTGAGTTTGGGGTTAACGGACCAATTTTGGCGGTATATGCTGGGCTCATTCAGTTTGTCACTATTGGCAATGACGATTATCACTGTATTTGCATTGCTATTAGCTTTTGCTGCCCGTACGCAGAATAGTTACTTGGCCAATTGGTCAGTTAAAATCAGTACTTTAGGTTATGCCTTGCCGGGGACGGTATTAGCCGTTGGCCTACTAGCACCGATTGCTGCGATAGACCATTATCTGGCGAGATTTGGCTTTGCTGCGCCTATTCTGCAAGGCAGTATAGTGGTCATGTTATTGGCTTATAGTGTGCGGTTTATGGCAGTTGCCTTTTCACCGATTGAAAATAATTTATTGCGCGTCACGCCTTCGATTGATGCCGCATCGAGAAGTTTGTCGGTTTCGGGTCTTAGTATGCTTTGGCGGGTACATTTTCCTATGATCAGAGTTGGCGTATTGACGGCGATGGTTTTGGTATTTGTTGATGTGATGAAAGAACTGCCCATTACCTTAATGACACGACCTTTTGGTTTTAATACCTTGGCGGTAAGAATTTATGAGTTAAGTTCAGAAGGTTTATGGCAGCGGGCTGCTTTGCCAGCCTTAGCTATCGTGTTAGTAGGTTTAATTCCAGTGGTGATTCTGATTCTGCGGGCTGATAAAGTACAACAGTAATATTATGCTATGAATTACCAATAGTTAGGTGTGCAAGCGTCGAAGTGATTGGACAAACAATATGAGCACTGAAATAAAGCATTATCTTAGCTTGAATGAGGTCGTTATTGGTTACGATAGCGAGCCAGTGTTGAGCGGTATCAGTTTTTCTTTGCAACGCGGGGAGATTGGCTGCTTATTAGGGCCCAGTGGTTGTGGCAAGACTAGCCTGCTCCGTGCGATAGGTGGTTTTGAGCATCTGAGTGGAGGCCGTATCACGCTTAACAATGAGATCATTAGCCAGAGGCAATACACATTAGCACCAGAGCAGCGTCAAATTGGCATGGTGTTTCAAGATTATGCCTTGTTTCCCCATTTAAGCGTCATTGAAAACGTGAAATTTGGTCTGCATGGCTTGTCTCAGTCGGAGTCTGACACGCGATCATTATACTTGCTCGAACAGATTGGCCTAATGGATAAAAAGGCAGTGATGCCGCATGAATTATCAGGCGGTGAGCAGCAACGCGTGGCATTGGCGAGGGCTTTGGCGCCACAACCAAAATTATTATTATTGGATGAACCATTTTCAAATTTAGATGTTGAGTTAAGAGAGTCTTTGGGTGAGCAGGTGAGAGCTCTTCTTAAGCAGACACAGACCACTGCAATCATGGTGACGCATGATCAACATGAAGCATTTGCCATGGCTGATTCGATTGGTGTGCTTAATGATGGCGCTTTATTGCAGTGGGACAGTGCCTACGCGATTTATCATCAGCCAATTAATGCCTTTGTTGCTGATTTTGTTGGTCAAGGCGTGATGCTAAACGGTGAAATGGTATCGACGACGGAAGTTCAAACTACCTTGGGTTGCTTTGAGCGAAAATCGATAGCGGCTACTATTGATAATATTCAGCCCGGTGACCCAGTCAAAGTCTTGATTAGGCCTGATGATATTATTCATCAAGACAGTAGCGAGTTAACAGCAAAAGTCGTTGCGCGACATTTTCGCGGCGCAGAATTTTTATATCATTTAGAGCTTGATAATCATGAGCTGGTATTAGCCTTAGTGCCGAGCCATCATGATCATGCCATTAACGAAAAGATAGGTATTCGGCTTGAAATAGACCACGTTGTAGTTTTCAAATAGCGTATCTTATTTACCTTTTAAAATCTTCATCTCACCAGTGGCATGAAAACCGGTTTGTGTGATATCACTGATCAGCCAATGGTGAGGGCTAGCAGTTTTATTGCGAACTAATTGGCAGTAATACTCTCCCCAAAAATCAAACAATAAATGACTTTCTTGCTCAACACCCGCATGCATGACGCGGCCGTAAAAGCGGCAGCTCGCATGATCATTATCGGCTTGCCCACCAATCGAAATTCTAAGATTGCTGAATAAGTGCTGACTAGGCCCACAGCCGTCGAGATTGCTTCGAATCATGGCAATAAGATCATCGCAGCCTGATCCTTTGACGTAGCCGCCATAACTGTATTGAACATTCGGTTTAAAAAGTGGTACCAGCAATTCCCACTGTCGATAGTCTAGCGCTGTAGCGTATTGAAAAACCATTTCACTGATATGCTCTTTATCTCGCATATGACTGATAAATAACTCGTTATGTGACGTTTCCATGCTCGCCTCTTTGATCAATTATTAAGGAAATTACAGGTCTGTTTTAAACGCTATCGACTGAGTTTATCATTGACAGCCTTTAATGTCTTAACCGTGTATCAACCTTATTTTGGGAGTTACTGATGGAAATTGCGCCGCTAATCACTGCAAATCAACAAACGTATCGGGAGGCATACGGTGAATGGGCCTTGGTGACGGGTGCGGCAGAAGGAATTGGGGCGGAGTTTGCTACACAGTTAGCGACCCAAGGCCTCAATATTGTCTTGGCTGATGTACAGCTTGAAAAGGCCCAGCAACACGCCTTGGATCTTGCTCAGCAATACGGTGTAAAAACTCTAGCGGTTGAATGTGATTTATCGCAACCCAGCTTCATCGATCAACTGTTAAAGCAAACCGCAGATTTAGCGATTGGCTTTTTAATCTGCTGTGCCGGTATTGGTGCCACCGGCGCGTTCAGTGATACACCATTAGAAGCGATGCATAAAGCGATACAAGTAAACTGTATGGCGACGGTGACACTCTGCCATCACTTCAGTCCCGCAATGCTTGAGCGTCATCGCGGTGCCATCATTATTGTTGCATCCAATTCAGCGTATGCAGGTGCGCCTTATATTGCTAATTATGCGGCAACAAAAGCATATGATTTATCACTGGCAGAGGCGCTATGGTATGAATTTAAGCCCTTAGGGATCGATGTTTTGGGTTTTTCGCCGCAGGGTACCAATACACCGGGCATGCGAAGAGGAATGCCGTCATTGTCAGAGGGTGAGGCTCCTGAGGGAATCATGTTGGCGGATGAAGCCGTTCGGTTTGCGCTAGGCCAACTGGGAAAGATCGCCAGTATCCGGCCAGATCTGCCAGAAGAATACAGTCTTGCTAGGCAAGAGGTTACCTCGACAGCCGGCGATTTCACTCGCACCTTAGCCGTTCATAAGGGTTAAGGTGTAATGATTAGATGACTTCCGCATCTACGCAGGCAGCGGGGTTGATAAAGGCTTGGTAACAAAAAAATACGGTTGCTATTAACCCCCAACTTAAACCAATCACCACCCCAATATCGAGAATGCCACGCCACGGTTGGGGGATAAGCTGAAAAAATAAAATAAATAGAACGATCATTACGGCTAATAAGACTGAGGTGATAATTCTTTTTTTCGGTGCGGCAAAGAATCCCATGCAAAACAATGGTGCCAGTAAGGTTGTGAGTAAATTAGCGTGATGATGCAAGTAGTTGAGTCTAGCTGCTAAGCGAGGTGAATAGCCTTTTTGAAACCCCTTGTAGCCTTCTGAATAGGCCATAAATACACTATTTACAATTAAGGCAAGCCAATGCAAGGCAGAAAAAGAATAATTAAATGAATCGATAGCAATCGCCGTCAGTTTTATTAGCGCAATGAACAGTATGGCAATAAAACCAGTGAAGCCCCAAAAACTGGCCAGCCAGCCCAATCGGTTGGTGGTGTGGATATGATCGAGGGATAATGCCATAGTGAGATTTTCTTGCCTGTACTGTCGAAAGAATAGTGAACGTAGTATTTTACCGATGACGACTCGGGTCTGGATCACTGCTAAAGTTAATTATGCCATTGAAGTTCGGTCTATCAATCGAATGGTTACGGTATTAATTAATGCTAGGCGGACAATCATTGATAACTGGCTCAATTTTGAAGAATGACTCGCTGTTGTCTTGTTGGATGATTTTCAGGCGGCTACTTCCAAGTAGGTATATCAATCAACCAGTATCAGCAACCACGTTATAGCAGCTAAGACAATCGCGACAAAAACGGCGGCTGAACCCATATCTTTTGCCTGCTTAGATAGCTTATGATAATCCATGCCCACGCGGTCGATAGTCGCCTCGATGGCAGAATTTAATAATTCTGCGATCAACACCAAGACAGCCGAGAATAACAGCAATAAAATCTCGTTGAGGGTATCTGCTATCCACCAAGCTGCAGGCAATGCAAGTAGCATTAAAAACGATTGGACTCGAAAGGCTTCTTCCTTTTTAAAGGCATAGCGCAGGCCAGATATGGAATTTTTTGTCGCTCGTATTAAACGTCTTTTAAGTAGGCCTAAGATGGTTTTATCTTTGATATAGTGAGTGGGTGGCTCTTCAGTGGCGGGTGTTTTTTTTGGCGCATCATTAGGCATAAGATCACCGTTTATTGTATTGAAGAATGTAAGTACCCACTATTTGATTGAGTAATTCTCAGTGGTGGCGCCAACCCGATAATAGGCGCATCGTTTAATGCACACCATGCATGGCTTTGCGTAATGTCGGCGTCAGTAATAATAGGCCCACACCGATCCCTATACTCATTAAACCAATCGTATGATAGACCGAGATGGTCGCTACAACATCGATGCTATTTGCGGCGCCGGCTGTTGAGCTGCCGGTTAATGCGCTAATCCAGCCCGCTATATAATTCCCCATCGCTGAAAATAAAAACCAAGTGCCCATCAGCATGCCCACAATCCGCGTGGTACTCAATTTAGTCACCATAGAAAGCCCGACGGGACTCAGGCACAGTTCGGCTAAGGTCAGCATTAAGTAGATAAAGATCAGCCAAAAGAAGTGTCTGCCAGGCTGATCGCCAAGGCTTAAACCCCAAGCAAAGATCACATAACCCATGCCGATTAATAACATGGCAATAGCGAATTTGGCTGGTGTCGACGGTTCTATTTTATGTTGTGCTAGCTTCACCCATAGCCAAGCTATCGCAGGGGCTAATAAGACAATAAAGAGAGGGTTCAGTAACTGAACTTGTGAGGCCAACACATTTACACCCAATATTGAACGATCAAATTGTTGATCGGCTAGCAAGGTTAAGCTGGCTGCCTGTTGTTCGAACAAGGCCCAGAAAATAGCCTGTGTAGCTATTAAGAAACAGGCGACAAACAAGCGGTCACGCTCCTGTGGGCTACACTGGGTCATGCTGTAATAAAGAATAATGCCGATCATTAACAATCCTGAAATTCCCAGTACTTGGCCGACCAAACTTTGGTATTGAATCAATACCCAACTGATGCCGACTAATGCAATGCCAGCTAAATAAATAGCGTACTCTTTATTGATGCCAGCAAAGGCGATCTCTTTGAGTCGTGCAGGGTTTTGAGGCTCAGCTCTCCCATCTAATAAGTGTTGGCCGGCTAAAAATACCAATAGACCAAACAGCATGCCAATGCCTGCCAGACCAAATCCGTAATGCCAGCCATGCACTTCGCCGACATAACCCACTAATGCCGTTGCCACTAAAGAGCCGAGATTAATACCCATGTAAAAAATAGAAAATCCGCCGTCGCGACGCGGGTCGTTAGGCCCGTAAAGTGCGCCGACAATAGTTGAAATATTGGCTTTTAAAAAGCCTACACCGGTAATGATTAACGCCAAGGCGAGGAAGAATAAATCGATGAAGGGTTCATCGCGAACCACTACGCCGTTATCAATGAATGCGGCCGAACCGTGAAAGCCCATCAGCGCGTGCCCACAGACCAAGAGAATTGCACCGTAGGTTACAGCTTTTCTAGCCCCAAGGTAGCGATCAGCTAAGAAACCCCCAATGATGGGCATCATATAGACAAGACCGGCATAGGCGCCGTAAATAAAACTGGCTTCTTGGGCGCTGTATAAATGGTATTTAACCAAATACAACACCAAAATAGTCCGCATACCGTAATAGGAAAAACGCTCCCACATCTCGGTTAAAAAGCAGATCGTCAGCCCAATAGGGTGGCCTAAAAATGTCCGCTGCTGTGAGCCGGAGTAAAGGTCGACTGAAGCCATAAATACTGATTCCCTTGCTGTAGAGTTATTATTAAATAGTGAGCGTACTATAAGTGTAAATTTCTTGGGGATAAAAGACCATGGTTGACGGCAGTAAATGGTAAAATAGGCGAAGAATACGATTTATGGCACAAATGCTTCCCCCGCTTAATTGGCGCTAACAACGGCCAGACAAATGTGTATAATCGCTTTTTTTTCGGTTTAGCTCATCATTTAACCGTTAAGTTAACCGCTGAATTATCGCGGCTTATTCAGGAACTTCGCATGTCAGATGCTAATTTTACCAAGGCGGTCGAACAGCGACGGACCTTTGCGATTATCTCTCACCCCGATGCGGGTAAAACCACGATCACTGAAAAGCTGTTACTGTTGGGTCAGTTAATCCAGGTGGCGGGCTCGGTGAAGGGCAAAAAAGCCGATCGTCATGCTACATCTGATTGGATGACTATGGAGCAAGAGCGGGGTATTTCAGTCACTTCTTCGGTGATGCAATTTCCTTATAAAGAACGGGTCGTTAACCTGCTTGATACGCCGGGCCATGAGGATTTTTCGGAAGATACTTATCGCACATTAACCGCGGTTGATTCAGCCTTAATGGTGGTTGATGGAGCAAAGGGTGTCGAAGCGAGAACCATTAAATTGATGGAAGTGTGTCGCTTACGCGATACGCCGATCTTAAGCTTCGTCAATAAGATGGACCGCGATATTCGTGATCCTATTGATTTGTTAGATGAAATCGAAGAGGTGTTGGGTATTGCCGCGGCGCCGATCAATTGGCCGATCGGCATGGGTAAAGAATTTAAGGGCGTTTATAATTTATATACCGATACGATACATGTATTTGAGCAAGGCAGTAATTTTGTGATTGCCGAGGATGTGCAAATTACGGGTTTGCAATCAGAGCAGGCTAAGGCGCTACTGGGTGTATATCATGAAGATTTTGTTGAAGAGATAGAATTAGTCCGCGGTGCCAGTCATGAGTTTGATCAGAATGCGTATCTTGAGGGCGAATTAACACCGGTTTTCTTCGGTACCGCGCTGGCGAATTTTGGTGTGCGAGAAATGCTGGATGGCTTTGTTGAGTGGGCACCTTCACCTATCGCGCGCACTACAGCAGATCGACAGGTTGACCCTTTAGAAGAAAAATTCAGCGGCTTTATTTTTAAGATACAGGCAAATATGGACCCTAAGCATCGAGATCGGGTCGCGTTTATGCGTATCTGTTCTGGGGCTTATACTAAGGGTTTAAAAATGCGCCATGTGCGTTTAGCCAAAGACGTAAAGATTGCCGATGCCGTGACCTTCAAAGCGGGTGAGCGCGAAGCGGTTGAAGAAGCCTTGTCGGGCGATATTATTGGTTTACATAATCACGGTACGATTCAAATTGGCGATACCTTTACCCAAGGCGAAAGTTTGAAGTTTACCGGTATTCCGCACTTTGCACCTGAGCTCTTTAAACGAGTGCGCTTAAAAGACCCGCTTAAAATGAAAGCCTTGCAAAAAGGCTTGCAGCAATTAGCCGAAGAGGGCTCGACGCAGGTGTTCATGCCCATGTCAAATAATGATTTAATCGTTGGCGCTGTCGGTAATCTGCAATTTGAAGTGGTCGCTTATCGATTAAAGGATGAGTACAAAGTGGAATGTATTTACGAACCAGTGAACGTTTACACGGCGCATTGGGTTGAATGTGACGATGCAAAAATGCTGGAAGAATTTAAGCGCAAACAGGCAGATAATCTTGCCATCGATGGGGGTGGTCACTTAAGTTACCTTGCGCCTACGCGGGTTAACTTATCGTTGAGCCAAGAGCGTTGGCCGGATATTCAATTTCGCTCGACCCGCGAGCACTAATTATTTTCTAGCAGCTTATCGATGAATTGGCGCTGTTTTTGTTGCTCTTCATCGCCGAGTGATCGAACGTTATAGATTGAAACGGGGTTTTCTTTGCCGCGGATTTTAATGGTTTTATGATTATCCACCGTCATATCATGTTGTTTTGCTAATGCATCATGACACTCTTCTTGGATAATGACTTGTTGAGCTTGCGCCTCATTACAAAGGCGAGAGGCGAGATTCACCGAATCACCCACCACGGTGTATTCCAATCGATCTTTTGAGCCAAGCAATCCAGCCAGCATTTCACCACTATTAATGCCAATGCGTAATTGCACAGCAAATAAACCTTTCTTTAGTCGTTCGGCATTTAATTCCTCAGTGATCTTTTGCATCAGCAGCGCGCAAGCCACCGCGTGGTAGGCGTGTTGTTGATCTTTTTTTGCCGCACCAAAAACCAGCATCACGCAGTCGCCTAAGAATTTATCCACCGTACCATGATAGTGCTTGGCACAGGCCGTATAGTAGCCAAAATATTCATTCAGTAGCTCGCTGACCTCACCCGGTGAGAGCTTCTCAGACATTTGTGTAAAGCCAACAATGTCAGCGAATAGGGCCGTGGCTTGGATATTTTCGCCTTTAAAATTAACATTATCGAGCTCATCGATAACTTTATTGGCGACATTGGGGTCAAGAAGTTTAGCCAGTACGCGTTCAAGTTCGGTCTTGCGAGATAAGCCCCTGCCCATTCGATTTAAATTTTCAATCAATTGACCGAGCTCATCGTCTCGACGCTTTGGAATTACCGATAAATCTCCTTTGTTCATATTGGCGGCGGCATTCGTTATGGCTTTCAGCGGTTCGGTAATGCGCCGGCTCATAAAGAAAATAACCGTGATTAGGCTGATCGATAGTCCTAAAAAAATAAGGTATAAATCATTAGTTGAAAAATCTTGCTTGGTGGCAAAGACCGTGACTAGCCCCAGGCCAAGGACTAACGGAAAACTAAAATAGCAGGCAACACGGTACTCAATCGGAATACTATAGCGAATAGCCAACAGCGAAGCTTTTTGGGAGGTTGATTTGACTTCGGTAGAGCTGGCGTGTTCACTGCGACGTTCATACGTTCTATGTTCACCTCGTCGCTCTGAGCGACGTTCAACACGACGCACGCCTTGTTGGTCGATAGAGCGGCGGGCCATCGGCTCGCGATCGGAGGCGCGTCGTTGATATTGTGGTTGTTGTTCCAAAGCAGAGTTCCACAGGCAGTGAGAGAGTAGATACCTCAAGAATGCTATTAGTCTAGTTGATATACCGTGCTTTGCTGAATTTTATCGAATGCTAAAGTCGTGATTAGTAGCTATTTTCCAAACAGGACGGCTATTATCATCTCTTCATATCAGATACTTATAGGCTTTTGGGTTTAAGAAGAGCAACTCACGCTGATGCGCTTGCCCCAGTCTGGTGGTGGTTTAGCGTAGTCTTCATACTGTGTTTGTTCTGCAAATGGTTGACTCAATACAGTCGCTAAACGCTCCAGCTCAGTGTAATCGCCTTGTTCTGCTTGACTAATCGCTTGCTGAGCCAAGTAATTGCGCAAGATATATTTTGGGTTCACGGCATGCATGGCGCTTTGTCTTTCAGTATCAGTGCGGAATTCTTTTTTGAGCCGCTGTTGATAACGTGTCAGCCATTGATCAAAGCCGTCTCGGTTGATAAAGCTGTCCCTTAACGGATGTTGCCGATCATCGGTCGCGACGGTGCTGAGTTGCCTAAATGTGTGACAAAAATCAGCCTTTGAGCCTTGCATTAATTGCAATAGTTCACTGACCAGGGTCTGGTCTTCATCGTGCACCTCAAGCCAGCCAAGTTTGGCTCGCATCTGAGCAGAGTAGCTAGCGATTATATAGGGCTGGTAGTGATCGAGTCCTGTTTTGATTTGTTCTTTGCTGATCAGTGATGACAGTGCTTGGCCCAGCGCATGCAGATTCCATAAGCCAATACTGGGTTGTGCATCGAAGGCATAACGACCAGTGTGATCGGAGTGATTGCAGATAAAACCGGCATCGTAGTCATCTAAAAAGCCGAAGGGGCCAAAGTCAAAGGTGTCGCCTATAATCGACATATTATCGGTATTCATGACACCGTGAGCAAAGCCATAGGCCTGCCATTGCGCAATCATTAATGCGGTTTTTTCGATGACTTGTTCAAAAAAATTTGCATAGCGCTGGTCGGCAGCTTGGTTGGCCAGAGCAGGATAATAGTGCTCAATACAGAAATCGGCTAATTGCTTCACCTGTGGGTATTGTTGGGTGTGGTGGAAATATTCAAAGCTACCAAAGCGGATATGGCTCTTAGCCACTCTCACCAGTATCGCAGCAGGTTCTTGCTCCTCGCGCCAGACCGATAATTTACCGCGAGTCAGACATAGTGAACGTGTCGACGCAATGCCTAAGGCATGCAAGGCTTCGCCGGCAAGATACTCGCGGACACTGGAACGCAAAACGGCTCGCCCATCACCCATCCGTGAGTAGGGTGTGGGGCCTGCACCCTTTAAATGAAGGTCAAAACGACCCTCAGTCGTGGCTATTTCGCCCAGCAGTAAGCCGCGACCATCGCCCAGTTGGCTAACATAATGGCCAAATTGATGGCCAGCATACACCATGGCTAATGGCTGACTGGAGGGTAATGCTTGTGCGCCACTAAAGGCGGCTAAAAAACTGTCGGCTTGCTGGCCAAATAAGTCCAACTGCAAGTCTTTCGCTAAGCTGGCATTGCGAATCACCCAATGCGGATTAGCTATTGCTGTGGCTTGGACAGCAGTAGAAAATTTATCGCCTAAGTTAGAGAAGTGGTTTTCTAGATTGGGAATAGGATGCGTCATTACCGGTTTATTTAATTCGGCTGAGTATCTGGTCTAAGGCAGATGCTAAATCAATATCTTCATTTTCTGAGGCGGTTCTGGCGCGGTATTCCAGTACATTATTATCGATTCCTTTATCGCCAATCACAACGCGATGTGGTATCCCAATTAATTCCATGTCGGCAAATTTAACTCCGGGGCGCTCATTACGGTCATCCATAAGGACATCAATATTATGACTCATTAATTGCTCGTAGAGTTTTTCGGTTAACGCTTTAACACGCGCTGACTTTTGCATATTAATGGGTATCAATACCAGTTGAAAAGGTGCAATAGCTGCTGGCCAGACAATACCACCCGCATCGTGGTTTTGTTCAATAGTGGCGGCCATGACTCGTGAAACACCGATACCGTAACAGCCCATTTCTAATATTTGCGCCTTACCTTGCTCATTCAACACGGTGGCATTCAGTGTGGTACTGTATTTTTTGCCCAATTGAAAAATATGGCCGACTTCGATGCCGCGTTTAATTAATAATGTCCCGTTACCATCAGGGCTTGGGTCGCTTTCAACCACACAGCGAATATCGGCGACTTGACTTGCGGTTGCGTCACGGTTCCAACTAGCCCCATGGTAATGTTGACCATTTTGATTAGCACCGCATACAAAATAACTCATCGCCGCTGCAGAGTGATCAACGATGGTAGGTAAATCTAGTTTTACAGGCCCAATAGAGCCGGCTGCGCAGTTAATTTCAGTTTGAATCTCGTCATCGCTCGCCAGTGTTAATGGACTGGCCACTAGCGGTAGCTTTTCTGCTTTTAATTCATTTAATTGATGGTCGCCGCGAACAACTAAGGCCACTAATGATTTAGGACTATTCTCATCGGCATGGACTAAGAGTGTTTTAATGATCTGCTTGGGCTCAATCTGTAGTTGTTCAGCAACCTCAGTAATCGTTTGACTCTTAGGTGTATCGATAAGCGTTAACACTTGGTCTTCAGTCTTGGTCTCAGCAATAGGAGCTATTGCCTCGGCTAATTCGACATTAGCTGCATAGTCACTTTTGTCACTGAAGGCAATGCTGTCTTCGCCTGACTCTGCTAGCACGTGAAATTCATGGCTGGTGTTACCGCCGATCGAGCCTGTGTCGGCTAAAACAGCGCGAAAATTTAAACCGATAGCGCTAAAAATCGAGGAATACGTGTCGTACATGTGTTGATAGGTTTGCGCTAGGCAAGCTTGGTCAACATGAAAAGAGTAAGCGTCCTTCATGATGAATTCACGGGCTCGCATGACGCCAAAACGGGGCCGAATTTCATCGCGAAATTTTGTTTGAATTTGGTAGATGTTAGTAGGTAATTGTTTATAACTTTGTAATTCATTACGGACTAAGTCGGTAATGACTTCCTCATGGGTGGGGCCAAGACAAAATTCACGTTGGTGTCTGTCATGAATTCGTAATAATTCGTCGCCGTATTGATCCCATCGCTCAGACTCCTGCCATAACTCTGCAGGTTGAACCACAGGCATCAGCACTTCTTGTGCGCCGGCCCGGTTCATTTCTTGACGGACGATGGCTTCTATTTTTCGAAGTACTTTCAGTCCTAGCGGCAGCCATGTATAAAGACCAGAGGCCAATTTACGAATCATCCCTGCTCGAAGCATTAATTGATGGCTAATCACCTCGGCATCGGCGGGCGTTTCTTTTAAAGTTGATAATAAAATCTGGCTGGAACGCATAGTATTTTCGCTTGAGGCTGGCTTCCTATAAAAAAAGCCTAATTGTTAGGGGGTTTAAAAAAACAAAAACCGGGGCTGGAAGACCAAACCCCGGTGTCTGGCTAGTGCTTTGATAGTACATCGCTCTGGCCTAACAAGCGTCAAGTAGCTATAGCGACTTACACTGCCATTTCTTTGAGCTTTTTCAATGGGCGAACTTTTACGGAGATGCTGGCTGGCTTAGCCGCAACATCCATGAAAGTGCCTGGATTGAAAGGATTGGGTACATTTTTACGTGCTGGACGCTTAGGCTTTTTCACAGTCGTGATTTTAAGCATACCAGGCAAAACGAACTCACCGCAGGCGCGTTTTTTAATGTGACGCTCGATTAATGAAGAGAGCTCATCAATGACGGCGCCTACGTCTTTACGACTTAGATCCGTTGATTCTGCAATTTCAGTTAAAATTTGGGTTTTGCTATAGCGTGAAGCAATAGCTTTGCCAGAAGTTTTTGCTGGCGCTTTCTTTGGCGCAGCCTTTTTAGCGGTACGTTTTTTAGCAGCCATGTTATATCCTCAGTTATCAATAAAAAGCTTACTCAAATATCCAGCTTATGCTGGGTGAATTGTTTCTTGCTCTGATTCAAGATTGAATAATAACGCCTATTTTTATAGGATTTATTGCTCTAAAAAACATCGTTGAATAAAAGTATTAAAACAATGAGTACATATATAACTAAAACTGTAAACGCTGGCAAATAAAAAATGCTGTATTTTTAGGGTTTTTTTCGCATTTTGTTCAATTAATAAAAAAGTATTACCCTTCAATAGAAGATTTTCTTCATTGGTTAAAAATACGCACTCCAGTTTTATTAGCTAAAAAATCTTATTCTTCAGCTTGTCAGCTTGGATTATACGGTTATCCATTCTGCTTAAGAGCTGTGACATTGTTTGAAAAGAACTTCCTGTGCGAGTAGGCGCTAACCCATTAAGCGGATTAAATCGGCTTTTTTACTATAGCATTGCTGTTTTCTTGGTTTAAAACCGTCTTAAATATAGAGTATAATGCCGCGCTTTAATCATTCGTCGATGGTTTCCTTGAGTGCGCTGGCCAATCATTTGTTTAAAATGTCGATAGCATTAGTGATGATTAAAGCTTGTTTTTGTTTGAATTGGAGTTTTTACTGCTTATGCCCATTTATGAGTATCAATGTGAAGCCTGTGGTCATCAATTAGAGGCATTGCAAAAAATGTCTGCGGCCCCTTTGCTTCGATGCCCCGTTTGCGATAAGGACAGTTTGAAAAAGTTAATTTCAGCAGCGGCGTTTAAATTAAAAGGCAGCGGCTGGTATGAGACTGATTTTAAGAATAAAGGGGAAACTGTAGCTCCATCGACACAGACTGAATCTAATAAAGCTGCGACATCTAGCGGAGCGAGTAGCCAAAGCACTGAATGAATAGAGTAATAAATAGGCCGCTGAGTAGCGGCCGTTGTTTCTTTGGCACATGAGATAATACGGTAGCGAGTTGCTTGTGGGTGACGCCGGCAGTCAGCTTTTTTTAGCGAAACACAGTGAATGATATCGAGGTTGTTTTGACTGATTCAAAAAACAACGCTGGCATTGGTCAGCAAAGAAGCCATTATTGTGGTCAAGTCGCATTACCAGAGGTTGATAGCGAAGTCTCTCTGTTCGGCTGGGTTGATCGACGTCGAGACCATGGTGGTGTCATATTTATTGATTTACGTGACCGCGAAGGTATTGTGCAGGTGGTATTTGACCCTGATGCTGGTGAACACTTTGCTTTAGCCGATAAGGTACGCAGTGAATACGTATTGCATGTTCAAGGCGTGGTTCGCGCACGTTCGGCTGCCACCATTAACGCCGACATGGCAACTGGTGAAATTGAGGTCTATGCCCGAGCGGTAGATATTTTAAATCAGGCTGAAACACCGCCATTTCAGCTCGATGAGTTCACTGATGTTGGCGAAGATATTCGACTGAAGTATCGTTACTTGGATTTGCGCTGCAATGATATGCAGCAAAAACTTCGTCTACGTTCGCAGGTGTCGGCGAATATTCGCCGGTTTTTGGACGCAAATGGTTTTTTAGACATAGAAACCCCTATTTTAACGCGTGCTACGCCAGAGGGCGCTCGCGATTATTTAGTGCCGAGCCGAACCCACGAGGGCAAATTTTTTGCCTTGCCTCAGTCGCCTCAATTATTTAAACAGTTGTTAATGGTGTCGGGATTTGATCGTTATTATCAAATCGCGAAATGTTTCCGCGATGAAGATTTGCGCGCTGATCGTCAGCCTGAATTCACCCAAATAGATATTGAAACCACCTTTATGTCTGAGTCAGAAATTATGACCATGACCGAGCAGTTAGTGACCGAGCTGTTTGCCGAGGTACTAGGCGTGACGTTTGAATCATTTCCCACCATACCTTATGCCGAGGCGATGCGGGATTATGGTAGTGACAAACCCGATCTCCGTATCCCGTTAAAATTGGTTGATGTGAATGACTTGATGGCCAGTGTTGAATTTAAGGTCTTTAATGGGCCTGCTAACGATCCCGATGGGCGAGTCGCGGCATTAAAAGTGCCTGGCGGTAGCTCGATTAGTCGAAAAGATATTGATGGTTACACCAAGTTTGTCAGTATCTATGGTGCAAAAGGTTTAGCCTGGATAAAAGTCAATGATCGTGCAGCTGGACTGGAAGGTTTGCAGTCGCCTATTTTGAAATTTATGCCAGATGATACGGTTATGGCATTAATGGATCGGCTCGGAGCGGCTGATGGCGATATTATTTTCTTTGGCGCCGATAAAAGTATCGTCGTCAATGAAGCGCTGGGTGCTTTGCGATGTAAATTGGGCGAGGACTTAAATCTCTATACCTGTGAATGGGCGCCACTTTGGGTTGTTGATTTTCCGATGTTCGAAAAGAATGACAAGGGCCAATGGACGGCATTGCATCATCCGTTTACAGCCCCTTCATGCAGTCCTGAGGCACTCGAAAAAGATCCTGGTTCGGCCTTATCTCAGGCCTATGATATGGTCTTAAATGGCACTGAATTGGGTGGCGGTTCAGTTCGAATTCACCGAGCTGACATGCAGTCAGCAGTATTCCGCTTACTCTCGATCAGTGCTGAAGAGGCACAGGAAAAATTTGGTTTCTTACTCGATGCGCTGAAATACGGTGCGCCGCCGCACGGTGGTTTGGCGTTTGGACTTGATCGCTTGGTCATGCTCATGAGTGGGGCAAGCTCGATTCGCGATGTCATTGCCTTTCCAAAGACGCAATCCGCGGCTTGTGTTATGACTGAAGCACCTGGCGCTGTCGATAACCAGCAGTTGCGCGAATTAAACATTAAATTACGTCAAATAGAGGCGCCCCCCCAGTCCGATTAGCCGCCACGGCCTGTTGCGGCATTCTATCAATGGCTGAATAAGACCTGCTGATTTTACATTTTAGTTGTGAACTGAGACTCACTTTTGCGCTTGCACTGTGGTTGGCATGGCCTTTCTCCACTAGGCTTATTTTGTCAAGCCAGCGTTTCCTGGTGGGTGCTGGCTATCGATGAGCGTATATATTTTTACAGGGATTTAAAATAGTTCGATTCAACGTCAGTATGAGCCTGATTTCTGTTTCGCTATGGCATCAGGGGTCAGGTCTACTCTTTCTTAAATGAACGCTGATTTGATAGCGTTCCTCTCTTTTTTCTTTTATACCGACTAATGATCAGATCTTCAGTGCAAATCCTTACTTGCGAGGTATAATCTGACAGGATTATGCGATAGGCCGATAACTCGATGAACTATCGCGCAGGTTAGATTTTTAATACTATGACGATGAGTGACCACTTTTGAGCATCATTTTAGGTGTCGACCCAGGATCACGGATCACGGGTTACGGCCTTATTAAAGTAGAAAAAAATCAAGTAAGCTATGTGGCCAGTGGTTGTATTCGCATGCCTACTGATGATTTGCCCATGCGATTATTGACGATCTATCAAAATATCGGCGAGCTGATTCGGCAGTACGCGCCTAGTCAAGCGGCTATCGAACAGGTGTTCGTGGGAAAAAGTGTCAGTTCGGCTTTAAAACTGGGTCATGCGCGGGGCGCGGCTATTCTCGCTATTGCCGAGGCGGGCTTGCCTTTGGGAGAGTACGCTCCAAGGACGATAAAGCAGGCAGTTGCTGGAACCGGTGCCGCTGACAAAAAGCAGGTGCAGGCAATGGTGGTTCGTTTATTAGGCTTGAATCGAACGCCATCGGCCGATGCGGCCGATGCTTTAGCAGTAGCACTTTGCCACAGTTACAGTGATAATCCCTATGGAGCGTTGCGTTAAACGATTCAGAACCCCAAAAAATTAATGGCAGTGAGAGTCAATCATACAACCATGATCAGTTATTTAGTTGGACAGTTAGTCGAAAAATCCACCCCGTGGCTGGTGATTGAGGTCAATGGCGTCGGTTATGATGTACAGGTATCGTTAAACACTTTTACTGACTTGCCGGCGTTGGGTGCAGAAATTAAACTGTTAACACATTTTGTAGTACGTGAAGATGCTCAACTTTTGTACGGTTTTGCTGATCAGTCTGAGCGACAATTATTTCGTACTTTGATCAAAGTTAATGGTGTAGGCGCTAAATTGGCGTTGGCTATTTTATCGGGCATGGATGCAGCGGATTTTAGTCACTGTATTATCGCTTCTGATGTTGCCTCATTGACGCGCCTGCCAGGCGTTGGCAAAAAGACGGCTGAACGTTTAATTGTTGAAATGAAAGATCGCTTACAGGAATGGCACGTGGATTTACCCGCCGAACAGATCGGCGGTGCGGGCAGTACATCTTCATCACAGTCTATGATTTTAGCTGAGGCAGAAACTGCTCTTATTGCTTTAGGCTATAAACCGGTCGAGGCTAGTAAGTCTTTAGCCAAGCTTGATTTTAGTGAAATTCACAGCATTGAAGCAGCCATTCGCGCAGCTTTAAAAACTATGTTAAAGCGTTAGTTTAGGATAAGTCATGATAGAAGCTGATCGATTAATTACCGGTGATGCAGCGACAGAGGAGCAACAGCATGACCGCGCTCTACGGCCTAAGTTGCTGGCTGATTATATTGGTCAGCAAGTGGTTCGATCTCAAATGGAGGTCTTTATTGCCGCCGCCCGAAACAGGCAAGAGGCTTTAGATCACAGTTTGATTTTTGGTCCACCTGGCCTTGGCAAAACGACATTGGCGCACATTATTGCCAATGAATTAGGCGTAACCCTTCATTCAACTTCAGGCCCAGTTTTAGAACGGCCGGGTGATTTAGCCGCCATGCTGACTAACTTAACGAAAGATGATGTGTTGTTTATCGATGAGATACATCGTTTGAGTCCAGTAGTAGAAGAAGTCTTGTATCCGGCTATGGAAGACTACCAACTGGATATTATGATTGGTGAGGGGCCTTCCGCAAGGTCGATTAAATTGGATTTGCCGCCGTTTACCTTGGTAGGAGCCACAACCCGAGCGGGTTCATTAACTTCGCCGCTGCGTGATCGATTTGGTATTGTTCAACGACTTGAGTTTTATAGTTTGGATGATTTGAGCCAAATTATTATGCGAGCTGCTGATTTATTAGCCGTGACCATCGAAGGCGCTGGAGCCACAGAAATTGCTAGACGTTCACGCGGTACGCCACGTATTGCCAATCGCTTATTGCGCCGGGTTAGGGATTTCGCTGACGTTAAATATGATGGCATTGTGACCCAGCAAGTAGCCGAACAGGCGCTGGATATTTTAAATATTGACCCTCTAGGTTTCGATCATATGGACCGACGGTTGTTGCTCTGTATTATCGAGAAGTTTGATGGTGGTCCGGTGGGCGTTGATAACTTAGCGGCAGCGATTAGTGAAGAGCGTGGCACCATAGAGGATGTGTTAGAGCCTTTTTTGATTCAGCAGGGCTTCATTCAGCGAACCCCACGAGGCCGTATTGCGACTCGTCATGCCTATGAGCATTTTGAAATAACACCGCCGCAGTGCGAACAATAGTGTGGAATTGATGTCAAATAATCAGCCGTCAGCCTTATCATCAACAACTATTGATGTTCGTGTTTATATAGAAGATACCGATGCTGGCGGCATTGTTTTTTATGTTAATTATTTAAAGTATATGGAGCGGGCGCGAACTGAGTTTATGCGTCAGTTAGGTTTTGGTAAGGCGGCTATATTTGCAGATCAGTTAATGTTTGTTGTGCACTCCTTAACGATCAATTATCGAGCGCCAGCGCTATTAGACGATTACTTGTTAATTTCAGCCGTGGTCAAAAAAAGCAGCAAGGTGGCGGTGGTATTTGAACAGCAAGTCTATCGTGATAACCAATTACTGTGCGAAGCTGAAGTAAAAGTAGCTTGTGTCGATCGCGATACTCAACAACCGGCAGTAATGCCAGAGTCACTTATTAAGCAGATAATGCCCCATTAAAAATCAAGTATAAGTAATAGTAGGAGTCGTTTTGTGGCTGAGCCGTTATCCCTTTGGAGTCTTATATCACAAGCGAGCGTGCTTGTTCAGTTAGTCATGTTGGGCTTAGTGCTGGCCTCTATTTCCTCATGGGTGATGATTTTTCAACGGTTGGCGGTTTTTAGGCAAGCGCACGCCGAACTACTGGATTTTGAAGAAGAGTTTTGGTCCGGTGTTGATTTAGGCCAACTGTATCGATCGGGCAGTGTGCGTGCCGAGTCAGAAGAAATTGGCGGCGTTGAGGCAATTTTTCGCGCTGGGTTTAAAGAGTTTTCTCGCTTGAGACAGCAGGAAAATATTGATTCAGAGGTTATTTTGAGTGGCGCAGAGCGTGCTATGCGCGTGTCATTAGCGCGAGAAGAAGAATACTTAGAAAAGCATTTACCTTTTTTAGCGAACGTCGGTTCGGCCAGTCCCTATGTTGGCTTATTTGGCACGGTTTGGGGTGTTATGGGCTCATTTCGCGGTTTAGCGAATGCACACCAAGCGACATTAGCGGCGGTAGCGCCAGGTATTTCTGAGGCATTAATCGCAACCGCAATGGGTTTATTTGCCGCAATACCGGCTGTGATTGCTTACAATCGCTTCGCTGCCAGAGTGGATATGTTAATCAGTCGATACGAAACCTTTTCTGATGAATTTTCGAGTATTTTGCATCGTCAAGTGCATACCGTTATGGCGCAAGAGCGCTTAACCAAATAGGGCAATTACTTTATGGGTCGAAGAAAAAATAAGCGCAAGCTAATCGCTGAGATTAATGCCGTCCCCTACATTGATGTTACCTTAGTGTTATTGATTGTGTTTATGGTTACAGCGCCATTATTAATGCAAGGTGTTGATGTTGATCTCCCACAGGCACCATCTGCCCCTCTTGATGACACGCCTAATGAGCCGTTAATTGTTTCGATAAGAGCCGATGGCAGTTTATATCTTAATTTAGGTGCGGCGCCTGATAAGTCTATTGCTGTTGACTTACTTGAGCGACGAGTGACGAAGGTGATCAAGCAATCACCCGCAACGCCAGTCTTGATTTGGGGGGATAAAAACATTCCATATGGCGAGGTAGTGGGGTTAATGACTCGTCTTCAGTCGGCGGGAGCAAGTTCAGTTGGCCTTGTCACAGAGACGCCTTAATAAGCCAATGATGTTATCGACCAACAGACGATTATGGACCGGCAATGGTTGATTTAACTGCTTATCGATTACCGCTAATGTTAGCCGTACTGTTGCATTGTGGCGTGGTTGCGCTGTTGACTATAGGTTGGACGCCAGAATCTTCTGAAGTGGCTGTGAGCGCCAAAATCAAAGCCATTGATGCGCGTTTAGTGTCCGTGCAAGACTTGCCAAAGCCAAAAGCTCAACTAAAAGCCAAGCCAAAGCCAAAGCCAAAGGCTAAACCCATGATTGAGCCATCTAAGCCTCAGCGAATAGAGACTGAATCGCTAGAACCTGAACCGCTAGAACCTGAACCGCTAGAACCTAAACCGCCAGAACCTAAGCCCAAGGAGGTCGCTCCAACGGTTAAGCAACTTGCGGCAGAGGAGGTGTTAATGGCATCGATGTCTTCTGAATCAAAGGCTGACATCGACAAAGATCAGCATTCTCTGGTCGCGCGTTATGCCGGCATGATTAGTCAGCAAATGCAGCAGCGCTGGCAATTGCCACCCAGCGCAAGGCGCGATATGGTATGTCTGGTTAAGATTCGGTTATCGGTCTCTGGAAGTGTGGTTGCTGTTACTCTTGCATCGAGTAGCGGTAGTGATGCCTTTGACCAGTCGAGTTTGCTCGCCGTGAAAAAAGCAGGTGATTTTCGTTTTATAAAGAATTTGCCTGCAGTAGTATTTGATCAGCATTTTCGTGAGTTTGTATTTCGTTTTTCAGCAGAGGATTTACGTTTGTGAGAGTTAATTTTCGATTCTACTTTTGTTTAGTGGTAATCTTTTTTTCAGGGCTAAGCTCGGCTGATTTGGTTATTGAAGTCACTGACTGGGTCAAAGATCCTACCAAAATTGCGATTGTGCCTTTTCAGAATAAAGGACGTGCAGTTCAGCAAGATATTGCTGCGGTTATAGCGGCTGATTTAACGCGCAGCGGGCAGTTTTCTGTTCTAGATCGCGATGACATGCTAAGTTCTCCCAGTCATGCCGATGAAGTTCATTTTCGTGATTGGCGAGCCTTAGGCGTCGATTATTTGTTGATTGGTCGGTCCGAAAACCGCCGTAATAAAATGGCCGTCAAATACACCTTGTTTGACGTGCATACGCAGCGCGAGTTATTGGAGGATGAAATACGTGATGGACGTGATGCTGAAAGAGCAATAGCGCATAAATTAAGTGATGCGGTATTTAAAAAATTGACTGGCATAAGAGGGGTATTTTCGACCCGTATGCTCTACGTGTCGGTCCAACGGAATGAGCTTGGAGTGTCGAGTTACCGTTTAATTTTAGCAGATGCTGATGGCGCGAATTGGCGTGAAATTTTACGTAGCGCAGAACCCATTTTATCGCCGGCATGGTCTGCCGATGGCAAGCAGATCGCTTATGTTTCATTTGAAACCCAGCGCCCTGCCATTTATCAACAAGTCATTGCGACCGGTCAGCGTAAGAAATTAACTAATTTTCCAGGCCTCAATAGTGCACCTGCATGGTCACCCGACGGCAAGCATATGGCCATGGTGTTATCGAAAGACGGAAACCCCGATATTTACCTAATGAATTTAGCCACTGCTGAATTACAAAAAATCACTCATCATTCCGCCATTGACACCGAGCCTAGCTGGTTGCCCGATGGTCAATCGTTGATTTTCACTTCTGATCGCGGCGGTAAGCCGCAGATTTATCAGTTTACGCTTGCTGACAAGAAGGTGAAGCGATTAACGTTCAAAGGGCGTTACAATGCGAGAGCGAGTGTAATGCCCAACGGTAAAAGTATAGTGATGGTTCATGGTGACGAACAAGGTTACCATATTGCTCGGCAGGAATTAGCAACAGGTCGGTTGCTTATTTTAACTAGTTCATCGCTGGATGAATCGCCCAGTATTGCACCCAATGGCACCATGCTGTTATACGCGACGAAGTATGCGGGGCGTGGTGTGTTAGCCGCTGTTTCGCTTGATGGGGGTATTAAATTTCGTTTACCGTCGCCATCGAGCGATGTAAGAGAGCCCGCTTGGTCACCGTATTGATGCAAAGTCGGCGATCTGCGTCGCTGGTCTGTTTCTGTTACAGTCAGATTATCTTTGTTATATGATTTCGAAATTTTTTCATTTCGGACTCAAAAACGGTATTGCATGCATGCTGAATGGCTATACAATGGCGTAACATAGCGAGTTTTACTTTTTTAATTTCTATTGTGGGTGATAATCAATGATGATAAAAAAATATATTTCTTTATTGTTTTTAATGGCTCTTTTGTCAGCATGTGCGACAACTGAGCAGCAAGATGCCAGTGCGGCTGACAACGCGGCTAATGCTAGCAGTAGTACTTCCACTGCTGTTAGTTCAGGAGTTGATTCGGCAAGTGCTGTTGAGATTCCAGTTGAGCCAGTGGTTCAATTAGAAAATGTCTTTTATTTTGATTATGATCAAGCGTCTCTGGGTAGCGATGTGCGGGCTTCGCTCGATGCACAAGCTGCCGCACTTCGTAACAACAGTGATGTTATAGTCCTCGAAGGTCATGCTGATGAGCGCGGTTCACGCGAATATAATTTAGCACTTGGCGAAAGGCGTGCAAAAGCGGTCGCTGACTATCTCGCTATTCAAGGGATTTCTCGTGCTCGGATAGAAGTGGTTAGCTTTGGTGAGGAGCGCCCCGTCGCTTTGCGAAGCACTAGTGAAGATTATGCAATGAATCGACGCGTTGAGCTAAAATAATCCATTAAAGCAATCGTTAGCTCAGCTTGCTGATGCCGATAAATGTGATGGCAATTTTTGCTTAAACGAGGTGGCTGATTTCTAAAGATAGGATGCGGCAATGAGAAATACCACGATTAACAGCACTGACCAATTGGCTAGATTTTTGTTGATACTGTTATTACTGGGACCAAGCTATATGTTTGCTTTGGGTCAGATTGAAGTCGTTGAAGCTGAGTCAACGATTGTTCCTGCTGAGCAATACCCAAGGGATGGATATTTTGATGCCCTAAGTGATCAGCAGAGCAATACCCAGATCTTTGATGATACCACTTCCGCTGCAGTTTCTTCTGCCGCTTCGGATGCAGACATACTTTTGCAGCTTCAATCTTTACAAGCCGAATTGCGACAGTTGCGTGGTTTAGTGGAAGAGCAGCGTCATGCAATTGAAATGCTCGATCGAAAGCTTATTGATGATTACCTCGATCTAGATCATCGATTGAGTGTTGTTAATCAGTCACAGGTTGAGGCTAAGCCCGCGCCTGATAAAGAAGAGCTAAGTTTTTCATTTGTTCCTTTGGTCACAGCTCAGCCAGCAGTCAATGAGCTTGATCAAGCAGAACCCTCGCTGTCAATCGAAGAAGAGGCAAAGAAAGCTTACCTCGAATCTTACCAGTTAGTTAAAGACCGAGAGTTCGAGCGCGCACAGGCTTCAATGGCGGGCTTTATTAAGCGTTATCCTAGTTCAAGTTATATACCGAACGCATATTTTTGGTTGGGTGAGTTGCAGTACCTTGCGATGGAATTACCTCTATCTCGCGATTCTTTTTTATCCTTGATCGAGCAATACCCACAGCATAAGAAAGTAGCTGAGGCTAAATTTAAATTAGGTAAGGTTTACCATCAGTTAGGTCAGTCAGCTAAGGCTAAAAGTACGCTCGAATCCGTTCTTAGCGATCATGCTGAGAGTACGGCGGCCAATCCTGCACGCGAATACTTAAACAGTAATTTGCGCTAATTATTGATTTAAAGGCTACAATAATGGCGCTATTTAAGCCCGTCTCTGTTGATTCTCAAACGCTAGTCACTGATCTAAGTTTACGCGTGTCTGAAGTTTTTTATTCGCTTCAAGGTGAATCTTCTTTGGTGGGCTTTCCAACCGTGTTTGTTCGCTTAACGGGTTGCCCATTACGCTGTAGTTACTGCGATACACCTTACTCATTTAAAGGCGGATCTGTTAAGTCGTTGTCAGTATTGATGGATGAAATAGAGGCTTATAAAACTGAGTATATTTGTGTCACGGGCGGTGAACCATTGGCACAAAATAACTGCATTGCATTTTTAACTCAACTTTGTGATAAAGGCTATAAAGTTTCACTAGAGACCAGTGGTGCATTCGATATTGCCGATGTAGACCCCCGAGTTAAAAGAGTGGTTGATTTGAAAGCACCCAGTTCTCAAGAGTTAGATAAAAATTGTTACGAAAACATTCCTCTACTCGAACCACAAGATGAGGTTAAATTCGTGATCTGCAATCGAGAGGATTTTATCTGGTCAGTTGAGATTATCGATCAGTATCAGCTTTACGATCGTGTCGACAATATTTTGTTTTCTCCTGTCTTTGATGTTGAGGGTGTTATTCAGCGTCAAGATGATTTTAATGAACAATTGCTTGCCCAATGGATACTTGATAGTGGATTACCGGTTCGTATGCAGATACAAATGCATAAGCTAATTTGGGGTGATGAATCAGGCCGATAAAGATAGGCATCTATTTTATTAGACAGTTGGTAGAGTTATGAAAGAAAAAAAAGCAGTCGTGTTGTTTTCTGGTGGCCTGGATTCGGCCACCGTTTTAGCCATTGCTTTAGCAGAAGGTTATCAGTGTTATACCCTTAGCTTTGATTATGGCCAACGACACCGTGCTGAATTAGCAGCGGCAGAAAAACTCTCGCATTCCAGTGAAGCTAAAGCGCATCGTGTCATCAGTTTTGATATGAGTGTTATTGGAGGCTCAGCGCTAACCGATATGGATATCAAGGTGCCAGAGCAGGCCTCAGAAGGCATCCCTATTACCTATGTGCCAGCTAGGAATACAGTATTTTTAAGTTTTGCGCTTGGCTATGCTGAAGTGATCAAGGCAGATGCAATATTTATCGGTGTCAATGCGGTTGATTATTCTGGCTACCCCGATTGCCGCCCAGACTATTTAGCGGCGTATCAGGCGATGGCTAATACTGCAACTAAGGCCGGCGTTGAGGGTCATGGCCCTATAATTCATGCTCCAATGTTGAAGATGACGAAAGCTGAAATTATTCAACAAGGGGCTTCTTTAGGTGTCGATTACGCGCAAACGGTCTCCTGTTATCAAGCGAATGATAGCGGTCAAGCCTGTGGGAAATGTGATAGTTGTAGGTTGCGTGCCGAAGGTTTTGAATCTGCGGGGGTAGTTGATCCGACGCATTATTATTAAAAAATACCGAGAATCTCTTATTTCTATTAAATTCTTCAATTTACTAGAAAAAATGTCTTGTATTTTGTAGTTTGGCCGTTAATATAGCCACTTTTCTAGACAAATATGATGCAATGAATTTATGTTTTTCGGTATTTACCCTAAGACAATTCATTGGAATACGGTCATTATGCAGTGTTAAAAAAGTTCGGGGTCGTTAGCTCAGTTGGTAGAGCAGTTGGCTTTTAATCAATTGGTC
>DDDX01000002.1:43422-79240 GCA_002339085.1 Cellvibrionales bacterium UBA1969
GTTGGTAGAGCAGTTGGCTTTTAATCAATTGGTCGCTGGTTCGAACCCAGCACGACCCACCAATTCCTTCATTTTCAGTCATTCTTTCCCCCTTGATTGTTTCTTTGACAAGTAAAGTGATTGCTATTAAAGTTCTTTTACGGTCAGATTTTGGGGGGTCTATTGCTTTAACGATTCATAAAAAACCTGCCCAAATCAAGCTAAAAAAGCATACAGCTATTGCGGGCAGTACCAACTAGCAATAAATAACATGCTCGATCACTGCGTCAAAGAAACTCGAATTATGATGTTTCTTATTTAAATTTTAGTGGCGTGATGTCGTTTAATGCGGTCTATTTTAAAGCTGCTATTTATAATCGTGCGCCAATGTTTGCCGCTAATATTCCTACGATAGTATTTCCCCCAACAATGTTGCTGTTTATTGATTAGTGATTTTTTGTTTGATATTGGACTACCAGTAACTGTGATTTTTTGGCTATTTTTTTCACTGCCTAACGCAAAAGCAGGCGTAGCACTTTAAAAATTTTCTTTTTAGCGTCGCTCACATGCGGTATCATTTATTAACTTAAATTTATTTCTTTGGGGACTTCTTAATGGCATCAACAGAAAGCCAAGCTTCAGTGAGTAGTGAAGCTGCCAAGGCCGTCAATATTGGTTGGGTTTTGCGCGATATGATGCAGTCAACGGGTGTTTGGACCTTTAATCAGGCAGAATTAAGCCTGATGGTCAAACAAGCAATGGCGGTGGGTTTCTCTAGTTTAGAAATTGGCGGTGGTCAGAGCTATCAAATTGCCTTAGAGCACGGGTTTAATCCCTATCAAGTTATACGAAATGCTAAGTGTGTGATCAATGCTGAGGGCGCTCGCTTGCCACTGCAGATACTCATGCGTGGTGCAAATCAATTAGGCTTTCAACATTATGCTACCGATGTTCAGCAGCAAAGTATTGATCTGTTAGTGGATGCTGGTGGTGATAGCGAAAAAAATAATACCTTGATTATTCGCAACTTTGATGCTTTAAATGACGCTGAAAATCTTCGTTTCTCCATTTCATACATGGTGAAAAAAGATCAACAGGCCGCTGCGGCTAATGCGCTCGCGAACAGTAAAGGCCAACCGGCCTTAGTAAAGCGTGTGCATGTGCAAGCTGCCTTGTCCTATGTTCAGCCAGCGAATAACTCTAGTACAGCTTGCTACAGCAGCACTTACTACGTCAATTATGCTAAAAAATTAATTACTATCGCCGAGCAGGCTGGCGGCGGTTTGGACTCACTATGTATTAAAGACATGAGTGGTCAGCTGACACCTGCTTTCGCATTAGATTTAATTCCTGCACTTAAATCATTGGGTCTACCGGTTTACTTGCACTGTCATAGTACCGACGAAGCGCGTGCCCTCGGTGTTCAGACGGTTGCGATTGAGACCGGCATTAGTGGTATTGAAGTCGCTGTTGAGCCACTAGCAGGCGGCGCTTCGCATCACGATGTTGAAAATATCTGCTACTTAAAAGGCGTGATACCTACCAACGCCAAAGCGATTACAGCGCTAAAAGCTAATCTTTCTGAGGTTTTTGGCTCGCGTGCGCAGATCCGACAAGATGCGGCCATTCCCTTGGCGACGCTAAAAAAATTGGTTAGCTTAGGAATTCCAGGCGGTGCTATTCCCTTTATTGTGAAAGACTTGCAGGCTAATGTCTGTGGCATGTTCGGGGTTGATCTCGACGAGGCACTGGTTTTATTTGAAGATGAATTACGCAGGATTCAAAGCCAATTAGGTTTTGTTCCCTTAGTCACGCCCACCGCCGATATCATTGCAAAGCAGACCATTAAAAGTTTGGGTAATCGTCAGCGTACGGCTGCTTATCAATTGGTTGATCCCAGATTCTGTCGTTTGGTACTCGGCCATTATGGCCAAGTGGTTAATCACGCAACAGATGAGCAGGTCGATGTGGCCGCTGAATTAGTAGAGGAAGTTAAGCAGTATTGCGCCGCCATTGAGCAAGACGCCGACGGCTTTCGCAGCAAGGCAGGCCGTATTTTTCCCGAGCCCAGTGTGCTGGTGGAACATCCTGCTACGATTGCCATCGATCATGATGTTGATGGGGTCGAAGAATATGTCGGCGACTTATTTTCACGTTATCCACAATCCTGTGAAAATTTTGGTACGGTTCAAGAATGCGTGATGATGCATGTTATGCGCCCAGCCGGTAAAACGGATCGCTTATTGACAAAAAACATTTTACAGCCAACCGAAGAGCGCTTACGATTTATTCTTAATCAGACGTTGCATTTACTACCGGGTAAGGACATACCTGAATCGCGTCAGGCAGCCGCCGATGAGTTGACTGATGAGTTCTTGTTGGCAGCCTTGGGTGATTACGACGGTATTGTTAACAGCATTAAAGATTTAGTGCTTAATGGTGACAAAGAAAGTATTCGTCTGCGCATCAATCAACGAATGATTGAGGTCATAGATCCTATTTGTCAAACTAATGACGACGCACGCAAAAATCGCTATTACATTGAAAGGCGTTTTGTCGGCCTTTTTGCGGGTGCGGTGTTTTGGGACTTACAGCGAATTTGTCGACGTACTGGGGCAGATTCACGCGCCTCACTCGATGAAATGACGGCCCGTAAGCTCGATCGTATTATCTCTACAACCCTCAAGCGCCGCCGTCGCGAAGGTGTGGGTCAGGCGCAAGATTTCCTCTCTTAATGAGTTTCGCTGATATAAGCTTGCCCGTTAACTGACTCGCTGAGTATATTTGCTGTAATGTGACTAGCAGCTGATTTCGCTTAAGCTAATTCTAACTGTTTACTATTCACCTTGTGTTACGCTAATAATAAGGTCAGTCGTCATGCAAACAAAAAAAACTTTTTGTTCTATTTGTTCTGCCTTTTGTGGATTTGAGGCTGAGGTAGAAGATAACCATATACTATCTTTTCGTCCTGATACTAACCACCCGCTGAGTGAAGGCTTTAGCTGTACTAAGGGTCGGCAATTCCCCGATCTGTTAAACGCCAAAAATCGCTTGGTTAAGCCGCTAAAACGGCAGGGCAAGGATTTCGTTCAACTTAAAAAAAGTGAAGCTTTAGATCAGATTGCCGCGCGATTAATGGCTATTAAAGACCAATATGGCCCTGAATCAATTGCTCTGTTTTCGGGTAACGGTGTGCAGTTTAAGGGAGCGACAGTGCCAGTGTTTCACGCGTGGCTGAATGCGCTTGGCTCGCACAATATGTTTAGTACGATGACGATTGATCAGCCGGCAAAAATTATTGCTACTGGTCGGCACGGGGTGTGGGCGGGCGGTGTGCAGTCGTTTGAATCCTCGAACGTGGCGATATTGGTCGGCAACAATGTGGTCGTATCGAGTTTAAATCAGTTGAGCGGTCCGCCGGGTTGGCGGCCTAAATCGATTAAACAAGCTAAAAAGCGTGGTTTAAAACTTATAGTCATAGACCCACGGTTGACCGAAACGGCACAGCTGGCAGATCTTCATTTGGCGATTAAGCCAGGGCAAGATGCCGTTTTATTAGCGGGCATGATTCGTCTGCTGATTCAGAAATCACTTTATGATCATGATTTTTGCCAGCAATACACTGATGACTTTGCCGCGCTTAAAGCGCAGGTTGAACCTTATGATCTTACCTTTGTGGCTGAGCAGTCAGGCATTGACGCAGCACTAATTGAGCAAGCAGTTGACCTATTTGGCGGCCAAAAACGTGGCTGTGTATCCAGTGGTACAGGGCCTGACATGGGGCCGCACCCTAATTTATCCGAACACTTGATCTGCGCCATGAATACCATATGTGGTCGACACAATCGCACAGGCGATAAGGTTAACACTTCTCTATTAACTCCAAATATGCCGCCGATGGAAGCGGTGATACCTTGGGATTTTCTTCCGCCAACACTTAATCTTCAGGCAAATAATCGACGCTCTCGGATTGCTGACGCAAGGCAGGTGTATCAAGAGATGCCTAGCTCAACTTTAGCTGATGAAATTTTGACAGCCGGTAAAGGGCAAATTAAAGCCTTAATCGTGATTGGCGGAAACCCCGTGTTATCGTTACCAGACAAGGCCAAAATTAAACAAGCCTTAAGTGCACTTGACTTATTGATCTGTATTGACGTTAGGCGCACCGATACCACGGCATTGGCTGATTATATCCTGCCGGCCAGTTATGGCTTAGAGCGGCCCGAAATTACTAGCTATGCCGATTTCGTATTTGATAAACCCTTTCACCAGTTTGCCGAAAAACTTATCGAACCGCCCGGTGACGCGACTGAAGAGTGGATTTATTTTGCCGAGCTGGCTAAACGAATGGGCTTAGTGCTTGACTTGCCTGGCGGCCAAGTCGATAGCCAGCATTCGAATGAAGACTTTATTGGTTTGTTAGAGAAACTCTATCCTGCCGAGGCAACTAAAGTGCCGATTGCCGAGATTGCGAGTCATCATGGCGGTAAACTCTATGAAGCGTTTTCTGATGTGACTGTTATGCCGGCTCTTGAAGGGATGGATGATAAATTTCAGCTAATGCCCGAGGGAGTGGCGCAGGAATTTTCGGTATTGGCGAAAACATTAGCAGATCAAGACAGTCGTGATGATCGCTTTTTATTGATTTGCCGACGAAATAAATATGTTTACAATTCAATGTGTCATGAATTACCGAAGTCGGTCACCAGTAATCCTGTATACATGCATCCCGATGATATTCTCTCTCTCGGCGCAGAAGTTGGCAATAGGGTAGCGTTAGAATCCGATTTTGGAAAAATAATTGCTATTTTGTCTGCCGATGTGACCTTACGGCGAGGCGTGGTTGCCAGTTCGCATAATTTTGGCGATGATAGCAATGGTCAAAATAATGAAAATTTTGCTTCGGTATCAGAATTGCTAAGTATGGAAAATAGTAATGATAATTATGCCCGAATGCCGATAATGACAGCGGTACCTATTACGGTTGTTAGGGCTTAGACGGCAAAAATAAAACTTCACTGACTGGGAATTGGAGATCGATCGATGAACGAAAAAAGTCAAGCACAAATCCTTTTAGAGCGCTATTGGGAAGAAGCCAGCAATCAAGGCAACTATGAGTTGGTACGTGAATTGTGTGCCGATCCAATTATTCGTCATGATGTTGATGGTGGCGTGACAAAGTTAAGCCACGATGAGCAAATTGCACGGGTGAAAATGGGTGTTGAAGATTTTGGTGTGCATATTGATCGTATCATTACCCATGCAGATGATACTTATGTGACATCTATTTGGGAGACTAAATCAGCTAAAGATGAAAATATGAATCTTTGCGGAATTGAAGTATTTAAAGTTGAAAATGGCCGTTTAGCCCATTGCTGGAATGCGCCTTATGGTAAAGGGAAGTGGGGTTAAGTTGATCTTTAAAAGAACCGAGCAAGCAGTAAAATCACTTGCTCGGTCATTGATGCTAACTTGCAACAGCGGTTTCTTTGGCCGTGTCGAGTGCTACAATCACTTTAGCATTGTCGAGCATGCGGTTAGAGAAGCCCCACTCATTGTCATACCATGCTAAAACTTTCACGGTGTTTCCAATCACTTTAGTCTGGGTGCTATCAAACACTGAAGAAGCAGGGTGATGATTGAAGTCAGTTGACACTAATGGCAGCGTGTTAACAGCAAGCACCCCTGCTAACTGCTGTTCGGCCGCGCCAGATAAAATAGAATTGACTTCTTCAATCGTGGTTTCACATTTGGCGGTAAAGGTAAAATCGACTAATGAAGTATTGATCACGGGTACGCGAACCGCTAGGCCATCAAGTTTGCCTTTCATTTCAGGAATTACTTCACCGATTGCACTAGCTGCACCGGTTTTAGTTGGGATCATTGAATGAGTGGCTGAACGCGCACGACGTAAGTCAGTGTGATAGACGTCAGTCAACACTTGATCATTGGTGTAAGAGTGAATAGTGGTTGCAAGTCCTGATTCAATACCGATGGTATTGTTTAAGGCATAGACTAACGGTGCAAGACAGTTGGTAGTGCATGAAGCATTCGAGATTAAGCGATGTTCTGCAGTGAGAATTTGATCGTTGACACCAAACACGACGGTGGCGTCGAGGTCGGTACCTGGCGCTGAAATTAAAACGCGTTTCGCACCGGCTTCAATATGTTTTTCAGCCGCTTGGCGCTTGGTGAATAAGCCTGTGCATTCAAATACCACATCGATGTTCATTTCAGCCCAAGGTAAGTCACTGGGATTGCGCTCTGCCAACACTTTAATATTATCGCCGTTCACTACTAAGTTATTATCAAGCACCGACACTTGTCCGGGAAATCGGCCATGAGCCGTGTCATATTGCATCAGATGGGCGTTGATATTTGCGTCACCGAGATCGTTTAATGCAACAATCTTATACGGCAGTGATTCACCTTCATTCAATCGCTCGTAGTAAGCCCTGAGTACATTTCTACCGATACGACCAAAACCATTAATAGCAACTCGAAACATTTTTTCTCTCCACTGGTATTCTTAATCGAGCCATTCTGACGGGTAGACAATTAAATTCTGCAGTACTAGACGTGGTGGTGCTCGCCTAAATATGAATGGCAAGGTGCGGTAAAATTTTCAGGGTAATAAAATTACATATATTGGTGCGGCTGTCCATTCATTTAGGCGTTCATGTAATAAAATTACAATAAAAGTTGATTATTTACTCATTTTCAGTGGTTTGTTTGTTTTAGGCTGTTCTGAGATGGCCGTTATCAAGATTAATGACTAATTTTCTTTGGTCGTTTTTGTATTGGCAACGCTGCGTTTAACATCGAGTAAATGAGAAGAAAACGCATTTCCCATTTTTAACGCAGTGCCTGCAACAAGAATATCAATCAGTGAAAGCTGAGCGATGCGTGACGTCATCGGCGTATAGGTATCGGTATCCTCATCATTGCCGACTTCGAGTACCTGCTGGCAATGTTGTGCTAGCGGTGAGCCTTGACTGGTTAAGCCAAGAATATGAGCGCCACTGTTAACGGCTAATTCCGCAGCCTCAATAATGATACGTGTGCGACCCGTGTAAGAGATAAACACGGCAACATCATCCTTATTAAGATTAGTTGCAGCAATACGCTGATTAAGCGCATCGACATGGGTGACCACCGGTTTCTTAAATCGCATGAATTTATGTTGAGCATCAATGGCAACAGAACCCGATGCGCCGTGACCAAAAAAATAAATCGCGCGAGCGTCGGTTAAAGCGGTGATGGCAGCCGTGATCGAGCTGATATCGCAAGCATTTTGTGCCATAGTTAGACTAGCATGGGTAGAGTCAAAGACTTTGCTTACAACTTCGCTTAAGTTGTCGTCAAAATTGATGGTTCGACTAATCTTGCCTCGACCACTGGCTAATTCACCGGCTAATTTAACTTTAAAATCAGGATAACCTTTACAGCCTAAGGCTCGACAGAGACGATTGACCGTTGGCTCACTGACTTTAGCGCGTCTTGCCAGCTCGGCAATCGGTAAACTGACAGCGGCTTGCGGATCTTCGAGAATCTTAATCGCAACAAAGCGGGCTGTTTTACTGAGTTGATCGTGCTGATTTAGTTGGTGTAATAAGCTCATAACGATTTAATTCCTTAAACGAACCTCTATGCTAACCTAAACCTTTTACGGGTACTAGCGCATGATTTGGACTGTTTGCTAGTACAGTCTTGCTTCTAATCTGATGTCAATCTTTGCTACTCGGTCGGTGAAAGTGAATCAATCAAGCCAAGCTGATTGATATGGGCTTGCTTGCCAACTAAATTACTGGCCAATGACTGAGCGATATGATCGGCATTTACGCTGTAACTTACGCTTCGCTGACCTTCAGGATACTGGCTGATAATAACCAGTTTTTGTGCTTGGTTTTTTTCAAATAAAACCGTGGCAGCAACAATTTCAACAGTGCCTGCTTGTGGCTCGATAAGTTCAAGTGCTTGTTCTTGTTCGTTTAGCTCGTCACTCACGTCATCGAAGATAAAGGCATTGCAGTAACCCGCGGATGACCAGATGCCGTAACCTTGTTTGGTAAACATGCCGCTTACGCAACTTGCGATCGCGTAACTGCCTGGCTTTTGACGCAGCAGTTGCGCCAATTTAACGGTGGCTTGCAAGCAGTAATTGTTTAACGGACCACCGCCATAGGGCATGGCACCGGTAACGGTTAAATCTCTATCTTCAGGAATATTTAAGGCTTGTATATTTAAGTTAACAGCCGATGGGAAGCAGCTATAGAGATCAATAAAGTCTATCTCTTTAATCGTTAAGCCAGCAATATTTAAGGCACGTTGCCCCGCTATTTCTGCCGCTTTTGACTGGCCCAAATTAGGTCGCTGTGAAACATTAATAATTTGATTCGACTCAGTGCTAGCTAAGGGAAATATCCACTGTGATTCAGGAATACCGTATTCGCGCGCCTTACTCACTGAGCAAAACAACAGGGCACAAGCTTGATCAACATTCCATTGGCTGTTGTGATGTTTTGCATAGGGAAACGCCAGCATGGCATTTTTATCGCCAGCATTACGAATAGTCTCAGCAGTTAATGCGGACTCGGCCCAACCATCAGGGTTACTGGCAGCGATTTCACTAAATCGAGCGTAATGCGTGGCAATATTGTCGCGATGTTGATCCATGCTAATACCTTGTTGATGACAAATAGCACTTTCGATCAAGGCATAATAACCAACCGGCATACCTAAGCCAGCCTTAGACTCAATTTCAGACCACAGTTCGGCCTCGGGTTGAAGAAAGGAATCGGGCTGGCTGTCATGTTGCTTCGTCTCGCTGACTTCGATATTTTGAATCTTCGCTTGTAATTGTCGGTACTTCGCTTCGCCGCCCACAACTAAAGCAACTTCAATATCGCCAGCGGCAATTTTTTGACAAGCTTGGCCTAAGTTAGTTTGTTGAAGAATGCCAAAGTCACAAAATTCGGTAACGGCATCATTGGCACCTATCGCCTCGGCAATCAATGCCGCTGGATTTGTATACTGCCACATGCCTTTGGGTACACAAATATGGTTGATTTGCTTTGCTATGGCAGGCGCTTGGCTATCTTTTAAGGCCGCGTTAACCGCATCAATCATTAGGGTGATAGGCTCTTTAGCTTTCGCAAGGTTGATTTGCTTTTGTTGAACGGCGGCGACTGCCACTAAAACAGGTGCATTATCCGGTGGGTTCATAAATTAATTACTCATGGTTGTGGCTAAAATATATTAACTTTAGATTATGGTTTGTTGTGTTGGCCAATAACTATCACGAAGCTTTTTCCTTTGCACTTTGCCAGCTTGGTTGCGTGGTAACTCGTCAATAAAATCAATCGAACGAGGTGTTTTTTGCTTAGCTAAATGCTTTGCGGTAAATTCAATGAGTTGCTGAGTCAATTCTGCCGAGGCAATTCTGCCAGATTTAAGCTGTACAACAGCTTTAACTTCTTCGCCCCATTCATCGTTTGGTACGCCGATGCAAGCGGCATCTGCAACTTCATCATGCTTGATAAGAATATTATCAATCTCTTGTGGGTATATATTAACGCCACCACTGATGATGACCTCAGCGCTTCTACCGGTTAAAAATAAAAAGCCATCTTTATCAAGATAGCCAATGTCACCGGCAGTAAAGTAGCCATTTTTGACAGTGCTTTCAGTTTTAGTCGGGTCTTTATAATAATTAAATTGGCTATTGGGTGGATTGATCAAAAATAACTGGCCAGGCGTTGAGCCTTCAACGGGCTGGCCATCACCATCTAAAATGCGAATTTGATCAGGACCGGGTTTGCCCACCGTGCCTGGCTTGGCAAGCCAATCCTGCGGGCTGACAATCGTGCCAGGACCCTCGGTGCCGGCAAACATCTCCCATATGATCGGGCCAAACCAGTCGAGCATTGCTTGCTTAGTTTCCATTGCGCAAGGTGCGGCACCATGAATGACAAATTTTAGAGAACTGATACTGTATTGGTCTTTGATAGCTTGATCGAGTTTTAGCATTCGAACAAACATGGTTGGCACAAAAAAAGCATGTGATATTTTATGTTGTTCAATCAGTTTCAGCGTATCCTCTGGATCCCATTTATCCATCAGCACGATACCTATGCCAGAGGTCAGCGGGGTGGTCATGCAAAGATTAAACGGTCCTGAATGATACATCGGTCCTGGTGTTAATGCTTGGTCAAGTCCCGATTCCGTGTCGAATTGAAAGACAGCAGTAAGTATCGCTTGCATGTCTGCTGCTTTAGAGGGATCGGGTTGTTCGCGGTATACGCCTTTCGGTTTGCCAGTTGTTCCTGACGTATAAAGCATGGTGTTACCCAGTACCGGCTGACTAATATTTTCAGCGTCTTCCTTTTTTAGCGTATTCCACTGATCAAAGTTGTCGATCTCACCACCAATGGAAACTTTGACGATAAGCTGCTGGCTATGTTGTGCAGCAATAATGGCCGCTTGTTTGACTCTAGCGTCAGCAAATAAAACTTTAGCGTCGCAGTTGTCAATAATATAGGCGGCCTCCTCAGGTGCGAGATGCCAATTAACTGGCGTTAAGCGAACCCCTATTCGATGACAGGCAAACCGCACAGCAACAAATTCAATACGGTTGCTGCAGAGCAGGGCAACTGCATCGCCGGCAGTAATGCCTGCGCGTAATAAACGGTGGGCAATTTGATTGGCGAGTTGGTTGAGTTGCCTAAAGCTGATTTTTTCTGAGCCAAAGGTGATGGCAACTCTATCAGGTGTTAATGCGGCAACAGCAGCAATTTCCATGCCTACATGGGCATTGGATTTCGCTACTTCAAAGACACCTTTTCCATGATTATCCTGCAAAGGATTAAACGGTTTTGACATAAAAATACCTAGGGGCTGAGGCAGGTTTTTACTTACCTTTAAAATTGGGTTGACGTTTTTCTTTGAATGCTTTGTTTCCTTCGCGTGCATCGCGCGATAGGGTTGTTAGAGCTGACTGTTCCATTTCATAGTGAAACGCATCCTCCCAATTCATGGTATGGCTGGCTAATGCTGTCCGCTTGATGGCCTGTGTTGCAAGTGGGGCTAAAGCAGCTATTTGAGCCGCGGTTTGCTCAGCGCGTTGCTGTAATTGATCTGCTGGACAGATTTCGCTGATTAGCCCAAACTCGAGTGCCTGCTGGGCATTAATGGGTTCGCCGCAGAGTAATATTTTCATTGCATGTGCCCAAGGCAGTTGTCTGGCAAGGCGAACCGTTGATCCACCGCCGGGGATTAGCCCAAGTTTAGGTTCGGGTAAGCCAAAAGTGGCATGTTCAGCCGCAATTCTGACATCAGTTGCTTGAAGAATTTCGCAACCACCGCCCAAAGCGCGGCCATTAACAGCCGCTAATATAGGCTTATCAAATGGAGTGTGTTTGAGCAAGGTTTTATCCACTATTTGAGGATCGGCTAATAGTTTTTTTTCGATCTCATTTTCGGGTTTTTTAGTGCCCATCCATATAGGGATCACGCTGCTTAAATCGCCACCGCAACAAAAATCAATATCACCTGACGCGGTTAATACTGCGACGCGAATATGATCGTCATCTTTTATTTCTTGCCAGGCTTCAGACAGGTCGACAAATATTTCTGCATTTAAGGTATTTTTAGCTTCGGGTCGATTGAGTGTTAACCAAGCGACGTGATCTTTTTTTTCAAACAGTAGTGCAGCCACGGTTGTTTCCTATATTAGTATTGGAATCGATTTTTGCTTAATCAAAAGCACCAGGCATTTGCATATTTAAAGCATTTAAGCCGCCGTTAACGGCGATTACGTCGCCAGTCAAATAAGCGGAGGCAGGTGAAGCTAAATAGAGTGCACAGGCCGATATATCTTCCACTTCACCCAGTCTTGCCATGGGTGTTAAGCGAACCATATTGGTTTCAACCTCTGGCGTTAAAACACTTTCAAGCGCTTGTGTTTTTGTTGAGCCAACTCCGATTGCATTGACACGAATTTTAGGTGCGAATTCTTGTGCCAGTTCTTTAGTTAAAAAACTTAATGAAGATTTCGCTACGCCATAGGCTGCAAATTGCGAGCAAGGCTCTTTTCCTGCTACCGAAGAAATATTAATGATAGACCCTTCGCCTGCGGTTTCAACCATTCTTGGAATGGCCAGTTGCGAGCAAACAAAAGCACTGGTCACATTGAAACGAAAGTTACCTTCAAATTCTTTTACCGATGTTTTTAACGTGGGCTTAGGGGGAGTTCCTCCGCCGGCATTGTTGACGAGAATATCAATTCTACCAAAGGTTTCAACGGCTGAGTTAATCAGATGTTCGCAGTCCTCGGTGAGCATAACATCTAATTTTACGATTTTTGCTCGGCGGCCCATTGCTTCTATTTCACCTGCAACAGATTCTAGTTCGCTAATGGTTCGAGCGCCGATGACCACATCGGCACCGGCTTCGGCAAAAGCTTTTGCGCAGGCGGCACCTATGCCGCGGCCTGCACCTGTGATAACTGCGACTTTTCCATCAAGACGAAATTTATCTAAAATGCTCATATTTTAATCCTAAAGGTATTGTTGTTAGATTTTTCATTAGCCGTGTTAGCGTCGATTATACCGCGATCTGCAACCCTGGTAGCCATTACAAATCCATTCAGTTCAGTCTGACCTATGACCTTTTTATTCATTGATATCAATGAGAAATGGATTATTAAACCCTCAGCTTGGTTTAAGTGGTATCGATAGCGCTTGCGAAGCACCACTTTGCCTGTGTTACAATCAAATCTCTCTTATTAACTCGCTGATTTGAGTAAATAATTTACCCATGACGGAATCTTCTTATCAAACTGCTGATGCCTGTAAGTCGCAAGCACTGAAGCTGTGTAACACAGTTGATGCCTACTCCGGTAGTGCGGAAGATATTGTTAAGCGTCATTTATACGAGCCTGCGCCGCAAGCTTATACAGAGGCAGATTACCAGCGTGCCAGCGAAAGGATAAAAGCCATACTCGAGCGTGAAAATGCCGCCATCATTGCTCATTACTATACTGATCCTCTGATTCAACGCTTGGCTGAAGAAACGGGTGGCGTGGTTTCTGATTCATTAGAAATGGCACGATTTGGTGCCAATCATCCTGCTGAAAATTTAATCGTCGCAGGAGTTAAATTTATGGGCGAGACGGCAAAAATACTTAGCCCAGAGAAACACGTGTTCATGCCAACCCTAGATGCAACCTGTTCTCTCGATTTGGGTTGTCCGATTGAGCCGTTCTCAGCTTTCTGTGATGAGCATCCCGATCGAACGGTTGTGGTTTATGCTAATACTTCGGCAGCAGTCAAAGCGCGTGCCGATTGGGTTGTCACGTCAAGTATTGCTTTGGATGTGGTTGACTTTTTAGATGCAGAGGGTGAAAAGATTATTTGGGCGCCAGATAAACATCTAGGTTCGTATATACAAAAACAAACTGGCGCTGATATGTTGCTATGGGACAGCGCATGTATTGTGCATGATGAATTCAAAGCGAAAGGTATTCATGATTTAAAGGCAGTCTATCCCGAAGCTGCGGTGTTGGCGCATCCAGAGTCGCCAGAGTCGGTGTTGGCCCTAGCCGATAAGGTTGGTTCTACCACGCAAATCATTCGTGCTGCAGAACAGCTGCCGCACGAGAAGTTTATCGTAGCGACTGATCAAGGTATTTTTTATAAGTTGTCACAATTAGTGCCTGACAAACAGTTCTTAATTGCTCCTACTGGTGGCGCTGGCGCAGGCTGTAAGAGTTGCGCGAATTGCCCTTGGATGGCTATGAATAATTTGGATAACCTAGCCAGTAGTCTAACACAAGCAGGTAACGAAATATTTGTTGAGCCACAGTTAGCTCAGCAGGCGTTAACACCGTTACAGCGAATGCTTGATTTCGTCAAAACTCAAAATTAATGCTCTTCAATTAGAATGATCTTGCTTGCTGTTCTAGTCCTTCAATTAACGATAATCGCTGTTTTATTTTTGCCGATCGCTGAAAATCTTTTTGGCTTAGGTGTAAGGCCTGCCGATAATGCATTTTAGCCTTGCTGAGATTTCCACGCAGAAGAAAAAATTCAGCCCTTGACTGGTGGAGGCCGTTTATATCGCCAGCCAGTCCCTGGCTTTCTGCAAGTGCGTACCAGATGTCGGCTTGCGCTGGTCTTGTTTTGGCTAAATTGCTCAAGACTTTTTGGGCGTCTCCAGCTTTATTGTTTTTGAGTAACACCGCGGCCAGCTGCATGCTAATTGCGTAGTTGTTAGGGGTTAGGCCGCTGAGGTCCCGAAGCCTATTTTCTGCAATCTTGGTTTTCCCTGAGCCGCTATCAATGGCGATATCTAAAAGGCTGTAAGTGATTTTTCCTGGTATTTCCTTTAACAGCGGCGCTAAAGTCTTTTTAGCTTTACGCCATTGCTGGTCGCGTTGATAGGCAAGTGCAAGTCCATAGCGAGCCGCTTCAGCATACAGAGCTTCGGATGATAAGTTTTCAATCGATCGCTTGATAGAAAACTTTTCAAGTTGCGACGAAAAATGGGTAATACTGTTTTTATTTGATGTTTGGGCAAGCACATAGGCACGCGTCTTAATTAATAAGTAGTTTAAATGCAGTTTACTGGTTGGGGAATTGTATTGTCTGGCTCGATTCCTCGCGTCAGCGATGCGTGATTCAGTAATGGGATGCGTGAGTAAAAATTCAGGTGTTTTGTTACCATAGAGTCGCGATGCATTGAGCATTTGTTTGAACATCGCCGCTGCCGAGTTGGCCGAGTAGCCTGCATCGACTAAGGTCTTCATGCCTATTCGATCAGCTTCTTTTTCGTGTGTACGACTGTAACGTAATTTTGCGTCTAGGGCGGCGGCTTGTGAGCCAATAATTGCCGCTTGCGCTGCATCACTTTCATTGGCAATGGCAAGTGCGATACCTGCTAGCATGCCGGCCAGCGTGGTAAGGCTTGTGCCTTTAGCCGCTTCGACGCTGCGGCTAAAATGGCGCTGTGATAAATGAGCCAACTCATGGCTAAGCACTGAGACGAGTTGTCCTTCTGTTTCGGCGTGAAGTAAAAGGCCGCTGTTAACACCGATCACCCCGCCTGGCACGGCAAATGCGTTGATGTTTGGATTTTTTACAACTACTAAGTGAAGATCTTTGTCTTTTAGTTGGCTGTAGCTGGCCAGTCTAAACAAAAGATTTTCTAAGTATTCAAAAATAATGGGGTCGGACTCCAGCATCACGCTGCCACGAAAAGATTTAAGCCAGGACTGCCCCAGTGCTTTTTCATCCTTGGCTGACATTAAGCCTGATGAGTTGTCCCCCAATTCGGGCAATACAATCGCTTCATCGGCTGACTGGCTCGATACAGACAAAAGAACGAATAGGCTGCCGATTAGCTTGAGCGTCTTTTTCAGTAGTTTCTGATACCAGCGAGACCATTGCAGTAATTGAATGGGTATAAATTGGCAAGCCATTAAGGTAAACCTGTCATTTTCATTTATCAGTCGCCATGTCTACTCTGTGTTTGGGTCATTATTCGATTAAATGCAGATATTAATGAGTATTTCTAATACAGCACCCCTCCTTCAATCAGCTTATATTGGCAAATGATGCAGTATTTACTGGCTATCATATGGCAAAAACCAGCGTTTTGTTTATACAATTCGGTCAGTCATGTATTTTTTTAATGGTTTGCTGATAACTTTGATTAATAACACGCAGCTGAGTTCCATATTAACCTTTTCAATGCCGGGTTATAAGCGCATCAATGCTTCGTTCGCTAAGGGTAAATAAACTTATGTTACAGGTATTAAAAAAGTGGTATGAACGGCATTTTCATGATGAACAAGCGGTTGTTTTATTGCTGTTACTGTTAGTGTTAGCTGCCGTCATTATTTTTTTTGGCGGTATTTTGGCGCCCGTTATTGCCGCATTAGTATTAGCCTTTTTACTGCAAGGAGTGGTGTTTCAGCTCGAGCGATTTAACTGCCCTCATCTATTAGCCGTGAGTTTAAGTTCGGCTTTTCTGGTACTTTTATTGATTATTGGTTTAATTATTGTTCTGCCACTGGCCCTGGATCAATTGACCAATTTGGTTCAAGAACTTCCTAGTTTTATTGCTGTTTTGCAGGAGAAATTGGTTCTGCTTCCTGAGATGTATCCCACTCTAATTTCTGCCTCGCAAATGCAAGAATGGACGGAATTAATCAATCGGGAATTAGGTGGCCTTGGCCAGTCAGTGCTGACCTTCTCAGTGTCAAAGATTCCGAATTTGTTTAGTTTTATGGTTTATCTGGTGTTGGTGCCTATTCTGGTTTTTTTCTTTCTTAAAGATCGTGTCGTTTTGCTGTCCTGGTTTGCTGAAAAACTTCCCGCTGAACGGCCGCTGTTGAGTTCTATTTGGGTAGAGATGAACTCTCAGATGGCCAATTATGTGCGTGGTAAGGCGATCGAAATATTTATTATCAGCGTCGCTTCTTATGCGGTTTTTGCTGGTTTTGGCCTTAATTATGCTGCCTTGCTGGCGATTTTAGTCGGCTTATCCGTTGTTGTCCCTTATATTGGTGCTTTTTTGGTTACATTACCGGTGTTGTTGGTGGCCTTGCTTCAATGGGGGTGGGGGAGTGATTTGATGTGGTTGATGACGGCTTATCTGATTATTCAAGGACTTGATGGTAATGCCTTAGTGCCTCTATTGTTCTCTGAAGCGGTTAATTTGCATCCAGTCGCTATTTTACTGGCTATTTTATTCTTTGGGGGCTTGTGGGGGCTTTGGGGCGTGTTTTTTGCGATTCCATTGGCAACCTTGATAAAGGCTGTGCTCAATGCATGGCCCAGTAGTCTGCAACTGCCTAAGGGTGGCTAGGCTTAAGAAGCAGTGCTCTGCATGTCTGATTATAGCTAATCCGAGTGACTTAATGGTAGATTTTTTTGTTTTGTCATAGCGTTTTCTCTCTTCTTTTCTTTCCTATATTGACAAAATCTCTTCGTCAGTCCTCCCTTTCAGCCCCGACTATTTGACTTTAAGTGTTTATATAATAATCAAAAATTGCAGTTTCGGTAGTTTATTCGGTGGTTTTTACCGATTTGGCGGAAATATTAAGACAGTTGACTTAATTGTACTAGATAGCGTAGCTGAGTTGGCCTAAACTTCAATCCATGTGGAGTTTGGTGGCCCAAGGCAAGCCCTCCAAGCAATCGTTCTTAACCCACTGAATGAATTGAATAACCTCAAAGCGACTGTTAAGGAAATGCTGATATGCATGACAACGATAAAGACCCATCAGAAACCCAGGAATGGTTAGATTCTATTGAGTCTGTCATCCATCATAGTGGGCGAGACAGAGCAGCCTTTTTGTTGCAGCAGCTGTTGGATCGAGCTGTTGATGCTCATATTACCATGCCGCCAGCGATCACCACTCCCTATCGCAATACCATTTCACCGGTCAATGAGAAGTTGATGCCCGGTGATTTATTTATGGAGCGAAGAATTCGCTCACTCACACGCTGGAATGCATTGGCCATGGTAATGCGTGCTAACGACAACGATGAGGGCTTAGGGGGGCATATTTCTAGCTTTTCTTCAGCTGCGACGCTTTACGATGTGGGTTATAACTATTTTTTTCGTGGCGCTGATGATCAGCAAGAGGGCGATCTCATTTATTACCAAGGCCACATTTCGCCTGGTATTTATGCCCGTTCTTACCTAGAGGGCCGCTTAACTGAGGAGCAACTGGATAATTTTCGACGTGAAGTGGACGGCAATGGTTTATCCTCATACCCCCATCCATGGTTGATGCCTGATTATTGGCAGTTCCCAACCGTATCGATGGGCTTAGGACCAATACAGGCGATTTATCAAGCCCATGTAATGAAGTATCTCGATAAACGTGAGTTAGCTCATCGTGACAACCGAAAAGTATGGTGCTTTTTGGGTGATGGTGAGTGTGATGAGCCTGAATCGCTGGGTTCAATCGCCATGGCGGGTCGTGAGTCACTTGATAATTTGGTCTTTGTGATTAACTGTAATTTACAACGTTTAGATGGTCCTGTTCGTGGTAACGGTAAAATTGTTCAAGAGTTAGAGGGTGTTTTTCGAGGCGCAGGTTGGAATGTTATCAAGGTGCTTTGGGGCCGGCGCTGGGATCCTTTGTTAGAGCGAGATAAAACGGGTTTGTTACAACAGCGAATGAACGAGGTTCGCGATGGTGAATTACAAAATTATAAATTTAATGGTGGCGCTTATACCCGCGCACATTTCTTTGGTAAGTACCCAGAGTTATTAGAGTTAGTCAAAGATTTATCCGATGACGACATTATGAATCTTAATCGTGGTGGTCACGACCCATACAAAGTTTATGCCGCATATTCACAAGCGGTTGAGCATACCGGACAGCCAACCGTCATTCTTGCGCAGACCGTTAAGGGCTATGGTACGGGAGAAGCGGGTGAGGCCAATAACGAAACACACTCACTGAAAAAATTGGATACCCAGAGTTTAAAACAGTTTCGTGATCGTTTTAATATTCCACTATCAGACAAAGAGCTGGAGACGGTTCCTTATTACCGACCTTCGCCTGACAGTCCAGAAATGACTTATATGCGTGAGAGACGTGAAAAGTTGGGGGGTTATATTCCTCGCCGTAAAGCCAGTTTCGATCAATTAGATACGCCCTTATTGGATACGTTTTCTGCACAATTAAAGGGTTCCGGTAAGCGTGAGATTTCTAGCACGATGGCTTTTGTACGTATTCTTTCAAGCTTGGTCAAAGATAAAAGCATTGGTAAGCGCATTGTGCCGATCGTGCCGGACGAGGCGAGAACCTTTGGCATGGAGGGCATGTTTAGGCAGCTAGGGATTTATTCATCACAAGGTCAGCTTTATACACCACACGATGCTGGTGGTATTATGTATTATAAAGAAGATGAGAAAGGTCAGATTTTAGAAGAGGGTATTAACGAAAGTGGTGCGATGTCGGCGTGGTTAGCTGCGGCAACATCATACAGCACCAACAATACTCCCTTGGTTCCTTTTTATATTTTTTATTCGATGTTTGGTTTTCAACGTGTGGGTGACTTGGCTTGGGCCGCTGGCGATAGTCAAGCGCGAGGATTTTTAATTGGTGCGACATCGGGGCGAACTACGTTGAACGGCGAAGGTTTACAGCACCAAGACGGCCACAGTCATCTCATGGCATCGACCATTCCGAATTGTGTCTCTTACGATCCTACTTATGCCTTCGAGATGGCGGTTATTATTCAGGACGGTCTGGATCGTATGTACCACAAGCAAGAAAATAAGTTTTATTACATTACCGCGATGAATGAAAATTACAGTCATCCCGAAATGCCAGTGGGTGTTGAGCAAGGCATTATTAAAGGTATTTATCGCCTAATAGAGAATAATTTCAAAAGTGCTAATCACGTTCAGTTAATGGGCTCAGGGACTATCTTACGCGAGGTTGAGGCGGCGGTAGCCTTGCTTAATGATGACTGGTCGGTAGCTGCTGACGTCTGGAGTATTACCAGTGCCAATGAATTACGGCGCGATGGTTTGGCTTGCCAGCGTTGGAATATGTTGCATCCTGAAGAAACACCTAAAGTGCCTTATATTACTGAGCAACTAAAGGACGCAGAAGGCCCTTTTATTGCCGCAACGGATTACATGAAGTTGTATGCCGATCAATTACGGCCCTATGTGCCGGGTCGATTTAATGTTTTAGGCACTGATGGTTTTGGCCGCAGTGATACCCGAGCAAAGTTACGGCATTTCTTTGAAGTGAATCGTTATTTTATCGTCATTTCAGCATTATCAGCCTTAGTAGATGAAGCAAAGCTAGATCCTTCAGTCATTAAGCAAGCGTTGAAAAAATACGGAATCTCTGCGGACAAGGTTGATCCGACCACCGTATGAAACTGCCACATAAATCAGCATTAATTTAAGCGATTTTAATTATTTTCTTGAATGAAGGTGAGAACATTGACAAATCAAACGGTAAAGGTTCCTGATCTTGGTGGCGCTGCCGAAGTAGAAGTAATTGAAATATCAGTTGCGGTCGGTGATGAGGTCAGCATTGACGAGTCAATCATCGTGGTTGAATCTGATAAGGCCTCAATGGATATACCTTGTCCTGCCGCTGGAAAAGTAACGGCTATTTCTGTTGCTGAAGGATCAATGGTGAAAGAAGGTGATGCACTTCTAGAATTAGAAATAAGTGAGTCTGGTGCTGTCACTTCAGCGCCAGAACCTGCTCAATCTGTAACCTCAGAGTCAGCGCTGGTAATAGCGAGCGAAGCATCAGCGCAGGATGCACCATCAGTTATTGCAAACGATCAAACGGCATCAACAGCGCCTGCCACTGCAAAAGAATCGGTGGTGGTTCCCGACTTAGGTGGTGCTGATAAGGTTGAATTAATTGAATTGATGGTTGCCGTAGGTGATCGTATAAATGAAGGCGATGGCATCGTGTTAATGGAGTCAGACAAAGCGTCGATGGAATTACCCTCGCCGGCCGGCGGTGTAATCACAGTCTTACATGTCAATGAAGGAGACTCTCTAGCAGAAGGCGATAAGGTTGCCGAACTTGAAGTTATGGTGACTAATGCGCAACCCCTGATGCCTGTCGTTGATAATACCGAAGCTGCCGCAGAACCAATCACTCCCGAGCCAGAAACTTTTAAACCATCGACCTCAGTGCTTGTTTCATCTTCCACAGCCAGTCCTGCCACGAGTAAAACACCAACTTCATCAAATGTAGATGCTGGGCATACACAAACGGGAGATGATCGTCGCCGTAAAACCGATGTTTACGCGGGGCCAGCGGTTCGCAAATTAGCAAGAAAGTTAGGTGTCGATTTGAGTCGAGTTAAGAGTTCGGGTCCTCGTGGTCGTCTTGCGAAAGAGGATTTGCATAATTATGTTAAGAAATTAGTAAGCTCGCCTGACAGCATGGGCGGCGCGATACCTAAAGTGCCTGAAGTGGATTTCTCTCAGTTTGGTGAAATCGTTACTGAACCTATGTCAAAGCTGCATAAAATCACTGCCGCTAATATGCACCGCAGTTGGATGAACGTACCGCATGTGACACAATTTGATGATGCAGATATTACTGAACTTGAAGCCTTTCGCCAGACATTAAAGGATGAGATGGCTGAGCGTGAAATCAAAATTACCCCTGTGTCTTTTCTCATGAAAGCAGTCGCAGCTGCTTTAGAAACCAATCGCGCTTTTAACGCGTCTTTATCATCTGACGGAGAGTCAATTATATATAAGCAGTATGTGCATATTGGTATGGCGGTTGATACGCCGGCGGGCTTGATGGTGCCAGTCCTGCGCGATGTGAATAAAAAAGGCATTTGGCAGTTATCCGAAGAGATTCGCGAACTGGCAGATAAAGCAAAGCATCGCAAACTTAAACCTAATGAGATGCAAGGCGGTTGCTTCACTGTCTCCAGCTTGGGCGGCATTGGTGGCACAGGCTTTACGCCGATTGTTAATACCCCCGAGGTAGGAATTCTGGGAGTGTCTAAGCTGGTGGTCAAACCGGTTTTCCAAAACGGGGAATTTGTACCCCGTAAAATGTTACCGCTGTCGCTTTCTTATGACCATCGGGCGGTTAATGGCGGCGATGCGGGCCGATTCATGACCGAGATAGCGGCTAACTTGGCCGATGTTCGCCGTTTACTGCTCTAACGGCGGTGGTTAATTATCACGACCAGATGGTCCTTAAATCATTGATTTTTATATTTTTATAATGAATCTCTGGCTTTTAGACTATCGCTTCATTTCTTGCAAGCGCTCTTCAATAACTTCTAGTTATGTCTTTTTAGTCTTTAAAACTATTTTTTTCTAAGCGTTCGATTTCTTGTAATATTGATGGTGTTTAATAAATAAACGGTCTAGGCTGTTCATTAATGACACAGCTAATCGATAAGAATAATTACATCGGTTGGGTTATTAAATAAGCAATGACATTTCGTGTTTGGTTTTGATCGACTGGAGGTTATGAAAATGTCTGGACAAGTAGCAACGATTTCCACCAACAGCGTTGAAGTAGGTGCCAATGATCAAGCCAATGATATCGGGCTTGATATCGACGATATTGTCGTTGAAAGCACGGAAACTTCGATCGATAAAGATGATGGCAAGCCGGTTAAATTTGCCAAGTCAACTGATATTCGCAGGCGGCTTGAAGAGAAGCTTGAAGTGAGGCTCTTGCAAGACCAGTTGGGTATAGATGACCTAGGTTTGTAATGTATTTGCAACCTTAGACCAAAGGCACCATTAACAACAACAATAAAGTGCCTTTGGTCTTAAATTTCTCTCCTTTACGAACTTCGTCATAACAACTTTCTTACAAGTTTTAAAACTGAATTTATCGCCTGAAAATTGGCTATCGATTTGGCAGGTTTGCTGTTGCAAACGCTATGGTAGAATACAATTTCAACTCTTCTTATTAAATAGGCCTCTCGTGTAGCAGTGAGTTCATCGATGAAAGACGGTAGGTTATTTTTTAGCGTTGTTTTTCTAAATGCGCTGATTGATTTAGGCCATAAAATTGCCTTACAGAATACCGTATTTAAAGTGTATGACGCCAGTCAGCAAATCATCTTAGTCGCCATCATTAACGCCTGCATCTTATTACCATTTATTGCCTTAGTGATTCCGGTTGCTAAGCTGGCCGATACACACAATAAAGTCAAGATTATGCGCGCAACGGCTACTGCATCGCTGTTGTTAACCCTGGCTATTACGGTATTTTATAGCGCCGGTTGGTTTTGGCCTGCAATGATCATGACATTGTTAATGGCTATTCAATCGGCTTTTTACTCGCCGGCTAAACTTGCGTATTTAAAATTATGTTGGGGGCCGTCGCGATTAAGTGAGGCGAATGGTTGGGCGCAAACTGCTTCTATTAGCGGAATTTTAATGGGCACATTGGCTTTCTCAGTCGGCTTTGAGTACTTATATTCTGGTCAGGTAATCGTATTAGCTGATACCAATACGCTTATCGCTTTGCTTTGGCCCTTGGGCTTAGTTCTCGTGAGTTTAGCGATGTTACAACTTTATTGGACATACCGTATTCCACTGCTGAAAGAGACGGCGCTGGAGCAGGGAGCGATCAATAGCAAGACCAAAATCTCTTCAGTGTCGCGTCAATCATTGTTTGAGTTATTGTCTCATCGTCGGCGATTGCTGCCTGTTTTGTGTTTAGCATTATTTTGGTCTGTGGGGCAGGGTATGTTGGCGGCTTTTCCTGCTTTTGCTAAAGCACATGCCGGCATTAATAACACGGTAGTGATTCAAGGGGTATTAGCGACGACAGGCTTAGGTTTGGCATTAGGTGCAATAGCGGTTGGTCGCTTATCGGGGCGACGCATTGAGCTACGCTTTGTGCCACTGGGTGTGGTCATAATGGCGTTGGGTTTAACGTCATTAAGTTTTTTAAGCGCGGCAATTGCGTTTGCTATGGTCTATTTTATGATGGGTATTGCCTCGGCGTGTTTAATTGTGCCGCTCAATGCCTATCTGCAAAAAAACACCCCATCAGAACAGTTGGGTGGTTTGATAGCCAGCAGTAATTTTTTACAGAATATCGCCATGTTGGCCATGCTATTGCTGACGATTGTCATGGCTTTATGGGGTATTGATAGCCGTTATTTGCTGCAACTGATGGCTGCGCTCACGGCCATAATAGGCGCTTATTTATCCATTACTATTATTAACGATAACCGATCCTAAAATGCTAATAGAGTCACTTAAATCTCTAGCTTGACAATAAATACCACGCTTAGGCTATTAATCTTATTCGCTTAGATGACGTATAATGCGGTTTTATTGGCTTGGGAACGACTTGTGTCCATGACTGTTAGAACGCGAATTGCACCTTCACCGACCGGCGACCCTCATGTAGGCACCGCCTATATTGCGCTATTTAATCTTTGCTTTGCGAAACAGCACGGCGGTCAGTTTATTTTGCGTATTGAAGATACCGACCAACTACGCAGTACCGCTAAGTCAGAGCAAATGATTTATGATTCCTTGCGTTGGCTAGGGCTAGACTGGGACGAAGGACCTGATAAAGGCGGCGATTTTGGTCCTTATCGGCAAAGTGAACGTGGTGATATTTATCAGCAGTATGCACAACAATTAATTGATCAAGGCCACGCGTTTAAATGTTACCGCACACCCAAAGAGTTAGATGAGCTACGCGCTGAAATTAAAGCGGATGGTGAGAATCGTGCGTTGAAACCGTTTGACTTATTGTTGAGTGAGGCAGAGCAGCAACAGCGCGTCAATGACGGCCAACCGTTTGTGGTGCGCATGAAAGTACCAGAGTCGGGGACCTGTGTGGTAAATGATTTATTGCGTGGTGATATCGAACTTGACTGGTCAATGGTTGATGCACAAATATTGCTGAAATCAGACGGCATGCCGACCTACCATTTAGCAAATGTGGTCGATGATCATCTTATGCAAATTAGTCATGTACTGCGCGGAGAAGAGTGGATTAATTCCGCTCCTAAGCATCAGCTACTTTACCAGTACTTTGACTGGCCCATGCCGCAATTGTGTCATTTACCCCTATTGCGCAATCCCGATAAAAGCAAACTCAGTAAGCGTAAGAACCCCACCAGCATTTTGTATTACCAGCGCATGGGCTATTTGGCTGAAGCGGTGGTGAATTATTTGGCGCGAATGGGCTGGTCAATGCCTGATGAGCGCGAAAAGTTTAGTTTGGATGATATGCTAACGGCGTTTGATATTCAGCGTGTCTCGCTGGGGGGGCCCATTTTTGATTTGGACAAGCTTAACTGGCTAAATGGTTTGTGGATTCGTGAATCTTTGACCACTGAACAGTTAGCCGATCAATTAACGGCTTGGGCGTTGAATCGCGATAATTTATTAGCCGTATTGCCACAAGTTCAGGCGCGGATGGATACCTTAAGTGACTTTATTCCCAAAACCGCGTTTTTGGTATCAGGCCAATTAACTATTACAGAGACCGACTTTACTGCCTTAAAGCTTGACACTAATGAGCAAGTCAAAATCTTGCAATTTTGCCTGTGGCGTTTTGAAAACCTCAATGACTGGCAACGCGATGCACTATTTGCTGAACTCAGTGGTTTAGCCGAAGCGTTTGAATTGAAGCTCAAAGATTTTTTAGCGCCGTTGTTTATTGCGGTAGCCGGCACTACGGCTTCGTTTTCGGTGATGGATGCCATGGCCTTGCTGGGCTCTGATATGACCCGTGCACGGTTGCGATATGCCATTGAGGTATTAGGCGGCGTGTCTAAAAAGCAAATGAAGGCGCTGGAAAGAGCCTATCGCTGCCTAAATCTCGGCCAATAAGTGATTTCTGCATTTGATAGGCGAACAAAGGCTTGACGACTGAGGCAGCATCGTTAAAATGGCCGTCCATTTCCATGATCGCGTTAATTAAGACGCTTCATATCAGACATGGGGCTATAGCTCAGCTGGGAGAGCGCAACACTGGCAGTGTTGAGGTCAGCGGTTCGATCCCGCTTAGCTCCACCAATTTCTTTTTAGTCGAGAAAATTAGGAGATAAGAATGGTTTTTAAAAATCCACAGAATGATTTTCAAAAGGAAGTTTCTTCTTCAGCATCATGGCTTTGGGTTTTTCTTTTTGGCCCTATTTATTGGGCTGCACAAGGGATCTGGACCCACTGTGTTGTTCATTTAATACTAGCCATCATAACATTCGGCCTTGCCCATTTAATTTATCCTTTTTTTACATATAAGATAATCAAGGGACATTATCAAAACAAGGGTTGGGTAGAAATAGCTCCTTAAAATTTTCTATAAACCAGCATTCCTTTCTTATGGACTATTGTGATTTGTCATAAATCAAAAGTAATTTATATTCATCCTTGTCGATGTGCTGGTACCAGTATTGAAATTGCTTTTGGGTTTAGTCCACAACAGCTCAATGAGTCTGGAGAAAGACATGCTTTGCCAGATTTTTATCCCAAAAAATTCTGGAAAGAATACTCTTCTTTTATTTCGGTAAGAAATCCATGGGATAGGCTATTGTCAGGTTTTGCATTGATTAAACAGCATAACATAAGTGCGTATGAGCCGTATTTAAAGGAATATAGTCTTAAAAATTTTAATCAATTTGTATTAGATGTAATGACTAAGCCTGAACTTTATAAAGATGATAGAATGTTTTGGCCTCAGACAAAATGGTTTTATTATAAAAATAAAAGAGTTCCATTTAAAAAAGTTATTAGATTCGAATCTCTATCAGATGATATTGGAAGTCTACTAAAAACCATTAATTTAAAAGTTGATGATTTGCCTCATGAACTAAAAACCAATAAGCCTAATTATCAAGATATCTATGATCAAACTTCAAAAGAGATCGTAAGCCAGATATATGGAAAAGATATTGAAGTATTAGGGTATGAATTTTAAAAATTGGAATTTTGTCAAACATTCATCAAACAATTTTGTCCAATCTTTTTCACTGTCTTGATATTATTATAAAAAATGACTGAACCGATAACTGGCAGTGTTGAGGTCAGCGGTTCGATCCCGTTTAGCTCCACCAACAAAATTTATTTGAGAAAAAGATACCTATTTAAAAATTAGGAAAGGTATAGTCTGCAAAATTACCTGATACACAACTACTATTACTGAGACCCGGCGAGCAAGCGCAAGTGGCTCCTACTTCACAAGCTTGAGTAACCTTGGCACTACCGGTAGATGGTCCTCCAGAACAATCAGATCCAGAGGCACACACCATGGTCGTATGCGCAGAACCAGTAGCAGCGCCACCAGTACAAGTTGCACCCGACTCACAATACATTGTTACAGAACTTGATCCGGTGCCTGTTGCACCATGACAAATTGCACCATCATGACAATAAAGTGATCCTCCAGAGAAAGAACCAGTACATGTGGAACCTGATTCACAGTCGATAACTCCTGATGCAACACTAGCACTACACTGTGATCCATCTTCACAAGTCATAGTCCCACCATTTAATCTTTGACCAGTGCAGTCGGCAGCAAAGCCACAACTAAATGAACCATTACTGGGAGTGATGACTGTGCATATGCTACCGACATCACAGCTAAGACTTCCTGTGCCGTTTATTGTAAATTGACACTCAAAATCATTTCTTTGACAGTTCCCAACAGTATCACATGCTGAACCCTCACAGCTTTCAACACGTCCTCCACAAAAATATCGAGATGACTCAGTTGAACATTGAGTACTAATTGGCAATTGATCGGCAGTACATTGCGTTTGTAACCCATAAGGTCCCATTAATTCATCGCAGCCATCAATTGAAAAAAATGGAATACCAAGGGTTTGTTCTAAAGACATGCAACATTCTTCAGTGAAACCTGAATAAACATCATAGCTAGTAGTGGGTGAATTCGATTCTGCCGAGCAGGTCTTACTGGCCTCATCCCATAAACCAGATACGCCTAGACACACGGCCTCATTATCAGAGGTAATATCAACACTCGAAACGCCTGCGGAATAACCATCATCATAGCTTGCTTGATTATCAGTAGTAATATCGACGCTCGATACACCGCTTGAGAAGCCATCTGATATACCTTGGTTGTAAACAGTAATATCAAAGGATTGAGGCGTTGGACAGACCACATCGGCCGCAGTGGCACAAGCTGAGTCACCTTGGAGAGAATTTAGAGCTGTTTCAAGTAATTGAAAATTTTCATTAACCTCATCAGCATCAGCAACCTGACCATTAGAAAAAATATTTAGTTCTAATGAATCAGCAAAAGATAAAGGTGAAAGTAAAAAGAGAAATAGAAATGCATGTATTTTTTTCATTTAATCGAATTCCTTTGGTATTAATGGTTAAATTAACACCAAAGGAATTCGATTCATACCTTTAAGAACAAATTTATTATTACGGAGTGTTGAGAAGGTTTTTTATTAGATTCTAAATATTATTTTGAAACAAGTTGGTGCATCAACAACACTTCTTATGCGCAAAACTGTTCTTGATCGAGGTTTTAATTTATTTTGGGCGTTTCAATCAACTCGATGCAGTTACCATCGGGATCAAAAAAATACAGTGCCCATACACCATTGACCGGTATTCCCGGCCCCATATCTTGATACACCGGTGGGTGAGGGCAATTGACTCCCTGTTGTTGAAGGCGATCATAGCATTGATGAATATCCTCTACGGCAAAAGCGGTTCGATATAAACCAACATGGTAAGGCACTGAATAGCTTTGGCCATGAATATCTTCAGGTTGTTGAAGATGGATGATAAAGTCGTTTCGATGCGGAAGGCTTAATGTCAGGTGTAAACAATCGATATCGTTCTTACAGCCATAGTCAGTGGCCACAAGAGTAGTCTTTTCGGGTGCGTCAGATAGTGACACAAAACCGAGATGATCCTGGTACCAAGTCTGTGTGATGTCAATGGCTGAGCAATTGACAACGAGCCCAGCCAAGCCTAGCTGCTTATTGTTTCTTATGCGGCGATCGATAATATCGTAGCGAATTCCATCGCGATCGCGAAAATGAAAGTCAGTACCCTTTGTGGTTTGTAAAGGACCAAGAAATTGCAGCGTTTCTGCGCGCAGCGCATGGTGCGTTGCCTCGACATCATCGACAGCAATAATTAATGCCTGATTGCCAATATGATTTAGCGATTCATAGCTCTGGCCGGTAATAGGCGGTAAGCGAAACGTTAATAAATCGATCATGGCGTTCTGCCAGTCTTGGCCGCTTACCATGGCGTAGCCGTCCCACTGAACATCACCTTGGATACCCATATCTTTTCCGTCTTGCGGATCGGGTCGCAAACGCGAAGCGGCAGAGAATCCCAATTTAGATAATAGGGCTTTATGTTGCTCGAGGTCATTACAGTTTAAATTAACATGAACAGTGTGCTGAACGGAGATTGCCATATTTTCCTAGTTGCATGATTTATTAATATTGAGTGATAAGAAATGGCTATAATTTCTTCACTCGGAAGTATCAAACATCCCTACCGTGTATTGATAGTAGGTATCCATACATTCCCATACCTGACTGATTTTGCCGTCCTGGCATTGAAAGCGAAATAAATATTCATTGCAGTAGTCGCGGTTATCGTGCATTTTTGCCTTCAGTATAAAGTGAACGGCGGCATTGTTGTCCTCGACAATTAAGGCGCGACGGTCAATGGCTATCGTCTCAAAACGAAACAAGTGACTGCCTTGGCCTAACATCTCCAGCACAGCATTAAGGCCAATGAATGGTCCGCCAAACGGGTGGGCAGGTGGCAAGTGCCAGACAATATCGTCGGCAAAGTGATCACTAATGGGGATGTCACTTTGTCCCGTCAGCGAGGCAAAATATTGTTCAATCAGATGGCGATTATTGCTCATTAGTTGTTTGCCTTATCTATCACTTCTTAAGCTCTGCGCTCAGAGAATAAAGGTCAGTGTAACCCATTTTCTGTCGGTCGCCATTAACGAATTTAAATCCCATGTTCTTTTCAAGCTATTGTATTTGATAGTGATTAGTATTCATTATGGAATTTCGTTAATACTGGATTAGCGTGCAGTCAAAGATTGATTGAAGTTAAAGGTTGGAGCTTAGTAAAGTGGTTATCATGATGGGTAGGTATAAGAATACGTTTTTTAAATCGCTGTCGAATGAGCAAAGGACGAAAAATCATGATAAAAAATATTATCGCGTTAGTATTGGTTTTGTTAGTAGGCGTTGTGGTGGGTTTGCAGTTACCCAGAGGTGCAGCGTTAATCGCGACAATTAGCAGTTTGGGTAGCGGTTCAAATAATGATTATGCCGCGCTAAAATCCAATCAAGCCTTCGAAGATTTTAAAGCCCTGCTCGATAGCACCCATCAAATGGTCTTAAACGAAGCACAGACTGAGCAAGAAGCTATTGAAGGTATGCGCTGGTTGTTGCGCGTCGTCTCAATGAGTACCGAAGTGGCGGCAGATGCTAATCCGCAATTGCCACACTTCCAACGGATGGATACCGAGGTGCGAAAAGTTGGAGGCGATAACCCCGATGCCGAATATCACAACGTACAAATAAATGGCCAATACGATTATATTATTCGCGGCACCCACCGCAGTGACGACTATTTGAGTTTTACCATTACCGGTGGCTTGGGTATGACCGAGAGACGCGGTGTAGGGTATATTAATGATCAGCAACTGAATCGCGATGCCGAAGGTAACTTTACCTTACTGTTAAGTAAAGACGCCCCTGACATAAACGCTTATGGTAATAACGGTGTGCCGGCGAATTGGATTCAGATTCCAAACGATGCCTCGGGTATTTTGGTTCGCCAGTACATGGCCGACCGTTCGCTCAGTGAGCAAGCAACGCTGGCAATCGAGATTTTGGGCGAGCAACCAGCCTATGCACCGCCATCTGACCAAACCATCGCAGACAGTTTAATTGGTACCAGCTACGCATTTTTAAAGCTCACCACTTTGCATAAGTACGTGCTACCTGAATTGTTAACCGAGACCAATCAGTTTGTGCAAACCTCCAGTGAAAGTTTAGGTTCGGCCATAAGTGGCGAAGATAATTTATATATGATCGGCAGTTATCAATTAGCCGATGATGAAGCCTTAGTGATCACTGCCCAGCCACCCGAAACCCGTTATTGGAATTTAACCCTTGAGTCTCGTTGGCATGAAACCCATGATTATTTGCATCGACCCACCTCGTTAACTTTGTCCGAGGTTGAATACGGTGCCGATGGCAGTGTTGAATTTGTGGTGGCTCATCAAGATCCAGGACATCCTAACTGGCTTGATACCAGCGGCTACCACTTTGGCTTTATGACGTTTCGCTGGCTAGACAGTAAGGGTGCTACTGTGTCATTGCCGCAGGCCAAGGTGGTCAAGTGGGACCAACTTTAAGTATGTTCATTGGCTAACGGTTATGAGGCAATGCGATGTCTAAGCGGCTAGAGAAAAAAATCGCCTTAATTACGGCAGCGGGGGCGGGCATTGGTCGCGCCAGCGCGATTAAATTTGCTCGTGAAGGGGCAAGGGTGATTGTCAATGATATTAATGTTGATTTGGCCGAGCAAACCCTTGCCTTCATCATCGAACAAGGCGGGCAGGGTGAGGTGATGGTCGCCGATGTGACGGACCAACAGGCCGTTGAGAAGATGGTAAAACAAAGTCATCAGGCCTTAGGTCAATTGGATATTGTTTTTTGCAACGCGGGCGGCTCTTTGCCGTCGGCTTATGCCGAGGTGTCAGACGATGAATTTGAAACAATTTATGCTTTGAATTTTCGCTCGGTGCATTACTGCATTAAAGCGGCATTGCCAATCATGCTGGCGCAACAATCTGGCACTTTTTTGTGTACCTCTTCAGGCGCTGGGATTAATTACTCACCGGGCTTAGCGGCCTACGGTGCAGCAAAAGCGGGTTTAACCAGCTTAGCGCGCAGCATCGCGGTTGAATATGGTAGCCAAGGCATTCGAGCGAATGTGATTGCCCCAGGTCCGATTGAAACTCCTTCATTGCGCGCTTGGCTTGATTCGCTAGATGCAAAGCAAACTGAAAAAACAACCCAATCGACCTACCAGCAATGGTGTGAGCATGTGCCGGTCGGTCGCTTAGGCAATGCCGACGACATTGCTAACGCCGCCGTGTTTTTAGTCTCAGACGAAGCGGCCTTTGTGAACGGTGTTTTGTTGCCTGTTGATGGCGCGATTCACGCCAAGCTTTCCTCAGCCTAGGACTATTGCATAAACGTTAATATCTCATTTTGCTTCGATAAAAAAATGGCCTATCGCCTGCGTTAATTGCGTAGGCGATAGGCCATTAAGTGAAATTTTTTACCTGTCAGCTAACTGTCAGCAAATTTTTTGAGGCGCTGGTTAATTAAGTCATTGGCTTCATTCATAATGTTGTCCATCAGCTCTTGTACGGTGGGCACATCATTAATCAAGCCCGCCACCATGCCACATGACCAAGCACCGGCATCGGCATTACCGTCAATCATCACCTGCGGGTTAATAGATGATTTTTTTGCTATCGATACCCCCTAAGCTATAGGCTTTGTCAGCTTATGTTGAGTAATACTAATCTTAGTTCTATAACAATTATTGATATCTTGAATCAACCCTATTGGCCGATTGGTAGAGTTGCCTACCGTTACTGAGTACGATCTGTTTAGCTCGCGATGACGCCATGATTTTTTAAGCCTGGGCAATCTTGGTGCGCCTTGCGAGATGAAAAATAAAAGTTTTGGTTTTAAAAAGTGACATAGTCACAAATCGAGATATAAAAAAGTTCATATATCCATCAATTGATAATCATTAATCGATGAAATTGTCTCTTGTTAAAGAAACTGTCCATTTTTTTTTCATTTGTCCCATAAAGGTTCTTGGTGAGCATTGTTTCGGTGCAAATTTTTAGAGAGATTAACAGTTCAAACCGTCAGCTTAATGTAAAACCTTGTTTTAATTGCAAAATATATTCTTGGCATACGCTATGCAATTTTATAAGTAGGGATAGCTGTTTGGCTTTTACCTATTGAAATATTTCAAATTAAATAAATCGGAGAGAAAAAATATGAACGTACTTAAAAAATCTTTATTAGCTTCGGCTGTTGCATTGTCAAGTGCCACAGCGGTTGCAGAGCTAAGTATGACCATTGGTGCTGTGTCAGACTATGTTTATCGTGGCTTTAGCCTTGGTGATGCAGGTGCCTACGCTTCCATCGATGTTGCCTCAGGTGGATTTTATGCCGGTGTTTGGGCAATATCTGACGGTTATGGCGAGAGTGACGCTGGTGGTTCATTTGGTGGCGCATCAAGCATTGAATATGATATCTACGCTGGTTATGAAACTGAGATTGCTGGAGTGGGCGTAGGTATAGGTTATACAGCTTACGAATACACGTATGGTGATGGGGCTGAAGATGAGTTTTCTCTTTCATTATCAAAGGGCCCGCTTTCAGTTAGCTTTGTAGATGGTGAATTTGCAGATGATTCCGATTACGAATGGCTGATTGTAGGTGCGGAAATAGGGCCCTTCACCATCACTTATGGTGAAGAAGACGAATCTGAGTATGATTATGCGGAAATCTCTGCAGGTACTGATGTAGGTGCAATGTCTCTCGGTATCACACTTGGAGGTAATAGTGAAGGCGAAGATTATCTCGTACTTGATTTGAGCACCGGTATCGATCTGTAAGTTAGCTCGAACCTTTTATCACTTTCGCCGTTTTCATAGTGGACGGCGTTTGTGGTGAATGGCAGTAATTTTTATCTCCAGGTAAAAATTATTTTGCTCCGTTTGTAGGAAGTACTGCGAATTACCCTTCTCTTGCTTCCTACCTTTTTTAAAAAAGTAACATAACGATTATCTTACTCAATATCGTCAAAAGCCATCACTGTTTCGCCTGTATTTTCTCACTGTAAAACCTATCTCTAGAAACCCCCGCACTGCCTTTAAGTTTAACATCTAGAGGATTTTCTTTCGTAGAAATGTCTTATTCAAAAAAGTCTTGAGGTTTGAAAGCAGATTTTATTAGATTTTTATAATGGATATCACCTCTGGAAGTTTATTTTTTTTGCGCCATAGGAAATTTTTTTAAAAAAGTTTTTAGGTTTATTACCGTGTGTAATTGTTAGCACTTTAATTTTTCAAGCTTAAATATTATTAGTTTTGCATTTATTTGTGTCGTAAGGCTTTCGATAAAGCTTTATTTAGGTGCAAGAACTGAAGGAGTTTCATAGCTTGCAAAGGATAATGAGATTTAAGTATCTGTTTTAGTTGGTTATTTTATTTATGGCACAAGCTATGCAGCTAATTAGTTGTAATTTTTATCTCCAGTAAAAATTATTACGCTCCGTTTGTAGTAGGCACCGGTACCCTTCCTGTGCCTACTACTTTTTTTAATCCATCATCTTTATTTACTCAACGATTGCCCCATACTCTGGCTACTGCACGGTTATTGCCTAATCCACCAATAATTAAACAAAATAAGCTCACCGCTGAAAAAACACTCACGGGTATCACGGTCCCCCAACCCAATGCCATTTTTTGGCTGATCACAATCAGCCCCACTGTTAGACCACCAAACAAAAGTGCAAGGACTATCAGTATGATACGGCTCATCGGCTTATAGGCATAGTCACCCTGGCCATGTTCAAAAATTTTCAGTAGCGGGGCAAACAATTTTCGTAGTCCGTTTTTCATAGTCAGTTTCTCAAATAGTGAGTGTGTTAGCTGGCCTCATGCAATCATTGCCTTTTAGCAAGGCTGGGTTTTTGTACTTGGCGGTTTAAAGTTGGCCGCGTATGATGAATTTGTTACTGACAAGTATAACAATTAATGGATCAATTATGGAATTTGTTGTGAGTTTTGATATGCGGGCCCCCTCATTTGGTGCTTCCGCTGATCGTCTTTATTCCGCTGCTTTAGATATCAGTGCTTGGGCTGACCGCTTAGGTTTTCAGGCCATTGGTTTAGGTGAACACCATGCCAGCAGTGATGGGTATTTACCGTCACCGATTCCAATGGCTGCTGCGATTGCTGCCCGTACTGAGCAAATCATTTTGCGCTCTAATGTTTTGTTAGCGCCGCTTTATGAGCCGGTGAAATTAGCGGAAGATTTAGCCGTATTGCAATTGATTAGCGGCGGTCGATTGCAGGTTGTGATAGGGGCGGGGTATCGACCCTATGAGTTTGCCATGTTTGGTAAGCGCCGCGAAGACCGAAAAGCTCTTTACTTAGAGACCTTTCAGGTCTTGCGCCAAGCGTGGACAGGGCAGGAATTTGAACATCAGGGCCGCGCGGTGACTGTCACGCCGGTGCCGAAGCCAGCCCCGCCGCTGTTGCTTGGTGGCGCACATCCAGCAGTGGCCCGCAGAGCTGCTGCCATCGCCGATGGCTATTACCCGCCGGCCGGGGAGAACTGGGATGTTTATCGTCAGGCCTGCTTAACGCGTGGCTTATCTGATCCCGGTGAGAGTGCATATCCCTTAGGGCCAATTTTCACGCATATTTCCAGTGATCCCGAGGCCGATTGGCAAACTATCGCACCGCATGTGGAGCATTGCGTACAGTCGTATTCCGACTGGACCATTGAGGCTTACGGTAAAGCGGCTGGCCCGTTTGCCGCGAATGTTGACCCAGATGATCTGCGTAAGAGTGGGGCGTATCAGGTTTTAACACCAGCCGATGCAGTCAAGATGATTCTCGCGTTAGGTAACGAAAGAACCTTTATTCTTACTCCATTATTGGGTGGTTTAGACCCCGACCTGGCTTGGCAGAGTTTGCATTTATTTGAAGCTGAGGTGTGGCCGCACGTGAAGCATTTAGCCGCGCCACGTTGCTTTTCTGCCCAACCTCATTAATTAAAAGCGATTTTATGATTAACGGAGTGTGTGCATGACAACAACAAAAAGAACCGTATTAATTACTGGCGCTGGCCGTGGTGTGGGCTTATCTGTGGCAACTAAGTTGGCTGCGTCAGGCCATCAAGTGTTGATCAATGATATTAATCCACAGACGGCAGAAGCGGCAGCCAGTGCGATTATCGCAGACGGGGGTGATGCAATTGCTGCGCCTTTTGATGTTAGCCAAACCGAGGCGGTACTACCCGCAATTAAAGACCTTCAAGCGCAAACAGGCGGTATTGATATTTTAATTAATAATGCCGGCAATGCGGGGTCGGTCGATATGCAGCAGCTTTCGTTTCGCGATATGCCCATCGATCAGTGGAATCAATTCTTAGGAGTCAACCTTTATGGGGTTTTGAATTGCACTAAGGCCCTTATCGATGGCATGTGCGAACGAGGTTGGGGCCGCGTTATTACGATT
>DDDX01000107.1:0-532 GCA_002339085.1 Cellvibrionales bacterium UBA1969
TATCAAAACCTTTATGTGAAATCGAATCTATCGGGCGAGTTCACCGTCATCAACCCTTACTTAGTTCGTGATCTCAAAGAGCGAAATCTGTGGGATAGCGTGATGGTTAATGATCTCAAACACTATGAAGGCAGTGTACAAAAAGTTGCTCGAATCCCAGACGATTTAAAACAAATTTACGCCACTGCATTTGAAGTGGAACCACGATGGATTGTCGATGCTGCAAGCCGCCGCCAAAAGTGGATCGACCAGGCACAATCACTTAACCTTTACATCAACCAAGCAAGCGGAAAAAAATTAGATGTGACGTACCGAATGGCTTGGTACCGAGGATTAAAAACGACTTATTATCTCCGCTCTCTGGCAGCAACGGGCACTGAAAAATCGACCATTGAAACTAGTCAACTGAATGCGGTTTCATCATCGGACGAAATGCTAGCGCAGCCAGCACCAGTCCCTCAGGCTTGCTCTTTAGATGATCCGGATTGCGAGGCATGCCAATAAGATTGAAACGATAACTCAATACGGTCTA
>DDDX01000107.1:913-5020 GCA_002339085.1 Cellvibrionales bacterium UBA1969
AAAACCCATGATAAGTTGGGATGATTACCAAGAAGAAAGCACCACCACAACCGCCCCTGCAGCACCTGTCATTGATGCCACAGTTGAGGCAGTAGCAAAAGCCGAAGCCATCAAAAAAGCAGAAAGAGCTGCTGAAGCGTCAAAACCCAGCACTGAAGCACCGATTAATAATACGCTCGATCGAGAAACTCAAGTGGATAGCGACCAAGATCAAAGCATCGCAAAAAATATTGCCGATGCTGCTGAAGTCATTGCCAATATGGATATTTCTGCCGGTCTTGAAGAATTAGAACAAAGCGGGCAACGCATCCAAGTTGACCAAAAGCGAATGATTAACTGCCGTGCAGACTTAAACCAATTAGTCCCGTTTAAATACGACTGGGCTTGGCAAAAATACCTAGACGGCTGTGCTAACCATTGGATGCCGCAAGAAGTTAACATGACCGCAGATATTGCTTTATGGAAAAGTGATGAAGGCCTCAGTGAAGATGAGCGACTGATTGTGATGCGTTCATTGGGATATTTTTCGACTGCCGACTCTTTGGTTGCTAACAACCTCGCATTGGCCATCTACCGCCTAATCACTAACCCAGAATGCCGTCAGTATATTCTTCGCCAGTCATTTGAAGAAGCGATTCACACGCATGCTTATCAGTACTGTATAGAATCACTGGGAATGGATGAAGGCGAGGTATTCAATATGTACCGCGAAGTACCTTCGGTAGCAAAAAAGGCCTCTTGGAGCCTGAGCCATACACATTCCCTCTCTGACCCCACTTTCACAACGGGAACTTTAGAAACGGATCAAGAGCTGCTCCGTAATCTCGTGGGCTTTTATGCTGTCACCGAAGGCATTTTCTTCTATTGTGGTTTTACTCAGATACTGTCGATGGGTCGTCGCAATAAAATGACCGGTATCGCCGAGCAGTTCCAATATATTTTACGTGATGAGTCAATGCACCTTAACTTTGGTATCGATGTTATCAACCAGATTAAATTAGAAAATCCACAGTTGTGGACGGTTGAATTCCAAGAAGAAGTGATTCAAATGATCTTAGAAGGTACGCAAATCGAGATCGAATATGCCCGCGACACCATGCCGCGCGGTGTATTAGGTATGAATGCTAAAATGATGGAAGAGTATTTGCAATTTATAGCAAATAGAAGACTGGCTCAATTAGGCTTGCCGGAACAGTTCCAAGGCGTGACCAACCCCTTCCCTTGGATGTCTGAAATTATGGATTTACGCAAAGAGAAAAACTTCTTTGAAACGCGGGTCATTGAATACCAGACGGGCGGTGCACTAAGCTGGGATTAAGTATTATAGGGAGAAAAAAAGAGCGGCTATGCCGCTCTTTTTTTATTTAAATTTTATGCCTAAATTTCTATCAGGGTAACGTCCACCTGCCATGGTATGCGTTAGAGAACTCTTCAAGAAATACCACTGGTCATTGACTTGCTTCATATTGACTCGTATCTGCATAGTCTCATCAGTGGCCAAGCCCAGAGCCGATTTAAACTTATAAGGCCCTTTACAGCTCAACAGCGCAAAATTAGGATCCTGCTTTAGCAACTCTATCGACTCACAACGTCCATTTCTCAGACCCTCAAACGAAGCACTGTAAGCTAAACGGTACCAACCCTGACTGCGTAAAATTGTTGCATGGGAGGCAGGGTTGAAAAAATCATCAATCAAATCGTTAAAACTGTCAGCTTTGGCAACAGCTATTTCATACTTTAAAAATAGTGCTATTGCAGGATGCTGATTTTGTTCTGCAATCACCACACGCTGATCCTGTGTTACACAAGCAGCCAACAAAATTACGGTTATTGATCCTATAAAAAATCTCATCATGATATCTGATCTCTGGTCTCTGATTGACGATAAATTCAAATAAGAAGAATATCCTACCCTATCACTTCCCTGCACTGCCATCCAAGTAACAATAGCGTATTTTATTCCTTTTTCAACAGCTGACACTTAATAGAAGTAGAGGTGGCCAGAAGGTTTAAAGCTAAATTCATACAGCCAAATCTGAAAGGTTTTCCACTGCGACAATAACAGAGTCCACTCACAACCTAGCCTCAATCAACTAATCGTAAAAACGCCTAATAACATCGCATATGTAATCGATGGTAGTATCGGTTAACTGTGCAGCAGATGGCAGCCATAGACCCTTAACGCCAATTAAATTCGACACCTCATGTTCGCCCGGTAAGTTATAAGCCGGTTGCTTATTAATTGGCGGGTACATAACTCGCGAACCAACCTGATGCCGTTCAAGATAAGCTATCAGATCATCTCTTTGCTCAACCAAAACATCAATAAACCACGGTGTAGTATGATCTAAATCTTGGGCAAAAAATTTCACGGCATCAATTCCAGCTAAGGAATCTTTATAACTCTGATAAATAACTTTCTTTCGGGTCACTCGATACGCTAACTTAGCCATTTGAGCAATGCCAACACAGGCTTGCAAATCGGTAAACTTAAAATTCAAACCAAGTGTTTCGTGGTAATCATTTCCGCCACTGACTCGGCCGAAATCTTTTAACTTGCGAACCTTATCAGCGAAAGTTGCGTCATTAGTCACAACACAGCCGCCCTGGCCCGTCGATATAATTTTAGACGCTGAAAAAGAAAAACTCCCTGCCAATCCAGCCAGACCAATATGACGCCCATCGGGATAAAAAGAACCCAGTGATTGAGCCGCATCCTCAAGTAATATTAAATCTCGCTGCATCGCTAATGTTTCAAATGCTTCAATGCCAACTGCAGGGTAGCGACCGTTAGCAGACATCAGCATGACCGCCTTAGTCTTGGCTGTTATAGCTTGACACACCTCATCAATATCTAAGCAAAGTGTCTCTGGCTCAACATCAACAAACACTGGCTCTATACCAAACATTTTAAGGGCGTTTGCAGTTGCAATCATGGTGTAGTTCGGCACAATAACTTCATCGCCAGCGACTAACCCGCTTGCCAACGCTGCCAGTGATAAACTAATAGTGCCATTATTGACCACGATACAATGTTCAGCGCCAGTGTATTCGCAAAGCAATTGCTCAAAGACTTGCGTTTGTTTGAATTCAGTGATGAACCCGCCACTTTCCATGTATTCATTCAGTGACTGCTTTTCTTCATCACCGAACCATGGCTGCATCTGCATGATAAATTCACGTTCACTCATAAGCCATTTAAAACCAATTAGCTATTTGAAAGGGTTAACTTCATTTCAGGCTTATTGCCCACAATTTTATTAGATAAGCATAGCTGAAATTGCAAAAAAAAGGAGGCTAAGAATCGACTTTTGCTGATTTGAAAACATCAAATATGGGCTTTTTTGAATATAAAGTGGCTACTTCAGCCACTACATATCAGTAAAACGCTTTTTAAAAGAAGTTGGGACATTCACCGGCCTAGCTGTCTCTGGGTCAAAAAAGACCATCCCAGCTTTTATGTAAGCCGCAGTAATTTTTCGTGTGTTATTTTTTACCCAATAAAGCAGTTCAAAACCTTTGCTGCTAAAATCACCGACAGCAACTTCTATGGTCAACTGATCGGCATAGAAACTCTCAGCTTTAAATATAAATTCGGTATCACCCATTAAGTAATTGACGCCCTCAAGTTGCGGGGTTTTATCATAACCTAAATACGCAAAAAATCGCATTTGAACTTCAATCATTAATGAAAACATTTTATCAGCACCTAAGTGATTGGCGGTATTGATGTCAGAGATTAAAACGGTGTAGTCAGTACTAAAATGTGACTGCTGAGGATATTCAATAACCGTTCTAGCCATACTCTACTTACCCCCAAACCACATAAATAAACTGCAAAAAAAACGCCGACTCATGGTCCGCGCCTTTTAAAAATCCGCGACTTCACTAACCGGCCATAATGCCGTTATCCACCGAAAAAATTGATCCATGAACTGTTTTTGCTTCATCAGAAGCAATATAAGCAATCGCAGAGGCCAAATCTTCAGCAGGCGCCATACCGCGAGCAGAACTATAACGGTTGATCAGCTCCCAATCAATATCGTCAGGAAAATGAATGGTTTTATTCATCGCCGTATCAGTACCGCCTGGGCAAACCGCATTAAT
>DDDX01000007.1:0-9250 GCA_002339085.1 Cellvibrionales bacterium UBA1969
CATCATTTTAGCGGTTAATTCAGCTTGTTCATCGTCGGTCATTGGCGGCGTCGACGGCTCATCCCCTAGGCGCTCAATGGTGAGTTCATTAGGATCGTCTTTATCCCAATTCAGCATCACATCGCGAATATAAAACTCATGGGCGGTCGGTGAACTTTGCACATGATTGACGCGATCACCTGCTGGCTCACTGTCGACCGTAATAGTGAAGCTACCATCATCGGCACAAACCAAATCATTGCCATCGAGCACATCAACGGTGCCCATTTTGTCATCCCAAAGGGTAAAGTAATTTTCGGTCATGCGATTTTTACCCACGCGACCATGAATCAAATATTTTTCGTCACCAGAAATAGGAATCACTCGGTAAATAGAATCAGGGTTATCGATACCCCAGCGTGAACCCGGTATCGCTTGACCATTAACCGTATGCGCTAAGCGAGTAATAACCGATACTTTCGGTCGTAACGGGTCTTGGTTAGACGACCAGACAGCGGCTGAAAACATCACCTCTTCAAAGGCTTCATCAAAACAGGCTCGCATCACATCACTGGGCGGCAAAATTTCTAGCCAGTGATGGTAAACCTGCTCATAAGCGGCTTTAACCGTCGGATTTTCAATTAATTTTAACGCTGCCAATTCTTGTTCATGTTGTTCGGCGGTAGCTACTGGGTGAGTCATCATTGTCTCCTTATTAATATTCTATCAATGCAAAACAGCACAACTATGAGCTAGTTTGCATGAAATCGCTGCTTATACGCTTGAAACTTTTGCTCAATTAACGCATCCGTTAAACCAAAATCCTCAGCCCGATAGTGATGCTTGGGCAATTTTTGCTGACTGTCTTCAAGCAGCCAATCCGTCATCGCTGTTCTGGTCGAATCTGGCAATGGCTGGCATAAGGCCATATATATTTTTTCAGCCTGACTAATAGGATCACGTACAGCATCATGAAAATGAATATCCGTGAACCGTTGGTCGTTACCTTCCAACGCCTTTCGTGCCGCTAAGGCGCGCCGATTGGTCCAACTCATTCGCTCAAGCCATTGCTGACCGACCTGCTTAGGGTCAACATCATCGGCATGCATGCGCCATAAAGTAGTATTTAAGCTGGCCCCCGATGGGATAGTATCAACCGGATCGCGATGCAAATGAACAATATGGGCATCAGGAAACGCTTCTAATAAAGTATCTAAATAGCCTAAGTGCGCCGGTGTTTTTAATACCCATCGCTGGCAAAGCTCCCCGCGATGTCTTTTTTGCCACTGCAAAATCTGCAGGCAACGATAGAGATGACGATACGCTGGATTGAAATCTTGTTGGTCTAACCAAGCGCGGTAATTCGGTAAATGACAGGATGATTCATGCACATGCGACATAAAGGCATCAGCCAAAAACATAATCTCTTCTTCACCTTTATGTGCATACGACGGATGAATAGAAAATAACTGCGGCGTATATTTTCGAGCATTTGCCTCTCGTTGCTCGGCATTTGCTATGCGTGGGTCATTTAAGACTCGCTCAGACGGATCGTAGTCTAAAGCGGGGGCCGGCTCTAATGCCTCCCAACCTAAGGTCGTGCAATGGTTTGGGTCGCTAGCTAATAGTCGCTGAATCAACGTCGTTCCTGAACGCATCATACCTACTACCACTACCGGTGCTACGATCTCTTCATGGGCAATTTCAGGGTGGCGGCTAAACCAGGCATTTAATCGTAAGCGATTTGCCAAGCTGCGTACAATGCCGCCACTTAAAATATTAGCGCCCAATTTATTTAAAGGCGCTTGCGCTAAATCTTTCAACAAGACCTCTAGTGGACGATAGAAAACAGGATCACCAAAGTCTTCTAAGCCGTCGATAGCGCGAGCATCGGCAAAGAGCTTTGCTTGATCAAATTTTTCAGCAAACATTAAATTGTATGTCCAATGAATACATTGTCAGCGATTGATAAAAAGTCTCAATAGCAACGATCTATAGTGTAAATAAAGTCTACTTAATTTAGCGTGAAAGAACGGCAATCTTTAATTTTTAAACGGCAATACTAATCACTGGCCTTGTTTTGCTAGCCAGAGGTCAGCGAATCACGCTAAACTCATAACATGGATATTTATCAACAACTGGCTAATGAGGCAACTGTCTCACTAGCAACCCAAAAAAGAGACGGCTGCCAAATACTCACACCGTTATGGCTGGCCGGCTATAAAGGAAAATTATATATGCGGACCATAGAAGGATCAGCCAAAGTCTTGCGAATTGCTAATTTTCCAGAGGTGTCGTTAGCACCATGCACTTGGGAGGGAGATGTTACTGGGCAGCGGTATGATGCAGTCGCTCGCTTAATGTCAGTGGATGATCCGCTTATCAGTGCGGCAGAAAATGCCTTACAGAGCAAATATGGCGCAGAGCGAACAAAAATGACCCATATGATGAAGCAGCAAGGGACGGCACTTTGCTATCTTGAGTTAAGCTTAGTCATTTGAGAGCCTACGGATTCGCTAGATAAAATTTCACTGCATCGGCAATGCTATCTTTCATAGGCCGCGGCTGCCAACCTAATTCTCTTTTTGCCTTGCTATTATCCATTTCATTGAAAATCGAAGTAAGCAGTATTGATTCTCGATTTAATGAGGTTCGCTTACCCACTAACTTTAAAGCCATCTCGGCAACAAACGCGATGGTATAGACCACCGGTATCGACAACTTCAGCTTAGGCCTTGGTACACCCGCCATATCGGCGGCATGAGCAAACAATTCAATTTGATTGATGTGCTCGGCAACCACGATATAGCGCTCTCCTTTTCGAGCCTTGCTCGCAGCTAGAATCATTGCCGTTGCTGCATCACGAATATCAACAACCGGATTCGCTGCATCAATCGGTAACGAGGTTTTTTCAAAAGCCACATTTTTAATTAATTCGCCGTGCGGCGTCGGCTGAATATCGCCAGGGCCATAAGTATTTGCAACGCACATAGCCACTGCATCAAGGCCTTTTTCTTTCGCGCAATCCAACACCATTTGCTCAGCCTGCGATCGACAACGCACATAAGCGGGAGCCTTGTCATACCAATTAAATAAGTTTGTCTCATCTACCCTGCCCTGATTTTGAATGCCGATCGTGACAATACTGCTGGTAAAAATGAATTTTTTGACGCCGACCTCAACCGCCACCGCTAAGACATTTTTAAGCCCATCAATATTAGTTCGAAACAAAGGCGAAATATCTTTGAGCCAAGCGCGTGTATCAACAATGCAATAATAAATAATATCGCATTCTTTCAAAGCGGCTCGCAAGGAGGCTTTATCCATCACGTCGCCGTAAAATTTAGGCAAAGCCAAATCGTCAATAGAGCGAGTATCCGCGGTACTGCGTATAAACGCTTTTGTTGGCTGCTTAGCCGCCACCAACTGACGCGCCACGTGGCTACCCAAAAAACCATTCGCACCCATTACGAGAGAAACAGGTTCTGACATATTATTTACCTTTATTATTTATTATTATTGGATTTAAAAACTACAAAAAACGTTACTGCCATAAGGGTACTTTTAAGAATTTTTAAAATCAATTAACTCTTCGCGATCACGAACCCTAAATCGCTGGCGTATCTGTTCGCAGCACTCATCACTTAACAAAGTAAAAGTGTTATCGTTATCGCGCAGCCAAACAGGGTCACTACACTCCCAGCCTTGTGCGCGCAAATCACGCTTAACCACTTTATTAGACGCTGTAGTAGGCATCGCATTAGTAATACGAATATAACGTGGCAATGATTTCTTACCCAGATCACTTTGCGCATGAAAAAATAAATCTATCGCTAAGTCATCAAAACTAATGTTTGGCCTAAGCAATAACGTAGCCATCACATCATCGCCAACATCGGCATTAGGCACGGCATACACCGCAGCTATGTCAATCTGCTCATGGCGGGTTATAATGGTTTCAATAGGTGCAGCGGCAAAGTTCTCGCCGTCGACGCGCAGCCAATCGTAATTTCGACCGCCAAAATATATAAAGCCATCGACATCGATATAACCTAAATCGCCGCTCCAAAAAATACCCCTCTGGGTGCGCTCTTGATTGGCCTCATCATTTCGCCAATAACCTTCAAAGTTTGCAACCGTTTCTACATTCGCTATTTCGCCTACCGCTTGATCGGCATTACTTAAACGCCCATTGTTATCAAATTCTGCAACAGCGCAAGAGCGAGACGTTTCAGGATCCAGCACCACGGTGCCAGGCTGGCCGACACCTAAAGCTGTCTTAGGTGTTTCAGGCGTACGCATAATATTAATACCCCCTTCTGTCGAACCATAGTTATCTCGCACTTGGCAGTTAAACCGTGCTTCAAAGCGCTTAATGTCATGCACCACGGCTTCATTACCAAAGGCAATGACTAGCGGGTTATCAACATCATCCGCTTGCTCAGGCGTAGCCAAAATATACGTCAGCGGCTTGCCAACGTAGTTCATGAAGTTGCATCTATATTTTCGAATATCGGGTAAAAATCCTGAAGCTGAAAACTTCCTTCGCAGCACAACCTTAGCACCGGCGGCTAACATCGGAGCCCAATTGGCCATTAAGGCATTTGAATGAAACAAAGGCATCGATGCGTAAGCAATGTAACTGGCGTCAATGCCATTCATGCTATTGAACGCCTGTGCTATACCCCCTAACCTTGCTTGTGAACACAATGCCGCCTTAGGATTACCGGTGGTTCCCGAAGTAAAAATAAGTAAATAGGCCTTGCTGAGATCGATAGCTATCTCAGGCAACGGTTTCCCAGCCTGGCTTTTAAGCGCAGTACGCCATTGAACGGTATTAATATTTAGCTGCTTAGCTGGATCAACACTAAGTTCAAGACCAGCTAAATCCTCAAGATGTCGATCTTCGGTTATTAAAAATTGACAGTCACTGTGTGCAATATCTCGCGCTAATTCAGCGCCACGACGTGTTGGATTTAAGCCGACCACTGCCGCACCGGCAATTGCTGCCGCACCTAGAGTAATCAAATACTCGGGGATATTATCGAGCAGCACCCCTACATGAAAAGGACCTTCATCTCTTTGCTCTAAAAATAAATTGGCAAGTTGTCCGCAGATTTGAACGTACTCACGGTAACTCCACTGCTGGTCTTCAAAGACGACTGCCACATTATCGTTATCTCGATGTGATAATACAAAATTTTGAATCGATGGATGAATATTTTCAGCAGGCTTATTACTACTCATGATTAACTACTCTTGATCACTACAAAAGGGTTGTGGGTGTCGCATTCTCCACACTAACAGCATCGGCATTAGCAACCAAGGCAAATTAAACACTAAATAATAAAGGGTATTAGGTGGCGGATGATCACCCAACAGTGTGGCCATAAAATAATAGTACATATTGGTTATGGCAGAACCGGCAAACAGCCAACAAGGTAAACGTATCCAATTTTTTTCATTGACTAAAGCATAAATCATCACCGCAATGAATGGTGTATGGACAAAGGCGTCGATGGCCGTTGCACTTAATAAGAAGATCGGCAACGGCACTAATAAGTGAGCAGGCTCTTCAGCCACTGCCCACTCGTAAAGCCAGCGCAACGGTGGCCATGGACTTTCAGGGCTAACCGCAACGCCTAGCGCCTCTGGAATATTGAACAAAAAGCCATAGGTAAATGAAACAGAATAAAAAGCAATTAACAAAATATCAATAGGGCGCTTGCTAAGGGGAATACTGCTCATTACAAATACCTCTGTTATTATTTTAAAAAAATGGGTAACGGTTATTCAGGAATGTTGATCTGATAAATATCATAGGCAATACCCTGCTCGGTAGGTTTACCAATCCCTATTGTTTGCAAACTGTTGAGCCAAGTGAATTCTTCTGATGCTGTTTCGAATAATGGAGCGATAATAACTGTCAAGTTTTCTCCGTCAGGTTTCGCTATGCCGTTATAAGTCATTAACACATATTGCTGGTCATGACTTCGCAACACTAATCGAACATCAGCTTTCATTGTGCCATCGGCTCGTAGGGTCGCCCATTCGGAGCTGGGGCCAGAAACAATTTCACCCTTAAAAGCAGGCCCCTCGACCACTCCGCCAGTCGGCGCAACAATGACTCGATCAGCTTGCGGGCCAGGACTAATTGCAATGGGCTCATCGATAAAGGCTTCCAAGCGAAATAAAAAGCTAACCGGTAATTTATCTACCATAAATTATTATCTCAATTATTGATATTGAGCAAATGCCTGCTCAATATCTTCATTAGTTAAACCAAATTCTTCTGCAGTATAGCGATGGCCGCTTATACTGTGTTGCTGATCTTGCTTAAAACCCACTAACATTTTTGCAATGTCATTCTCAAGATTAGGTCGTTCGTCGTCTATCGAAAAATGACGGTAGATGTTTTTAATCACCGTCGCAGGTTCTTGCTGCAGTTGTTGCATCGAAACATCGTATACAGGAAGTGCTAACTGACTTCTACGAAACGCCGTTAAGTTTTCTAATAAACCTGACCATTGCGCTAATTCTCGGCGACCAATACGGTGCTTATCGATATCAGGCTCAACGATTTGGCGGGTGGTATAAACCAAACTTGCCACAGATGGTATTAACTCACAAGGGTCTCGATGCATTTGCACGATACAGGCGTCAGGAAAAGTAGCCAATAAGGCTTCAGGCGCCCATAAATGACTGGGATCTTTCAACACCCATCGGCGCGAGTCACCATTACTAATTAATTGCAAATTAATTTTATAGCGCTGATAAGCTGCAGTGAAGTCAGCCCCTAATAACCATTGCTCATAGTCGTCCACCCATGCCGTTGATTGAAAAGTGACGTTCATAAAGCTTTGCATCAACAACAGACGGCACTCATCGGCTTGATCAGCCGCCATTTCATGAATATCCTTGAGCTGCGGTGCTGCTTGTTGCATGAGTTTTAGTTTTTCATCGCATTGCCTGAAGTCTAAATAGCTAGACCATTCTTTTTCATATGGTCTGGGCTGCGGTCTAACACCTAACCAATATTCTAAACCTTGGTTATAGTCATCTGCTACAAGCAAACGATGCAAAGCCGTTGTGCCACTACGTGGCATTCCAATTATAAAAATCGGTCGCTGGATGTCAGTATCGAGACAACTTGGATTTTCTGCTAAAAAATACTGACTAGATAAACGACTCTGTAAAACGTCGATAATATTTGCTCGCATAATCTGGGCAGTAAGCGGGTTGAGGTCATCGGCAGCATCCAATGATTTAGCCAAAACCTCTAAGCCTTGCTGATACTCGTCGCCACCAAAGTCATTAAATCCGTTTTTTTTTGCCAAGCAAGATTCAAACATCTGTTGCGCTTCATGATGAATTTGCGGTAAATCTTGATAAAAACTCATACCGTGCCTTTTTACCCAACCCTAATTATTTTTGCCCTTATGACAGTGTAATTAATTCAGTCAAGGGGTTAGCTTGTTTTGCATCTGCTGCTAACCAGCGCAAGGCAATCACACCACGCTGATGAAACTGGGTACTTAACCAATTCGTGTGCCCTGGGTCATTGGCACTCACCATAATAACAACCGTCCCGTCTTTTTCTTTCGCCGCTGAACGCATATTAAGCGAGCTAATAATCGAGCGGCTATCAAATGACTCCAACCAATGATTAGCTAGTTGAATATTCCAGTAATCACATTCAGGCGGGCGCAATAGAATACGCAGCGCTTGGTTATCAGCAAGCTCAAAATAACCGTAATTATATTGACAATTAGGATCCCCTTTAGCCATGCCTAATAACTCGGGTTTAATTTCGGTGATTTGATTCTTGCACTGCATAAAGTCATTGGTCCAGCCTAAGAATTGCTGTGTAATACCATGGACCATCATCGCTGGACGTCCCAGCATATTCTCTAACCGCTTAGCTGACATAGGCTGATCAAGACTATGAAGTTCGCCTGCGATAATATCGATAGATAAATCAGCCTTAGCTTCAATGCTTGGGTCTAACAAAGTCTGGCGGATGATAAAACTGTTTGACTCCTCGCAAAGCGGCAACCACTGCCCCTCATCCTGCTGGGGTGCTTGGCAACTGGCAATAACTGTAAAGTAACCCTGATCATCGATCTGTAAATCATTCTGATTTAAAAAACCTGTTGACTGCAAGCCTTCTGCTGTGCCTAACCGACCATGAAACGCACCAATATTAAATTGATAACAATCGTTTAAACGGCCCGATATTCGATAAGTTAAGCTGCCTTTTATTGGCACGCTGGCATAAACAAAGTCAGGGTTATCGGCACCAATACGAGTGGTTCGATACTGAATAGTGGGCGGTTTTAGTGAAGGGGGTTCAACTGCATCTTGAAGAGAATTGGCTAATAATCGAGCCAGGTAGCGAAAACCCTCGCTTCGCTCTAACTCATCTTCGGCTGAATTATCTACTACAAACTGACCGGCCGCTTTTAAAAGATCACAGAATTCGTTCCATGATTCGCCGCTAATGGCTTTTTTGATTATCGCTGATTCTTTTTCCTGATCAGACTTACTCATTACTATTTTCTCATTAATTTATGGATTTAAGATAACCCTGTTATTAGAGTGATTAATAAGCGACTAGGACAATTTAACCACTTTATTTTACTTAACCTTTATACAAGTTGTTAATGCCAAAAATAGCCTTATAGCTACCTAATTATATTCGTCTTTGATCTATACATTTAACATCAATGGTGTTTAAGCAATTAACAGCCAATGTTTCTATCGTAAGCCGAAATTGAAAATCGCTCAGAATCTGCTCTTAAATATCATTGCGATAAAGCCGTTTATATCTTATCTTAACTATTTTAAATTTGAGCATTCAGCAGTGGGCAATAGCCAATGGCCATTCAGTACTTTATCGCTTCAACGCTAACTTATAGACTACGACACGTAATCATTCCGACGTTGCTACCGCTGCTAATAGCCTGCCAGCCACCTTCAATTAACCCAGACAAACAGCTCTCTGATGATTTTCAACAATGGGGCCATTATGGCGGCGACCGTGGCAACAGTCACTATTCAAAATTAGCACAAATCAATCGTAGCAATGTTGGCGAGCTCGCGCTGGCCTGGTCTTACAGCAGCGCTAAACAACAACCCATTTCAGCCACTTCTGAGCTACAAATTAACCCTATCATTGTTAATGGCATTCTCTATGGCCGGAGTCCTCTCTACAATGTATTTGCCTTGCAGGCCGACACCGGTAAAGAGCTATGGACTCGACCCGCCGATG
>DDDX01000007.1:9564-23057 GCA_002339085.1 Cellvibrionales bacterium UBA1969
ACCCGCCGATACCGAACCGGTGGGTCTTTCATTTATGCGCGGGCTGAGTTACTGGCAAGACACCCAGCAACAGCAACAACGAATTTTATTTACCACCTCGCATTATTTGTTTGCCATTGATGCAAATACGGGTCTAGCAATTGGTGATTTTGGCGATAACGGTAAAGTAGACTTGCGAGCCGGTTTGGGTCGCGATATTAATAAAATTTCTGTCTACGCCCCCTCGCCTGGGGTGATCTTTGATGATCTGATTATTATAGGCACCGCAGTGAATGAAACCTTTGGTGCTGCGCCGGGTGACATTCGTGCCTATAACACTCTCACGGGAAAATTAGTTTGGCGTTTTCATACCCTTCCACATGAGGGCGAGTTCGGTTATGACAGCTGGCCAAAAGATCACTGGCAAACTGGCGGCGGCGCGAATGCCTGGGCGGGTCTAAGTGTCGATCATTCACGAGGGGTTGTCTATGCGCCAACCGGTTCAGCAACACCTGATTTTAATGGCTCAACACGAAAGGGTGACAATTTGTTTGCCAACACTATACTAGCCCTTGATGCGCGCAGCGGTGAACGGCTATGGCATTATCAAACCGTACACCATGACTTGTGGGATCGCGACTTAAGCTCTGCACCTACGCTCGCCACCATTACCGATCAAGGTCAAAAGCAAGATGTTGTGGTGCAAGCCTCAAAACAAGGCGTGCTTTATTTACTCGATCGAGACAGCGGAAAACCGATTTTTCCGATCGAAGAAGTGCCAACACCCGCCAGCCCTATTGCCGGTGAATACGCGTCACCGACACAGCCGAAAGTCACCTTACCGGAACCGTTTACACGTCAAGCGTTTACCCTCGACATGATCACCGACATTAATCCTAAAGCCCATGCCTTCGTTAAAGCCCAATACGATACTGCTGCACCCTTTGCCTATTTTAGACCACCGGGACTTCAGCCCAGCATTCTTTTCCCTGGCTTTTACGGCGGGGCGAATTGGGGCGGCGGAGCTTATGACCCTGAAACTAACCTTTATTATATTAACGCCATGGAAGACGCTAACTTAATCAACATGGTCGCGCTCGAACTGGCCAGTGATAATATCAGCGACCAAGGTAAACTGATATTCAAACAACATTGCAGCGGCTGCCATGGCGATCAACTACAAGGCTTTTATCCCTATGCGCCGGCGCTGGCCGACATTAGCCTAACCGGCAATAAATCCGATGCTATGGCCATTGTCCAATCAGGTAAGGGCCGTATGATGCCATTCAATTACCTTTCTAATGAAGAACAAAACCACGTCGTCGACTATCTATTTTCATTGAGTGAAAGCTTACTGCAGCCGACGTCAGACAATACGCCCAGTCATATTAACCCTGCATCGACTATTGACACTGCTCCAATTACAACAACAAAAACCACTTATGTCTTTGGTGGCTACTCGCCATTTGTCGATCAACGCTACTACCCAGCGGTTAAACCGCCATGGGGGACGTTGAATGCCATTGATTTAGCCACCGGTAAGCGGCAGTGGCAGATTACACTAGGAGAATATGCCGAACTCATGGCTGAAGGCATACCACCCACGGGCACGCGCAATTACGGTGGGCCTGTCGTCACTGCAGGCGGCCTACTCATTATTGCCGCCAGCAGTGATGAAAAGCTACGCATTTTCGATAAAACAACAGGGGAATTACTCTGGCAATATCAATTACCTAGCGCAGGTTATGCCACGCCAAGTACCTATGAAATCAACGGCATACAGTATATTGTTATCAGCTGTGGCGGCGGCAAATTAGGCACAGCTTCGGGCGATCAATACTTAGCTTTCGCTATACCGGATTCTGCGCAATAGATCCATTAGGTCTCAATCTACAGCTGTATTTAAGTCCTTAACATAAATAATTAGTAAGGCAAAAATTACCAGTTCTAAACAATAGGCAATCTTTTATTTGGTAGATTTTCGTATAATATTCTCGAGAAATAGGATACGAGAATGAGTAACGCAAACATCATCGCCAGAGACTTACCGCCTCCTTATCAAATAGAGAGTTCATTGCCGACCCGCTACCCTAGAGGATGGTTTTGCATTGGCGCTGACTACGAATTTTCCGGCGAGCCTAAGATGCTCAACTACTTTGGCACCTCGCTAGTCGCTTACCGAGGAGAAGACAGTAAAAAGCTGCATGTGTTAGACGCTTTTTGTCCGCATATGGGAGCTAACTTAGCAGACGGTTGCGTGAAAGGTGATTCTGTTATTTGCCCCTTCCATGAATGGAGTTGGGGAAGCGATGGTATTTGTGATGACATTCCTTACGCAAACTCAATCCCGCCGCGGGCCAGAATTAAAAGTTGGCCCACCATGGAAATCAACGAACTTGTTTATATTTGGAATGATCCTGATGGTGCCCCCCCCATTCCTGAGCAAGCCATTCCTGAAGATCCCACCGTACAAGAAGATGGTTGGACCCCTTGGGTGATTCGACGAGTACCTATTCCCAATAATGCTCGAGAACTTATTGATAATATGGCCGACAAAGCTCATTTTGGCCCAGTGCATGGTTTACCTGCCGTCGATAAATTTATTAATATTTGCGAAGGCCATACCTATACTCAAATTCAAGAAACCAATACTGAATACATGGGCAAAGCACAGTCCACTGCTACCTACTATGGCCCTGGCTATATGATCCATCACCAAAAAATGAGCGGCGGCTCTGTGATGGAGCAACATAATTTTATGTCCCTTGTGATGAATGTCCCTACCTCAATGGACAGCTTTGAATTTCTTGCTGGCTTTAAAGAGCGGATTCCAGAAGGTATGGAAGGTGATCGAGAAGCGCAAATCGCTTTCGTTAAAGAAAAAATGACGGAAGGTGAAGACCGAGGTGTTTTTGCCGATATGCGTATTTGGCAAAATAAAACCCCTATTAACAATCCGATTCTCTGTGACGGTGACGGGCCCGTCACAAGGCTGAGACAATGGTACGAGCAATTCCTAGTGCCAGTAGACCAAGTATCGGACAGTTTAAAACAAAGAAAAGTCTATGATAAAAGTGAGCCTCGTCTCGAATGGCCAGCCAATTTAGCCGCATACCAAGAAATGGCGGATGAAATGAGAAGCCTTAACGACTGATGATACTTATCCAATAAGGCTCACAACTTCTACCCCCTAATCTGGCAGTCTTGTAGTTCGAATTTAGTATTTGATAAACAATTAAGTTGCTGTTTTAAAACTGATAGCCAAGGGACAAATGTAGGGTTCTTGGCTAAAACATGCGCATGTATATCTTTTGTGCCTAGGCCGGAAGCTTCGCTTGGTAAGCGAGATTGATAGTAGTAATCAACATCGTGATCGTCACTGTCGGTCAAGTTAAATACATCGGCCTTGAATACCCAGTTTTCTTGTTGATAGCCTAGACGAAGGTTCCAGATAGCACTGCTGTCTGATTCAACTGAACCGTCTTCAGTTAATGGACGTTCACCAAAGTAGCGAAACCGCAACGAACCAAACCACCCATTATCCACCTCGATATTCAAACCCACTTGTAATACGTGCTCGATAGCGCCAGGAATGTTATCGCCTTCACCTAGATCTTGTTCAAAACGAGCATCGCTGAAGGCGTATTCAAAGTCCAGACCCCAAGTTTCATTGATGGAGTAATAAGTGGCGATTTCTACCCCTTGCCTAACAGAGGCTCTATTAGCCTCAGTATTACCTGCGTCACCGACAAACAATAATTCACCGTCAAGATCAAGCGCCCAATTTAGTTATCACCAGTTGAATAGAAATAGCTAAAAATAGTTTTAGAAAATACATTTAATTTTTAGATGATAATAGTTATCATTAATCTATTCAATCAGCTTACGTATGGATTTTTAACTGTTTCGGAGTTCAACATGATCGAAATTGCAAAACTCTCTTTATTTATACTGTTTTTGACCAAAGCCTCAATCGCTCTTTCGATAGAGCTAGTCATTGGCACTGAACGGCTAGATCCAGGGATTACGTTTGTGTTTGAGGGGGCAATAAAAGACCACGTCATTCCTACTGCGCATCACTTGGCAGAAGATCAGACACATGTGCATATTGAAGCGAGAGCGAATTGGAGCGCCGACAAGGCGCCCAAGGGTGCCTCAGATGAAGGCTTTGTTGCTTACCTTAATATCTCGGCAACGGTGACTAATGAGGTCACGGGGCTCAGCACCTTTATTGATTTACTGCCGCATATTAATTTAATTGATAATTACCACTATGCGCGAAATATTACTCTGCCGGGCAAACCCCACGAGACGTATACGGTTGAATTCAGTATTTCACCGCCCAGCCTACAAGCCCTGGCGTTACACCGTGATTGGATAGAAAACCATGGCAAGGCGCTTGCTGAGCCGGTTCGCTACCGCTATGAGAAGGTAGATTTTTTTGCAATCACGCAAGCCAGCCGATAAGGCTAGTCAGTAATAGCACCTGTGGAAGCCGAACTCACTAGCGCTGCATATTTTGCTAATACACCGCGTTTATATTTTGGCTTAGGTGCTTTCCAATGCGCTTTACGCCGAGTAAATTCAGCCTTGCTAATATCAAAAGTAAGGGTTCTGGATTTTGCATCAATGGTGATGCGGTCACCCGTTTTTATCAATCCGATAGGGCCGCCAACAGCGGCTTCTGGCGTAATATGACCCACCACAAAACCGTGGGTGCCGCCAGAAAAGCGGCCATCGGTAATTAACGCCACATCGTCGCCTAAGCCCTGCCCCATGATCGCACCAGTGTGCGATAGCATTTCTTGCATACCTGGGCCACCCTTTGGTCCTTCATTACGTATCACGACCACATCACCTTTTCTGATCTTACGATCCATAATCGCTTTTAACGCAGCATCAGATGAATTGTACACTCGTGCTCTGCCCTCAAAACGCAAACCTTCATGGCCCGATATTTTTGCTACGCCACCCTCGGGAGCTAAATTACCTTTAAGAATGACCAAGTGACTGTCAGCTTTAATCGGATTATCTAAAGCGCGAATAATATCTTGCGTGTTCGGGTAGGGTTTAACCTTGGCTAAATTTTGGCGCAATGTTTTACCCGTGACCGTCAAACAGTCACCGTGCAACAAACCCGCGTCAAGTAAGACTTTCATCAACGGCTGAATGCCGCCAATCTCGATTAAATCGGCCATACTATAACGACCGCTGGGCTTTAAGTCAGCCAGCATCGGAACGCGTTTACCGATCCGAGTAAAATCATCCAGGCTAAGCTTGACGCCAATACAATGGGCCATGGCTAACAGATGCAAGACTAAGTTAGTCGAACCACCTAAAGCAATCGCCACCGTCATAGCATTTTCAAACGCCTTTTTAGTCATGATCATTTTCGGCGTGATGCCTTTTTTGACTAACTTCATCACCGCATTGCCCGCGGCCTCGCAATCTTTTAATTTTTGACCTGAGACTGCCGCTTGCGCCGAGCTATTAGATAAGCTCATACCCATCGCTTCAATCGCCGAAGCCATGGTATTAGCGGTATACATGCCACCACAGGAACCGGGACCGGGTATGGCTTTACTCTCTATAGACTTCAATTCTTTCAACGGGATTTTATTATTGGCCTCGGCGCCAATAGCCTCAAAAACAGACACCACATCTAACGACTTCCCGTTATGCTCACCCGGTAAAATAGTCCCGCCATAAACAAACACCGCTGGGCGGTTTAATCGAGCGATGGCCATCAGGCAACCGGGCATATTTTTATCGCAACCGCCCACAGCAACAATACCATCATAGCCCTGACAAGCCATCACGGTTTCGATCGAGTCAGCAATCACCTCGCGCGACACTAACGAGTACTTCATGTTCTCGGTGCCCATAGAGATACCATCAGAGATAGTAATAGTATTAAAAATAACGCCCTTGCCACCAGCAGTATCGACGCCTTTGCATGCTTCATCGGCTAGGGTATTGATGTGCATATTACACGGCGTGACCATACTCCAAGTCGATGCCACGCCAATCACTGGTTTTTTAAAATCGGCATCGGTAAATCCCACCGGCCGTAACATCGCACGACTGGCCGCACGATCTTTACCGTCAACAATAACCGAAGAGTATGCGCGAGGATTCACTTTAGGGCTGACTTTTTTTGGCATGACTTATCCTGCTGATTAGTTGTGAACTTTATTGACTATTGCAGTATACCTGCATCGATGTGACTGACAAATATCTAACAGCCATTATCCTGCAATTGCACAACAATTTGCACGGAATAATATCGATTTACCAGTAACTGCAAATGATTCACAAAAAAATCTTGATGGCGATCGCCGCATACGATCTTAATCGATCAAGAGAACAATTAGCCATCATAAAAAAAGCCGCTAAAGAGCGGCTTTTTTTATGATGGCTATCAATAATCATACTTTCTTGCAAGTAGCTAAATCAGCCCCGTTTGAAATTAATTTATTTCGTCGATCACCTTCATTAGTCACATATGCCTTCCAGCTCTTGGCGCCTTTTTTTGTTTTTTCAAATTTAGCTGCTTTACCAAATGACTTGCTGGCGTCTTTATAGCAATGCAACGCTTGCTCAGCAGTACCGCGATTCATCCAGGCCAGATCTTCACGCTTTAAATCACCTTTTTTCAGTGCGTTACGCGCTGCCACAAGGGCTTTTTCATTTTCATTTAAATTTAAATAGACGCCCGCTAAGCGAGACCAAGCATTACCATCTTCTGATTTCTTAGCTGCCTCTTCTAACACAGGCGAAGCCTTACGGTACTCTTGCGCACGCTGATAAGAGGAACCCAGCAAAGATAAGTTCTTTTCATTACGTTCGACCAGGCCTTTAGTCATGGCTTTATCTAAAACCTGCGCAGCACGGTAAGGAATATCGACCGCTAAATATTGATAGGCCAACGCAATAAATTGCTTTTCTTTATCCAAGCCATTTTGTAAGTAGGTAATCTCTAGGGCGAGCCGCTCTTTTTCGCTTTGCTCGAGTGCGCCATACATGGCAGACAGCTGCTTCCAATATTTAATCTTTGGGTAATTGGTCAACAATCGATTACTGACTAAGATCGTCGATTGGTAGTCATCTTTTTCATAGAACAGTGCCCATTGAAAATTCAGCCAACCCTCTTTGGGAATCTGACCAGCCGCAATAGTTTCTTCAACTACTTGATTAAGCAAACTTAAGGCATCGCCTTTTCGATCTAGCTGATAGTAACCGCGAGCCAGCAACACACGACCACCGGGATCGACAATAACCGCTTCATCTTGCCAAATCTCAAGTTGCTCTACTGCCGCCTGATACTTTTCAGTGACAAATAATAATTGTGCCGCTGTATATCGAGTATTCACCCGTTGCTGCTCATCAGCCTCTGGCTCATTTACCAGTGCTAAATAAGCCTCGATGGCCAATTCAATTTTATCTTGGGCGTAATAGACATAACCTAAATAGCGATTAAGCTGCGAATATTCAAATCCGGGGCGACACCCTCGCTTAAAAGCAGATTTTAGCTCTGCTTCCGCTAACGCCCAATCTGGCTCACCTTCTTCGGGCTGGGTAATCTCTTGAACTTTAGTCAGTCTTTTTGCGCATGTTGTGCCGACTGATTTTCTTCTCTGGGAGACGGCATTTTTGTATTTTAATTTAGCTTCTTTTTCGGCTTTTTTTTCAGCTCTGCTTAATTTTTTCTTTTTCTCTTCCTCAGCATAAGCAGAGGCAATAAAACCCGACGAATCGCCGGCAAGCCAACTAGCTGATTGCAATAATACCGCCGCCATGAACGCGATAGCACATAATCGACTGACACTGGCAAGATTTAATTGCTTTAAAAACATAACACGCTTACCTTCAATAAATACCTTCCTGACTAATCAAGATCAAAGATGATCAATCAGCAAAACCTGCAAAACTAAACTTGTATAAAACGCCTGGCACTTCAACCGCAACGCCGTTGATCACGCGTGGATTGTATTTTAATTTATCAGCCGCTTTTAAAGCTGACTTCCCGAAACCATAATTTTCTGGCCATTCTTCCAACAACTTCACATCGCGAACACCGCCCGCTTCAGTAACCGTCACTTCAACCACGGCATAACCGGCTTTACCACTTTTCTCAGCACGAGAGGGGTAGCGGGGTTTAGGTACATAGATAGGAATGAAATCAGTATCGCGACTAAATCCGCCCTGCAAGCCAATGTCAGGGTTAAATTTACCCGCACCAGCAGATAAGTTCAGAGCATTATCAGGCGTCTCGATTTCAATGTCTTGAGCCTCAAGCTCAGGCGGAGGCGCCTCAACATCATCAGGTTTATCCGGTAGCTCTTCGTCAATTTTGGCTTCGATTTCAGTATCTGGCATATTAAAATCAGCAATTTTAACACCACCATCTCGGTCTAATTGGGGGTCACCCATATCGATTAATGCGCTCATTAATACGAACAGTGCAAATGCAATCACTAAACCTAGCAGCATACTGCCGCCTAAACGAATCGGTTGCATGACTCTTACTACCTCTTAGGATCCGTAGCTAAATGTATATCAACAACGCCAGCGTCTTTTGCTGCGTCCCAAACCAAAGCATACGCAGCTGCATTTGAACCACCATCCGCTTGAATAACGACAGCACCTAGCGGGTTATCTGCATGCAATCGCTCTATCACGTTTTTAACCGCCCGATCATCAACTTTTTTACGATCAATCCAAACGGTATTCTTTGCATCAATCGCAATCAATATGTTTTGATTTTTCACTTGATCACGAACCTGTGTTTCAGGGCGAAGTACTTCTACACCCGGCTCTTTAATGAACACCGCGGTGACAATAAAAAATATCAACATGATAAACACCACATCAAGCATGGGGGTTAAATCGATTTCACCACCGTCTTGGTTAGCTTGTGATGCTGCACCTCTTCTAGCCATAAGGTTTTGACCTTTTAATAACAACGTATTTTTATAAGATTTTTTTAACCATGATTTTTGTCACTGACCACTGCCTGTATAGACTAATGATCAGATGTCATTTTGTCTTCAAGCATAACGCTTTCGCGTTCGACGATTCGCATTAAGTAAGCCTGAGCAAAAACACCGGATAACGCCGCCACCATTCCAGCCATAGTTGGCACTGTCGCACGTGATACACCGCCCGCCATCGATTTGGGATCGCCGCCACCGGTGACTGCCATCACATGAAACACTTCAATCATACCGGTTACTGTGCCAAGTAGACCCAACATCGGTGCCAAAGCAATCAAGGTTTTGATAATGGCCATATTCTGATTGATTTTCATCACAGACTCAGAAATAAGCGCCTCACGTATTCTACGCGCATTCCAAGAGCGACGCTCAGAACGACTTTCCCATTCATCAATCACTAGGGCAAGATCAGCACTCAAGTCATTTGAAAAATAAAATATTCGTTCAAAAATCAACGTCCACATTAAAAATAGTAGGCCGCCAATCAGTAGCAAAACCGGCCCACCCATCTCGAGGAAGCTCGCAACTACGCCTAAGGACTCTGAAATAAACTGCATAATCAGTCTTTCCTATATTCCTTAGTGAGTTTACTTAGCTTCAGCATTGCGGGCGATAATACCTGCCGCTTGCTCTTCTAACACATGGATAACACGTTTTGCTCGGCCATTAACTACGGTATGGGCGAGCAAAGTCGGGATCGCAACAATCAGGCCCAATACGGTTGTGATTAATGCGCTAGAGATACCGCTTGCCATGGTCTTAGGATCACCTGCACCAAAGATCGTGATAGCTTGGAAGGTAATGATCATACCCGTTACCGTACCTAGCAGACCCAATAATGGTGCGACTGCAGCAATAATCTTTAACAGCGTGAGTGAATTCTCAAGCGCGGGTATTTCTTTTAAGACCGCTTCATTGAGTTTGAGTTCAAGAGTCTCGGTATCAGTGGACACATTATCATCAGCCACGGCTAACACTCGTCCAAGCGGGTTTTCAGTGCTAGGAGTTGATGATTTAAGTTGCGTATTCACTTGGCGGCCAACCTTAGTCAATACCACGAAGCGCCACGCAGCAAGTAACATCGCGAAAATACCGACGGTAGTAATGACATAACCGACCTGCTTGCCTTGATGCCAACGCTCGGACAAGGTGGGCGTATCAATAAATGCAGCTAATAAGCTACCACCAGTAGGACCGGTAGGGTCAATACCGAAACGGGTATAGCCTTCATCTGCATTAGCTAAATCGCTCGCCCAGTCAACAAAGGCGCTAGACGGTTGTCGAGGTAAGATAGAAAGTGAGTCATCTGAATATTTGAGATACTGACCATCATTGGTCACGATATTAAACGAGCCAACACGCGTCACTTCGGCCTCAATATCGTCACCCGCTGGCGTTGCAACTGTCGTAGTGTATTGCACGATACGGCCAGACTCAATCATCTCTCGCTGTATTTCAAACCACAGACGTTCAATTTCTGAAATAGTAGGCAAGGCATCCCCTTTTAACTTTTCGATTAAGTCGGTAAGAAACTCACCTCGATTAGGGTATTCACTACTCACTAACGATAAATTAAAATTCTCACGCATATCACCGGCGGTTGAATTAATGTGGCCAAATAACTCATTTAACGAACCTTTCGCTTCATTTAATGCCGCACGTTTAATAGTGATCTTTTCTTTGTTCTCATCAAAGATTTTTTCAAGACGCGTTGAACGCCGCTCTTCTTCTGTGCGAGTTTTCTTGGCTGCTGACAAGGCTTTTGCTTGGCTGGTTTTCTCAGCTAAGAAACGCGCCTCACGGACTTTGTTTTCTTTTGCCTCATTGACCTGTCCTTGTTTCACAAATTCAAGTAGTTCATCCAATGACTTAGCACTCTCTTGGGCGAGGCTTGAAGTAGCGTTAAACGATACTGCGATAACAGCGGCAATCGGCAATAGTCTCAATTGTTGGATTAGAGTTTTCATTGAGTAGCCTCCGGCGCTGAAATAGGCAATTGCAGAATATCTTTAACTGCTTGGTTACGAGCAATACGAATACCTGTATTTATATAGCTGGCCCAGTCCGATGCATCTAGGGCCTCCCATGAGCGGCTTTGGTTATCCCAGCGACCCACTTCTTTTCCATCTTCTGTTTTGTACAACAAAGCAATGCGGCCAACACGGAAAATATCGACCTTGCGTTCGCTGCCATCTCCATTGAAGTCAATCGCGGCATCATAGGCCTCAATTTTTCGGCCATATTCGTTTTCAATCTTGTACGCTTCTAACACTTGACGGAAATTTTCAGCAACCGTCTGATTGGATTTGTCGAGGTTACTCCGCAAGCTGTCTATTCGGTTTTGTCGCTCTTCAGCCAGAAAGGGCACATCTAACTCTATAAAGTTTTCTAAGCCATCAAGCATTTTAATCATAAGTGGCGTAATCTGACGCTGAATTACTGTCACCTGTGACATAGCTTCATCAATTTCAGCAATGCGATCAAGCTGGTTTTGAATGCGAGCTTCAAGTTGCGCGTTATAAACTCGCAAACCCTCGATTTCTTTATTGACCTGCTTATAATTTTGCAGTAATGCATCGGTCTGATCAGCAATGCCATCAATTTTGATTTGAGAATTTTGTGCTGCTGCCGCTTTGCTTTGACCCACCTCAAACACCGAGTCAAGCTGATCGGCACTGGCAGGCGCCAATAAAAAACAGACTGAGGAAGCTAAAAGCATTCCAATTTTTGCAATCCTGAAACAGGCGCAAGTGATGGGATAAAGTATATTAATAGCCATGGGATTCGAATTCCGAATGTGTGAACAAGTTTATTAAAAGTAACTGTGTCTTCATTGTGCAAAAACTAATTGTTGAAATCGCAAATCAAATATTACTATGTAACCTGAACTATATGATTGCTAAATTATTTCAGTCAAATATTCGCTAGAGACCAAAACCGTACAAGGCGGGCATTTTAATAATATATACCTAGGTCGTGCAATCTTATTCAAGCAAATTAGGGTTAAAACTTTAACATTATTAAGCAAGATTGACTTTTTTTGTAGAATCTTGCCAGCATGCCCAATAATGAAGCACTTAATCGGCAGCTTAAAAAATAACCGCTAAGTCATGCCTTGCCAAATGATGCCTTTAACTAGCCTTCGCCTAGTTAATTAATAATGCTCAATAGTTAAGTCCTGAGGTATCATACGCTAAAATCTGGCATTAAACCGCAATAGGCGCAGCAATATGCGGATGGTGTTGATACGCTTCTAAAGTAAAATCCTCATAACAAAAAGCGAATAAATCTTTTACTTGGGGGTTTATCGCCATCGTCGGAAGAACCTTAGGGCATCGCTGCAACTGAAGGTCAACTTGCTCGAGGTGATTGGCATAAAGGTGAGCATCACCGAAAGTATGAACAAAATCGCCTGCTTCTAGACCCAACACCTGAGCCAACATCATCGTCAGCAAGGCGTAGGAGGCGATATTAAACGGCACCCCTAAGAAAATATCGGCGCTGCGCTGATAAAGCTGGCAAGAAAGCTTGCCTTGGGCCACGTAAAATTGAAACATGGTGTGGCAGGGAGGCAAGGCCATTGCTTCAATACACTCTACGTTCCAAGCCGAGACAATGTGCCGCCGGGAGTCAGGATCCGTCTTCAACCGGTCAATCAACTGCTGAATCTGATCGATATGTTGACCGCTGGCGGTGGGCCATGAGCGCCACTGATAACCATAAACCGGGCCTAAATTGCCCTTCTCATCAGCCCATTCATCCCAAATAGACACCCCATGCTCTTTTAAGTAAGCAATATTGCTATCACCGGCTAAAAACCATAGCAATTCATGAATGATGGACTTTAAATGCAGTTTCTTCGTTGTAACGGCGGGGAAACCCTGAGATAAATCAAATCGCATTTGGTGGCCAAAGACACTGTAGGTGCCGACCCCGGTTCGATCTTGCTTATAAACACCCTTGGCGCGCACTTGACGCATTAAATCGAGATACTGCTGCATAATTGACCTTATCGTTGCTATTTATTCTTTTAAATTTTCTGAGAAATCTTGGTTTTCTTGATTCGCTTGCTGCCCTTGGATTTATTTTTAACCGATACTTTCGACCCAGCTTTTTGCTTAGAGCTAACCGTCATGGTGGGGTGAACCCCGCCTTGTCGACGAAACTGGGCATAGCTGAATATTAACATAGCTAAGCCAATGATCATCATCGGTAAGGATAAAAGCTGGCCTCTTGTCATCCAATCCAGCAACAGACTAGCGTCCGGTTCGCGAACGAACTCAACCGCAAATCGCGCCACACCATACGTCACTAAGAATGCACCACTCACTGCCCATAACGGTCGACGACGACGACTAAAGGTGTAGACAATGATAAAAACCACTAGACCTTCCAACAGGCATTGATACAGTTGCGATGGATGGCGTGCAAGACCTTCAGGGTCGGAGGGAAAGACCATAGCCCAAGGCACATCCGTTGTACGACCGTAGAGCTCACCATTAATAAAATTAGCTAATC
>DDDX01000071.1:0-22910 GCA_002339085.1 Cellvibrionales bacterium UBA1969
TGCGTGCTATTTTTGGTGAAAAAGCCTCTGATGTTAAAGATACCTCTTTACGCGTCCCTTCGAGTGTGAAAGGTACGGTCATTGATGTGAAAGTCTTTACTCGAGACGGCCTTGAAAAAGATGAGCGCTCATTATCGATAGAGAAATCTGAAATTGAAGCGTACCGAAAAGATTTCCGTGATGAATACCGTATTGTTGAGTCGGCCACTTACGATCGCTTACGGGACGCACTATTAGGTAATAAAGCCAATAGTGGTGCTGGTGGTATTAAGAATGCCGAAGTGACCGAAGAGTTACTTAATGGCTTAGAGAAAGAAGATTGGTTCACTTTGCGAATGGCTGATTCGGCACTCAACGAATTACTTGATGCGGCCAATACTCAGCTTGAAGATCAGCGGGGACGTCTTGATGCACAACTAGCTGATAAGCGCGATAAAATTGAAACCGGTGATGATCTTGCGCCTGGCGTATTGAAAATTGTCAAAGTTTACCTTGCGGTAAAACGTCGGATTCAGCCCGGCGATAAAATGGCTGGCCGTCATGGTAACAAAGGGGTTATTTCAGTCATTATGCCTGAAGAGGACATGCCTTATGACGAAAATGGACGTCCTGTTGATATCGTATTGAACCCTCTTGGGGTGCCGTCTCGTATGAATGTAGGCCAAGTGCTTGAAATGCACTTGGGTTTTGCGGCTAAAGGCTTAGGAGATAAGATTGATTCAATGATCCAAGAGCAAAAAGCCGTTGCCGAGGTAAGAGGCTTCTTAGAAGATATTTACAACAAAACTGGCGATGCTAAACGCAAAGAAACCATTTCAGAACTGTCGGACATCGAGGTTATGGAACTGGCTGAAAACTTGCGAGAGGGCGTCCCTATGGCTACTTCTGTTTTCGATGGTGCGGCCGAGGACGAGATTAAAGCCTTACTGCGTTTATCAGGCCACTCAGATACCGGTCAGATGACTTTGTATGACGGTCGTTCTGGTGATGCATTTCAGCGTCCGGTCACTGTTGGCTATATGTATATTTTGAAATTGAACCATTTGGTAGACGACAAGATGCACGCACGTTCAACCGGTTCTTATAGTCTTGTTACCCAGCAACCGCTGGGTGGTAAAGCACAATTTGGTGGTCAGCGATTTGGTGAGATGGAGGTCTGGGCGCTTGAAGCTTATGGCGCAGCTTACACATTGCAGGAAATGCTCACGGTGAAATCCGATGACGTTAATGGCCGAACTAAAATGTATAAAAACATCGTTGATGGCGATCATCGAATGGAACCGGGTATGCCGGAATCATTCAATGTTTTGGTGAAGGAAATTCGCTCTCTAGGTATCGATATGGAACTAGAGCAGGATTGATTTGTCGCTGACATCCCATAACCAAAGGAGATATTGTTTGATTTAACAATATCTCCGTCACACTCCAGTGGAGGATTGACCTTGAAAGATTTACTTAATTTATTAAAGTCACAGGGACAAACAGAAGAGTTTGACTCTATTCGAATCGGTTTGGCAGCGCCTGGTTTAGTGCGCTCATGGTCGTTTGGCGAAGTGAAAAAGCCAGAAACTATTAACTACCGAACCTTTAAGCCTGAGCGCGATGGTTTATTTTGCGCAAAGATTTTTGGCCCAGTAAAAGACTACGAATGTTTATGCGGCAAGTATAAGCGCCTTAAGCACCGCGGTGTTATTTGTGAAAAGTGCGGCGTTGAAGTGGCCCTGGCCAAAGTCCGTCGTGACAGAATGGGGCACATCGAGCTTGCTAGCCCAGTCGCGCATATTTGGTTCTTGAAGTCTTTGCCGTCTCGTATTGGTTTATTACTGGACATGACCTTGCGTGATATCGAGCGTATTTTATATTTTGAATCATACGTGGTAGTTGACCCTGGTTTAACGACCTTGGAGCGCGGCCAGTTACTGAATGATGAGCAATACTTTGAGGCAATGGAAGAATTCGGTGACGAGTTTGTTGCAAAAATGGGTGCAGAGGCGGTACAGGCACTATTAATTGATTTAGATCTAGAAGAATTGGTTAGCGAATTACGTGAAGAAATTCCTAAAACAAACTCAGAAACAAAAATTAAGAAATTATCTAAGCGATTAAAATTGATAGAGGCCTTTTTAGGGTCGGGCAATAAGCCTGAATGGATGATCCTTGAGGTATTACCGGTACTTCCGCCTGATTTGCGTCCGTTAGTTCCGCTAGACGGCGGTCGATTTGCGACCTCTGACTTGAACGACTTGTACCGACGGGTGATTAACCGTAATAATCGTTTAAAACGGTTATTAGAGCTAAATGCCCCAGATATTATTGTTCGCAACGAAAAGCGTATGTTGCAAGAATCGGTTGATGCCTTGTTGGATAATGGCCGCCGTGGACGCGCAATTACCGGTTCAAACAAACGACCATTAAAATCGCTCGCTGATATGATTAAAGGTAAGCAGGGTCGTTTCCGTCAAAACTTACTAGGTAAGCGAGTGGATTACTCGGGTCGTTCGGTGATCGTATGTGGCCCGACCTTACGTTTACATCAATGTGGTCTGCCTAAGAAAATGGCACTTGAATTATTTAAGCCGTTCATTTTTGGTAAACTCGAAGCCCGAGGTATGGCAACCACCATTAAAGCTGCTAAGAAAATGGTTGAGAAGGAGCCCGCTGAAGTGTGGGATATTCTTGCTGAAGTTATTCGTGAGCATCCTGTGCTATTAAACCGTGCGCCGACCTTACATCGCTTGGGTATTCAAGCTTTTGAGCCATTGTTAATTGAAGGTAAAGCGATCCAGCTACATCCCTTAGTTTGTGCGGCCTTTAACGCCGACTTTGACGGCGACCAAATGGCGGTTCACGTACCGTTAACTATAGAAGCGCAGCTAGAAGCTCGCGCATTGATGATGTCTACTAACAATATTCTCTCGCCAGCCAGTGGCGATCCCATTATTGTACCATCGCAGGACGTGGTGTTGGGTTTATATTGGATGACACGCGAACGCGTCAATGGCAAGGGTGAAGGTATGATCTTCTCTGATACTGAAGAAGTATCTCGCGCTCATGGTGCTGGTCAAGTTGACTTGCAGTCGCGCATTAAAGTGCGTATCCATCAGGTTGTTAAAAATGCTAATGGTGAAGATATTGAAAGTAATAACATAGTCGATACTACGGTTGGTCGTGCCTTGTTGTGGGAAATTGTTCCAGATGGTTTGAGTTTCGATTTAGTCAACTTGAATATGTCTAAGAAGGCCATTTCACGCATTTTGAACGCTTGTTATCGTGACGTTGGTTTAAAGCCTACGGTTATTTTCGCCGATAAATTGATGTATACCGGTTTTGAGTATTCAACTAAATCAGGCAGCTCAATTGGGGTAAATGATTTTGAAATCCCTTCAGCCAAGGCCGAAATTATAGGCGAAGCCGATGATGAAGTGAAAGAAATCGAAGATCAATATGCGGCAGGTCTGGTTACTCAGGGCGAAAAATACAACAAAGTCATTGATATTTGGTCGCGTGCTAATGATCTGGTTTCAAAGGCCATGATGGAAGGCATTTCGACTGAGCCAGTGCTCAACAAAGAAGGCGATGAGGAGAAGCAAGACTCGTTTAACTCAGTCTTTATGTATGCTGACTCTGGCGCGCGGGGCTCGCCTGCACAGATCCGACAGTTAGCCGGTATGCGTGGTCTTATGGCTAAGCCTGATGGTTCGATTATCGAGGCGCCGATTACGGCTAATTTTCGTGAAGGCTTAAATGTACTGCAGTACTTTATTTCCACCCATGGTGCGCGAAAGGGTTTGGCCGATACAGCACTAAAAACAGCCAACTCAGGTTATTTAACCCGACGCTTAGTTGATGTTGCGCAAGATTTAGTGGTTACCGAGTTTGATTGCGGCACTACCTCGGGTTTGTTAATGACGCCGGTTATCGAAGGTGGCGACATTATCGCGAGTTTAGGCGAGCGGATTCTAGGTCGTGTCGTAGCCACAGATGTGCTTCATCCCGAGACCGGTGAAGTAGTTGTTGCCGCTGGCGTTATGATTGATGAAGGCTTAGTTGATACGCTAGAAGAGGCTGGGGTTGATGAGGTGCTGGTCCGTTCAGCGATCACCTGTGACACCCGCCACGGTGTCTGCTCGCAGTGTTATGGTCGTGACTTAGCACGCGGTCATATTGTTAACCAAGGTGAAGCGGTCGGTGTTATTGCGGCTCAGTCCATTGGTGAGCCTGGTACTCAGTTAACTATGCGTACTTTCCACATTGGTGGTGCGGCGTCGCGAGCGACAGCGGTTGACAGTGTGCAGGTGAAACAGAATGGTAAAGCGCGCTTACATAATGTCAAATCGGTTGAGCGATCGGATGGCAAGCTAGTCGTGGTTTCAAGATCGGGCGAATTATCGGTTGCTGCGCAAGACGGTCGGGAGCGCGAGCGTTACAAGGTGCCTTATGGTGCGGTGTTATCAGTTAAAGATAATGGTGAAGTTGAATCGGGACAAACTGTTGCTAAATGGGATCCCCATACACACCCCATTATTACTGAGGTGGCGGGAACTGTTAAGTATAGTGGTATGGAAGAGGGTATTACTATTAAGAGCCAAGCTGATGACTTGACCGGACTTACCAGTAACTCGGTGATGGATCCTGCCGAGCGTCCTGCCGCGGGTAAAGAGACCCGCCCAGCGATCACACTGGTCGATGATGCGGGTGAAGAATTGCGTATTCCAGGCACAAATGTACCGGCACACTACTTCCTGCCCTCTGCAGCGGTTTTCAGCATAGAAGACGGCGGTCAGCTCGGCGTGGGTGATATCATTGCTAAGATGCCGCAAGAAGGCTCTAAAACCCGTGACATCACTGGTGGTTTGCCACGAGTTGCTGACTTGTTCGAAGCGCGTAAGCCAAAGGAGCCAGCTATTTTAGCGGAAATTAGCGGTACTGTTAGCTTTGGTAAAGAAACCAAAGGCAAGCGTCGTTTAGTCATAACGCCAACTGATGGTAAACCGTTAGCGAATGGCAAAGATCACTATGAAGCGTTGATACCAAAATGGCGTAACCTCAGTGTATTTGAAGGTGAGTACGTTGAAAAAGGTGAGATTGTTTCTGAAGGTCCATTAACGCCGCATGATATTTTGCGACTTAAGGGCGTAAAGGAATTAGCCAAATATATCGTCAATGAAATTCAAGAAGTGTATCGATTGCAGGGTGTAAAAATCAACGATAAACACGTTGAAGTCATTTTGCGTCAGATGCTGCGAAAAGTAACGATTGTTGATCCAGGCGAGACGAACTTTATCCGCGGTGATCAGGTCGAGTACACGCAAGCGCTCGAAGAAAATGATGTGGCGGTACTCGGTGAAAAACAACAAGCGACGTTTGAGCGTGAATTATTGGGTATCACTAAAGCGTCATTGGCGACTGAAAGCTTTATCTCAGCGGCTTCTTTCCAAGAGACCACGCGAGTGCTAACCGAAGCGGCTGTCACTGGTAAGCGTGACTATTTGCGCGGCTTGAAAGAAAACGTTGTAGTGGGGCGTTTGATTCCGGCGGGTACTGGCTTGTCGTATCACAGTGATCGCAAAAAAGCGCGTGAAGCTGGTGATGTTGATGAGTTTGTTACCAAGAGTACCGATGAGATTGAGGCTGAGCTGCAACAAGCCTTAACTCAAGAAGCGGGCGGTGAGACTTCAGTGCAAGACGCCGAAACAGAAGCCTTAACGCAAGAGTTAGCGAATGAACTCAGTCAAGAGCTACCTGTCCAAGTACCTGTAAAAGATGATGGGCCTGAAGCTGAAGGTAATGCCTGATGGATTTTTTGTAAGTGTTTAACAAAAAAACCGCGCTTCATGCGCGGTTTTTTTTTAAGTTTTTATTATACGACACAGCAGATGAAGAGTAATCAAGGCATATTATCTTTTTTCGCTGAAAATCGTTATGATATATTTTAAGCTATACAAAGCATTAAAGAACTCATTTTTTTGTATTTTAGCATTAGTTAATTAATGATGGAGTGACGAAGTGCCCCCTCAGAGAAGGAGAAATAAGCGCAAAGGCATAATTCTGGCCGGCGGTACGGGTACTCGCCTCTACCCGTTAACGCAAGGGGTAAGCAAACAACTCATGGCGGTTTATGACAAACCCATGATTTACTACCCATTAACCACCCTGATGTTGGCGGGTATTCAAGATATTCTTATTATCACAACTCCTGATGACCAGTGGCAGTTTCAACGTTTACTGTCTGATGGTTCGCAGTGGGGCATTAATTTAACTTATGCGGTGCAAGTATCGCCCGATGGTCTGGCGCAAGCGTTTATTATTGGTGATTCGCATATCGATGGCCAAGACAGCGTATTAGTCTTGGGTGATAATATTTTCTACGCTGACCGCTTTAGTCAATTACTGCAACAGGCCAATGAACAATCACAGGGTGCGACGGTATTTGGTTATCATGTGGCCAACCCCAGCGCTTACGGGGTGGCTGAATTTAACTCGCAAGGTAAACTGGTTAATATTGAAGAAAAGCCCTTAGACCCAAAATCTAGCTACGCAGTGACTGGCCTGTATTTTTATGATCAGCAGGTTTGTGATATCGCCCGTGAGATAAAACCCAGTCAACGCGGTGAGCTAGAAATTACGGCACTTAATCAGATGTACTTAGAGCAAGATCAGTTACAGATTCAGTTAATGGGTCGAGGCAGTGCTTGGCTAGATACAGGTACGCACGATCATTTACTAGAGGCGGCGCAGTTCGTGCAAACGATTGAAAAGAGGCAGGGTTTGAAGATTGCTTGTCCTGAAGAAGTCGCTTTTCGACAGGGGTTTATTTCAGCGGAAGAACTGGAACAGCAGGCACAACCGCTGATAAAAAGTGGTTATGGCCAGTATTTGTTGAACATATTAAACGAAAAATGATTCTCATCCTTTATCAGTGAGTTGTCTTATGGAAGTAATTAAAACAGCGATTCCTGAGGTAAAGATTTTTGAACCGCAGGTATTCAGTGATGAGCGGGGTTTTGTTATGGAAACCTTTCGCCAAGATTTTTTTGACCAGCAATGTGGTGAAACTCATTTTCTGCAAGAAAACCACAGCAAGTCAGAACAGGGTATCTTGCGTGGGTTGCATTATCAGACCCAATCGACACAGGGTAAACTGGTTCGTGTTACGGCTGGTGAGGTGTTTGATGTGGCGGTCGATCTTCGCCGTTACTCACCGACCTTTGGCCACGTCGTCTCGGTTGTGCTATCTGTCGACAACAAGCGGCAATTTTGGGTGCCAGAGGGTTTTGCGCATGGGTTTTATGTAACTAGTGAGTATGCAGAGTTTAGTTATAAATGCACGGATTATTACGCGCCTGCCTATGAGCGCTCACTGCGATGGGACGATCCTGAGTTGGCGATTGATTGGCCGTTAATCAATAGCCAGTTACCACAGTTATCCGATAAAGATCAGCAAGGCGATTTTTTGTGCGATGCTGCAGTTTTTGATCTGCCTTGATCGAGTGATAAGGAACAAGAAAAAGCAGGATGAAACAATTCATCGCTAACATTAAGGTGTTCTGGATAGGAGTTTATTGGCCGTGAGAGTCCTTGTAACCGGCAAACATGGTCAGCTGTCCAAGCAATTACAGCTTGATGCATCAGCGGCGATTACCCTGCAAGCCCTCGATCGTGCGCAATGTGATATTCGTAATGCGACAGACGTACTTACGGCAGTGACAGACTTTTCGCCCGATGTGGTTATTAATGCGGCGGCATATACGGCGGTTGATCAGGCTGAATCCGATGCTGAACAAGCTTATGCAGTAAATGCGCTTGGTGTTGAGAATATTGCCCGTGCCTGCCTTTCCAATGATACGCGCTTACTTCATGTCTCAACCGATTTCGTTTTCAATGGTCAGCAGTCGCAGCCCTATCAGCCATCGGATGTAATTGATCCATTAGGAGTTTACGGTGCGAGCAAGGCGGCGGGCGAACAAAGGGTGCAAGCTCTCATGCCAGCGGCGATAATTTTACGCACAGCTTGGGTTTACAGTTGTCATGGCAACAACTTTATGAAGACCATGCTGCGTTTAATGGCTGAGCGTGATGAATTGAGCGTGGTCGTTGACCAAATAGGCACGCCAACTAGTACGCCAACGTTAGCCCAAACGATCTTTGCGCTCATAGACAATACTCAGGCGCAAGGCATTTACCATTGTACCGATGCTGGACAAGGCAGTTGGTATGATTTCGCCGTGGCGATTTATGAACAGGCTCAAGCATTGGGCTTATTACCCGCAAACAAGTCAGTCACCATTAGACCGATTAAGACCACTGAATATCCAGCGCCAGCGCAGCGCCCGTCCTACAGCGTCTTAGATCACAGTCGTTTGCAGGCCGATACAGGCTTAGTGATGCGTGACTGGAGAGTGGTGCTCGCAGAAGAGTTGAACAAATTACTGGTAGAGACGGCGCAAACGCTCAAAGATAGTGAATGCATCAGCAATAAATAACGGAGAGAGGTTAAATGCGGCATTTATTAGTAACCGGCGGCGCTGGTTTTATTGGCGCTAACTTTGTCCATTACTGGTTGGCTACCTACCCGAAGGATACGGTCGTGGTGCTCGATGCTTTAACTTATGCCGGTAATCGAGCGAGTCTAAGTAGTTGTGAAGAAAATTCGCAGTTTCATTTTTGTCAGGGTGATATTAATAATACCGCTTTGGTCGAGCAATTGCTGCGTGACCATCGCATTGACACTTTGGTACATTTTGCCGCTGAAAGCCATGTCGACCGTTCCATCACTGGCCCCGATGCCTTTTTAGAGACCAATATTATTGGCACCCATAGCCTGTTAAAGGCAGCAAAAACGGTATGGCTTGATGAAACACGCGCTAATAATCAGCCGCCGGTTGATCATCGCTTTCATCATGTCTCTACCGATGAGGTTTACGGTACCTTAGGACCTGCTGATCCGGCTTTTTCAGAGACAACGGCATATGCGCCTAATTCACCTTATGCTGCAAGTAAAGCAGCCTCTGATCATCTTGTTCGGGCGTATCACCACACCTATGGTCTAGCTGTCACCACCAGTAATTGTTCGAATAACTATGGCCCTTATCACTTTCCTGAAAAGTTAATCCCGCTGATTATCACAAATGTTTTAGTAAACCAAATACTACCAATGTATGGCGATGGTCAGCAAATACGTGACTGGCTGTATGTTGAAGATCACGCTCGCGGGATTGATCGTATTATTCAGCAAGGTAAAGTAGGTGAGTGTTATAACATTGGCGGTCATAATGAATGGGCAAATATTGATATTGTAAAATTAATTTGCAGCCTGCTTAATGATGCTTTTCAAAATAAGCCTCCCTTGGCTCAAAAGTACCCGCAAGCGCTAAAAGCTATAGAAGGAAATAGCGAGCGTTTAATTCAATATGTTACCGATCGTTCTGGTCACGATCGTCGCTACGCGATTGATGCCGCTAAATCCCGGCGTGAGATAGGCTTCGTGCCGCAAGAGAGTTTTGAAACCGGTATTAAAAAGACGGTCGAGTGGTATTTACAGAATCAGAACTGGTGGCAGTAATTTTGTTAGTCAACAACCTCGTTGGTTATAATAGATTGTTGAGATTTAAATGCCATCAACCTATGAAAAGAGATGGCAGGTGAAGATGAATTAAACAATGTGAAAGGACCCTGCCAGGTCAACTTATTTTTATTGCCGAAATGGAGTGGAATGTTGCCGATTCAAGCCGATAAACTTAAGGCGGAACGGCTTTCGCTCAGTAGAAAAATTATTGAATAGCTTGGCGGCGCGTGACCATTAAGCCGAGCAAGGCTGAGCCGAATAAGAAAGCCGATGCGGGAATTGGCACATTGTTTATATCTGCATTATTGTTAGCAATATCACCATCATGCACTGCCCATGCATAACCATAAGCACTCACGACTTGGTTTCCAGTATAGCCACTTGTCCACATAGCCCATGATCTGGTCGCTGCCAAATCATAATCTTCATCTAGCCAGTAAAGTCCTAATTCTGTATTGAGGAAAGATTGTGGAATATTCAGGTTATTATCTTGAAAAGTGTTTAGAAATTGTCCGCTATTTGACACATTGCCAAGAGAGTCATAAAAAAGGCTACCAATTTCAGAGCTTGTTTGATTAAAACCTGGCGTTGCTTCTCCAGCACTTGGTAGTCGCCATTCACTTGCATCGCCGAAGGATAAATTATTTACCCAAGTCTGTGCTTCAGCCTTTGTCATTTTACCATCGCCATCATAGGCACTAGTTGATGCATAGTTTGCATCTTGTAGCCAAGTGATATCTAACGTGTTGTCATAAATAAAGCCACTCCCTCTGTCGAAAAGGGCAGCGTTGGTGGAAGTGCTGATTAGAAGAGCAAGAAATGGAACAAGTTTTGAAGAATTAGTGAACATAGCTGTCCCCCTGTCAAAATAACATTATTATTTATAAGTAAAGAAATCAGGGGAGATTTCACTTTGTTCGAATATTGTTCAAATAATACCGAGATTTCGTGATGTTCGTCAAGGTTTTTTTGTAAAAAAATGATTTTTAAACGCCATTAATCGAGTTTTTATTTCAAACCATTGATATTGTTAACTTTCTAAAAATGGAGCTTCCTGTTTTTATTATATTTTTCAACTTAAATGGAGCCCCTGCGAAGGCTGTTTAATTATTTAGAGATTTGGAAAAAAACTAAAAAGAGTTGATGTATAATGATAATTTAAAAAAGGAATTTATTATGCCAGATCAGAAACTTATCTATGAATCTATCCTTAATGAGATCAATGACCTAAAGAATAAGGATGCAGCGGCTGTTATTCCTTACCTTGTTGAAAAGCTTTCTGAGCTTTATGCGTTAGCTGACAAATACCAAACAAAGATTGAGTTGATGCAAGCACAACTTGAACATTCTGAACTTTTCTTCAGTTTGCCGGAAGTTCTTTTGATGAGTCGATCAAAGTTGCCGTACGTATTAATTAATGCCGGTGATTTGGTACCACCAGGCGAGAATTTCTATGAGGCCGAAGCTTATGGTGGAGTCGGTCATATTCGTTGGACTGGCCCAGATCGGATAAATAATTTTCATGTCCCAGTCGATCGAAGTTCTGAACGTATTATGCGGCTTAAAATTGCCGCTGCTATAAAGCCCCAAGTAATTACTTCAATAAAATTGTATATCGATGGTCAATTGATTACCTATGAAATTGAACAACAAGACAATATGTTTGAACTTATTGCTACTTTACCGGTGGTTGATCGTGTTCAAGATACATTGATAAGCTTGTTTGTGCCTTATCTGTTTTCACCGGCTGATGTGGATACCTCTTCCTCAGATAATCGAAGGCTAGGTGTAGCTTTTCATCAATTAGAGGTTATGTAATGCCAGATATTGCGGTTGTTATTTGTACTTATAATCGTTATGCCTTATTAGAAGCCGCAATAGAGAGCTGTTTATCGCAAACTTTATCGATTGATAAATATGAAATATGGATCATAGACAATACTCCCAATGCCGAGCTGGGTGAGGGGCGTATTTTTGCCGAAAGATATAAAAAAATTGCTAATTTACATTATATCTTTGAAAAGACTGCTGGCTTATCTAACGCGCGCAATGTTGCTTTCAGGCTTACCTCAACTCCGTATATTACGTATTTAGATGATGATGCGATCGCCTCCAGCGACTTATTGAATCAGGTGATAAAAGGTTTTTCCGAATTTGATAATGTTGGCATAGTTGGCGGTAAGATCAGCCCTATATGGGAAGTAAAGCGGCCACCTTGGTTGGGCGATAAGTTGCTAGGCAGTGTTTCAGTAGTTGATTGGGGGGGGTATCTGCGTATTGCAGGTCATGACGAATGGTTTGCGGGTGCAAATATTTCTTTTTCTCGCTCAGCACTTGCCGCAAGTGGCGGTTTCCCCACTAATCTTGGTCGTAAGGGCGGGGGACAGGTTTTGCTGTCTAATGAAGAAAATGCTGTGATTGAGGAAATTACGGCGTGTGGATTTCTTTCGGTTTATAACCCAGAAGCTGCTGTCGATCATTTAGTTGAAGAAAAGCGGCTGTCAAGAGATTGGTTCCGCCGCCGCTCTGCATGGCAGGCAGTATCGGACTTTATGATGACCCCATCAGACCTTGAGTCACAAGTGCCTGCATTTCGTGAAAATATTAAAAATTATTTGTTGAGTCTGCCGCCCGTACAGCGTAATTTGCAAGGTTTTTATTTCAAGACGGACGACCCTGGAATATTTAATTGGCAGCTTTCTGCTATATATGGCTTAACTGTGATGAATTTATCTGGTTTTGGAGGCTTAGAGGATGTCAAATGAGACAATCTTACGAGCCTTAATCGTATCTCCCACGCCTACCTGGCCATTGAATTATGGCAATCGCAAGCGTATTTTTTCAGTCTGCAATGAACTAAAACAGCGTGGATTTGAGGTGCATTTCGTTCATTATGTTAGTGAGATGGATTGGAATAATCATATTCCTATTGTGTCCAGGCAAAAAATGAACGAGCAGTGGGATATCGTTGATCATGTGATGAAGTCCAATTCGGCGGTTCATCAGTGGCCTCAATCTGGCAAAGATCACCTAATTGATGAATGGTGGGATGAGGCTTTGCAAAATCATTTGAGTAAAACGTTCCAGGCGCGTGAATATGATCTTCTAATTGTAAACTATACGTGGTTAAGTATGGCGTTGGAGGTCGCCCCCAGTAAAACTTTAAAATTACTTGACACTCATGATGTTTTCAGTGGTCGCCGGCATTTATTAGAGTCTAATAATATACATAAAGAATTTTTTCATACCACTGAAGAGCAAGAGTTAATTGCTTTAAATCGAGCAGATATCGTGTGGGCCATTAAAGAGGATGAGCAAGTTTTTTTTGAAAGTTTAGGCACAAAGGCCAAGGTAGAGACGCTCTTGCATATTGATCAATCGCGTCAGTCACCTCAGCCTGTGAGTAATACAATTGTTCATTTTGGTTTTGTGAGCGCTAACAATAATATTAATCGTGTTAATTTGACCCGTTTTATCGAAGAAGCTGAGCCAGTTTTTGAAAAATATATGCCGCCACTACAATTTTTCATCGCGGGCTCTATTTGCTCCATGCTTGATAATATTGATTCACCTTTCATCAAAAAATTAGGATATTTGGAGTCTATAGATGAATTTTATGACAATCTCCATTGTGCTGTAATTCCTATGGAGTTCTCAACCGGCTTAAAAATTAAAGTGGCAGAGGCTTTTTCGCATTTAAAGCCTGTTATCTCTCACCAACATGCAATGGAGGGCTTTCCTGCTCAACATAAGTATCACGAGTGTAAAAGCTTTGAGGACATGGCACTTGCTATGTGTGAGATTGCATTTGAAAAAAATGAATTAGTATTTATGCAAAATGCATCTATTAAAGCTTATGACATAATTAGTAAGCAAATCACTCAAACTTTCGATTCATTAGTCGGTACGATTTTTAGTCGTAAGCAAGTGGTGGCTATTTTGCCGCCTGAATACGGTGATGAACAATCACTCATGCACTGGCTGGTAAAATCTCGTCTAGATTGGATTAGCTGGAGTTATCCTCACATAATTAAAGTAAAATTAGGTAAATCTGAAGCATTTGGCATCTTCAATAGTGATGTCCGCATGTTGACCGTGGAAAAATTAAATCAATTGATTGTGCGTACAGAGCCAGACCTAATAATTAATTTGTGTTGGGATTTGCCACCTGATTTAAAAATTGGTTCATTCAGCTGCGTTAGTTTTCGAGCATTACCCGATGATGTGGCGTCTAATGTTAACGTGCCGCGATACTATTCTGATATAAATGACCCAAATTACCTGCCGATGCTTGGCCACATCAACCCCCCCATGCTCAATCAGGCTTCAATGAAATTAAAAGACGAAATCTGGGTTATCGGTGGTGATTTATCCAGCGCACAAAAAGTTCTTTTGGCTAATGTTGCGGCTTTGAGTGAAATAAATTATTTAGACTTAGAGAGTATTGAAGAGCTTGAGAGGTTTATTAAAAAAAATGGGTTGCCATACCGTATAATCTTAGGGCGACTGCCGCAAAATTTAAATGTAGTTGAGCAGCTCATGGTTGATATTGCACTTAAGTATAATTTGCAGGTGATTGATCTAAATCAACCAATGATTTTTGACTTTAGTGAATTCAAATACACTACTAGAAACTATTATGATGAGCGGTTTTTTGATCTCTGGGAAAGGTTTAAAAGCTTTAATTTAAATCGACATAATATATTGAATTAGGAAGGTAAATGTCAGGGCCAGATTTTTTATGTATCGGGGCGCAAAAATCGGGGACTACTTGGTTAGATAATGTTCTTAGAGCCAGTGAATCCGTTTGGCTTCCTCCAATTAAAGAACTCCAGTTTTTTAATGAATTGTTTATGCCTAGCAGTTTTACTTGGACAAATGAGCACCGAAAAAGCAATGCAGAGATAATATTAAAAAATAATGCAGGTAAGAAGGAAGTTTGGTTGGATCTAGTTCGTCATATAGGGTTCGAAAAAATCAGTTATGACTGGTATGAACATATTTTTTCATATGCTAATAAAATGGTTTGTGGCGAGATTACTCCGGAATACTCTCTTTTATCAGCAAAACATGTTACAGAAATTAAAAATAGTTATCCTAATTTGAAAATTATTTTCATAATAAGGGAACCCTACAGCAGGGCTCTTTCTAATATAAAGATGAGGATGCTGCAAAAAGGCTTAGGTGATGATAGTGACCCAAAAGAAATTAAAACCTTTATATCAAACGCCGTAAATGATTGGGATCTTACTGAAAGAGGCAATTATGAAAAGATCATAAGCGCTTGGTCTAAAGTTTTTGGTGAGGATAAATGCCTGTTTATTCTCCTAGCAGATATATATAGCGCCCCCGTCGAGATAGTCAAACATGTCGCAGAATTTTTAAATACTGAGATTGATGTCACAAGCATAAATCTTGGTTCAAAAGTACATGTGGGCAGAGAGGTATTTATCGACGAAGAAGATAAAAATTTAATAAGATTGAGTCAAGAAAAAAATATCCTTTGGTTTAATAATAACTATAAGGATTTTGAAATAAAATTATAGATATCCCACAAGCTTGTTAAGCACAGTAATGAGGACATTCAAGAAGTGAGAGGTTCAATGTTTCAGGTATGACCTTCATTCTTTCAAAAACCTAGAAGGCACCCGTTTTGAAAAAGTTTAAAATTTTTAAAAAAAAAACTACACCTGTATTAATAGGTAACATAGATTCTTTTTCAGCTCTTGTGATAAATGGTTGGGCATGCTTTAAAGCTTCATCTAAGTCTATTCCTATTCAGGTTTTAGTTAACAACCATGTTGTAGGACAAGGTTTCGCTTCTATTTATAGAGAAGATTTACAAAATGCGGGTATTCACAAGGGCTTTCATGGCTTTCAGATTGATTGCGAGACCACTGGCCTTCATGACGAGCCTTATGGAGTAACCTTGAGGCATGCTGAGACCATGGAGATCATTGCTCATCCCGAATTCTTTTTAGCCCCGCAAACCTCAACTTTCAGCAGCGAACTAACTAATTTGAAGGATGGACATCTGCGGCTGTCAATTGCATCAGATAATACAATAGGTTCACAGACTTTAGTATTATATCATCAAGATCAGCCATTATATGAGAGGCAAATTGAAACGCAGGATAATTTTTTTGAATTAGATTTGCCTGTGCCTGTGCATTTGCAAAATGGCAATTTCGAGTTGTATAAAGTTGGCTTTAAAAATTCGCCTGATATTTTGGCCAGTGAATTTCTTGCTGTAAAACCGATTCGTACACCCTGGCAATACTTGAGAGACAGCGCAAAAACACCAGGCTTCTTGTCTATGCCCGATTTAGCTGGGTTTCGATATGAGTCATTGCAGTACCAGTTGCAAGCTATCATAGATGGTACGACCGCGTTATCAGCCCAACAAGTCAATCAGGCCCATACTATTTTGGTAGAGGGTTTCCTTGAAAGAAAATTATTTAAGCCCTTAACGCTACCAGCTTGGTCTGAGCCAAAAGTATCGATTATTATTCCTGCTTATAATCAATTTTCAATGACTTATCATTGTATTGCATCTATTGCCTTGGCATTTAATCATACGTCCTATGAGGTGATATTGGCAGATGATTGTTCAAGTGACGAAACTGAGTTAGCAGAAACCATTATTAAAAATTTAGTTGTATCACGTAGCGCTAAGAATATTCGCTTTTTAAGGAATTGCAATTTAGCGGCGAAAAAAGCCAAAGGCGAATATCTGGTATTTTTAAATAATGACACTGAGGTGACTTCCTTTTGGCTCGATGAGATGTTGACTTATTTAGAGTCTGACGAAAAAGTTGGCTTAGTGGGTTCAAAACTACTTAATGAAGATGGTTCGCTACAAGAGGCGGGCGGTTTGGTCTGGGCAAATGGTGAGCCATGGAACGTAGGGCGAGGCGCAAACCCTTACCGCCCTGAGTTCTCGTATACCCGACAAGTTGACTACGTTACTGGTGCTGCTATGGCTATAAGAGCCAAATTATGGCGGGAACTTGAAGGCTTTAGTCAAGAATTTTCTCCATGCTATTATGAGGACACTGACTTAGCCTATAAAGTGAGAGAAAAAGGCTACAAAATACTATTGGCTAGTCATTCGATTGTGCAACATTTTGAGGGAAAAAGTCATGGCACTGACGCATTATCGGGATTTAAAAAGTTTCAGGAAGTGAATCAATCAACCTTCATTGAAAAATGGTCGTCTTTTTTTATTGGGAGCGATCAGCCTTCTTTAGATAACATGCTAATTGACAAAGACAGGGGTATTGATAAGCGTATTCTAGTTATTGATTACGCAAGTCCTGTACCTAGCAAGGATGCTGGTAGTTATGCGGCCGTTGTTGAAATGCAATTAATGATGGCTCTAGGATATAAAATTACTTTTGTTCCTGAAAATATGGCACATTTTGGTAAGCATACTGTCGCATTACAAAAAATGGGCGTGGAGGTTTTGTATTCGCCGTTTTATACATCAGTTTATGACGTATTGGAAAAGCGTTTGCTAGAATTTGATGCCATTTATATAACTCGATTTTCAATTGCCGAGAAATATATTGATTCCATACGATCTAATACAGACGCTAAAATTCTATTTAATAATGCGGATTTACATTTTCTAAGAGAAATGCGAGCGGCTTTAAATGATGACGACAATGAGCAAGCCCTTGCTCAATCTATTGAAACTAGGGTTCGTGAGTTGGCTGTGTGTCAGCAGGTGGATGCAATACTTTGTTATAATAAAGTTGAACATGCGGTCATTACATCACATATCGCCGAGGTTAATAAGCTCCACCTAACTCCATGGGTGCTCAGTCCAAAAGGCCGTGGTATGAGTTTTAATAAGCGTAAAGGGATTGCTTTTTTAGGCGGCTATAATCATAAACCTAATGTTGAAGCGGTTGATTTTTTAGTGTATGAAGTGATGCCGCTTCTTGGTAAGGTACGCCCTGATATCGTCTTGTCAATTTATGGAAGTGCTATGCCCGATAGTTTTGAGTCTTATGCCTGCGATAATATAAATGTGATCGGTTATGCTGAGCATTTAGATGAGGTTTTTCATCAGCACCGAATATTTGTTTCCCCTTTACTGTCGGGTGCTGGCATTAAAGGTAAAGTACTTGAAGCGATGGCTTATGGAACGCCCTCTGTGCTTACCGATATAGCGGGTGAGGGGACAGGCTTAACTCATGGATTAAGCGCATTGTTTGCTGATTCACCTAGTGATTGGGTTGAGCAAATTAGTCGCTGCTATGATGACTTCGATTTATGGATGAAACTATCAGACAACGCTAACTTTTTAGCAAGGGATCGATTTTCATTTGAAAAAGGTAAGATGGCAATGGAGAAAATCTTTGCTGCGATTGATATAAAATAATTTTTAGATATTGCTAATTATTGGTGAAATATGTCTTCTGATTTTTTCCTTCACATTGGTCCGCATAAGACGGCTTCCACCTTTATTCAAAAAACATTGTTTAATAATAAAGATATATTGGCTAAGAACGAAAAGACTTACTTTGAAATGCCCGACCAAGGAGACTGGGGACACCATAAGTTAGCAGATAGTTTACGTCACAACAATGATGATCTATTCCAGGGGATAATAAAAAGAACACAAAAAACTATCGGCGATTTAATTATATCGAGTGAAAACTTCGATTCAATTTCTCTTAGCCAAATAAAAAAATTATACTCAAGTTTTGACTTTAATTCACCAAGGATTATCTATTATAAGAGAAGCGCTAAAGAACTTCTCTTATCAACTTGGCAAGAAAACATAAAGCATGGAGAAACTTATTCTTGGCGATACTACTTGTCAGAAAATTTGATGAGACCTTTTAATAGTAATGTGCTTAATGGGGGTCAAATTATTGAAAAATATGAGTCTGTCTTTGGGAGTGATTCAATCTCAATAATTGATTTTCATTCTGCTATGAAGCAGAAATATGGAATTATGACAGAGTTTTTAAAAGTTTTAGGTGAGAATCCTCATGATTATTCAATTTATGAAAAAAAAGTTAATCAGTCACTATCTTTTATAGATGTCGAGATACTTCGGACACTCAACATGTTATCAATAAGGCAGGGTATAGCACCAAGACATGAATTAAGGGATAAATATCTTCTATTCTTGAGTCAGCCAAAGATAAACTGTGAATATTATGAGTTAAGAGAAATACTCAATAATTCCTTAGAGCCTTTTACTTTATCTGATTCGTTTACAATAGATTTCTTTGAGAAAAATTTTCATTCAAAGTTTAAAAAATATTTTGTAAACTCCGCATCATATTTTAATCAAGATTCATTAATATATCAGTTACCCTCTGAAGATTGGCATTTGTCAAAAGACTCAATTAGGTTACTTTGTTGGCTTTATCGAGAGCTGTGTCCTAAAAATCAAAATATATAAGTCGCAATTTAATTCTTAGGGAATCATAGTTGATTGTATTCACCCACATACCTAAAACCGCCGGAACCAGTCTTCGTTGGGCTTTTGCTAAATATTTCGATCAAAATCGATGTTTTTACGATTATGGCGTAAGCTCTGAGGTTACCTCATCAGTTGTCAATGAGTTTATCTATCAAGAGGGCGATCATTGGGGGCTCTATAAGACATTAAAAGAAAGTCATGGCGGAGTACTTGCGGGTCATTTTGCTGCGAATAAGTACCTTAGTTTATTTGGTCTAGATTCAATGGTTTCTATTGTTCGTGATCCTGTTGAAAGAGTTTTATCAGAGTATTATCACTTCAAAATCCATCATAATTACCAAGGGAGCTTTACTGAGTTTTATCATGAAGAAAGATTTGTTAATAGACAGTCCAAACTTCTTAACAAGAAAATATGGCCTTTAATGGCGCTTGTAGGCATAACCGAGGCGTATGATGAAACAATAGAATATATGAACAAGCATTTTGGTTTGCAGTTAGAGGTGATTAATACTAATGTGAGACCGGATAATGCGAATATCCAAGAGGTTAACCTATGTGAAGAGAGGAAAGCTATAGAGAAATTAAACCTCGATGATATTAACCTTTACGCGGCAGTTAATGAGCAATTTAAATTAAGAATGAATGCACAGTCTTTAGGCAGACCATTTTATCGGGGCATGCTGGATTCTATAAAGAAGAAAGTAATACAAGGTTCAGTATTGCCGGTTGTCAATGATGATCCCGTTGAAGTGGAGATTCTAATTAATGACCAATCAGTAGCTATCGTTAATGCAAATGAGATTAGACATCATCTTAAGGGTATTTCTAGTATTCGAGGAGGCTACGTAGGCTTTAGCTATCTCGCCGAAGACCTTAAAGAGGATGACCTTGTTTCTTGTAGGGTGAGATCAACAAACCAATTAATAGTGAACTCTCCTTACAGGGCAACAACATTAAATCTTTAATAGTCATAATAATCAGTATCTAAAGGTGTTAGTTTGACTATCCTTACTCGAATTAAAATATCGTTAAAATTCTTAATGGGTAGTTTTAGCCCTCAGTTTAAAAAAATAACGATATCTGAGTTTTATGATGAAAAGGGTGCTGATGTCGCGTCAAACAAAGAGCCAAGTTTTTTTTTAGTGAGAGGGCGACTGCCACGCTCAGGATGGAATATTGTTGAAATAGGAATAAATTTCTCTGACTCTAAAGAGGGAATTCATTTTTATTTTGACAAAGGATCTGGTTATTCCGATGCCCCTGATTTTTTCATTCCAATTAAAAATGGGGGAATTTCTAAGCGTTTATGCTATGTTCCAAAAGGCTTGAAGGGTGTTAAATTTCAGCCAGCTTTTGACGATGGATCTGTGGACATTAAGCATTTTAGGTTTTCGTGGATGTTACCTCCTATGGCAAGAAGGCGGATTTCCCAGCGGATCACCAACATGCATTATCGATATAGACACTTAATGTTAAGCGAGCTCAAATCGACCTTAATAAATGAATCGTCTCGATGGGCTTGGCGTCAGTTAGCTTGGAAACGCTATAATGAAACCTTTATTAAAAGGGTAGTCCATCGCTCTTATAGAGATTGGCTTGAGGATAATAATCATGATACCACTGAGTGCTTAAGCGTTTCATTAGAGTATCAACCGCTTATTTCCATTTTATTGCCTATATATAATACGCCTATTAAATATTTGCGAGAATGCATTGAGTCTGTGTTAAGTCAATCTTATTGTAACTGGCAACTTTGTATTGCTGATGATGCATCGACTGACCCCTCAGTTCATGCGCTAATTCAGGGATATGAAGAAAAAGATAGTCGAATTTCCGTAACTTTTAGAAAAAAAAATGGCCATATATCTGCGGCGACAAATTCTGCCTTATCTCTTGCAGATGGAGATTTTGTCGCTTTTTTAGATCATGACGATTGTTTATCAAGCCAAGCACTTACCTACTTTGTTTCCGCCATAAATACGAACCGGTCAGCAAATTTTTTTTATTGTGATGAAGATAAAATTGATCAGGAAGGCCAGCGTTTTGACCCCCATTTTAAACCAGATTGGAATCCTGAGCTTCTGCTTTCTCAAAATTATATTTGTCATTTTACTCTAATAAAAACATCAATAGTTAAATCAGTCGGGGGCTTTCGGGAAGGTCTTGAGGGCGCTCAAGACCATGATTTATTTTTGCGAATTACCTATTTACTTGACTACAGCCAAATAGTCCATATACCTCGTATCCTATACCATTGGCGTGCTGTTGATGGCTCAACAGCAATCTCGCCAAACGAAAAAAAATATACTACTAAGGCAGGCATTAGAGCTGTTGAAAACTGGCACTATAATAATCGATCGCTAGCGAAGGTGGTTGCTGGTCTAGTGCCGAATACGTATCGTTCTGAATGGCGACTGCCTTCATCTTTACCCTTAGTTTCGATTCTTATACCAACTCGTGATGGACATGATATTCTACGGCGATGTGTTGATTCTATCTTATCCCTCACTAGTTATAGTAACTATGAACTTATTATTTTAAATAATCAATCTCGGTGCATAGAGACATTGGCTCTTTTTAGAAAGTGGGAGGTTGACTCACGTATTAAAATATATAATTGGGATAAACCGTTTAATTATTCTGCTATTAATAATTTTGGTGTGAAGCTAGCTAGTGGTTCAATTATAGCCCTCTTAAATGATGATGTAGAAGTGATCAATGATGAATGGCTTTCCGAGATGGTCTCGCACGCATGCCGGAATGAGATAGGTTGCGTAGGTGCAAAACTGTATTATCCCAATGAGACGATTCAGCATGCAGGCGTAATTTTAGGTATTGGTGGCGTTGCAGGACATAGCCATAAATATTTCAGCCGACATGATAATGGCTATTTCTCTCGCTTGAAGCTAGTCCAAAATCTCTCTGCAGTGACTGGCGCCTGTTTGGTGGTAAGAAAAGAGATATTCAACGAGGTAGGAGGTCTAAACGAGACTGATTTAGCTGTTGCTTTTAATGATGTGGACTTTTGTCTAAAAGTCCTGGCGGCGGGTTATAGAAACCTGTGGACTCCATACGCAGAGTTATACCATCATGAATCGGTCTCTAGGGGCGAGGATAATACATTAATGAAGCGCCATCGGGCATTAAAAGAGGCTCATTATATGCGCGTTACATGGTTTAAAGAGCTTGAAGCAGATCCTGCATATAATAAGCAACTGACGCTTATTCATGAGGATTTTTCTTTATGCTAAATGCGTATTCTCTAATAAAAAATTAATGATGATTGAATCGCCTTTTTCCATTATTCTAAGTGACGGCGCAAGGCCAAGCGAAGATATTTATTATATTCAATCAGCTGCCCCGAAATTATTAACTAGGTTGGGTATAGATTCATATAGAATAAATGCAGGGAGTCCGCTTTCGTATTTTAGACGACTGAATACAAAGCGTTTCGCAGGAGCCCACATCATTATATGTCGGTCATTAAACTCTAATTGGCTTAATTTTTTAGAGCGTTATCAATCATCATTTGCATCAATCAATTATCTGATTGATGATGACTTATCAGCTGCAGTTGCCACACCTGGACTTCCAAAAAGCTATCGTGAAAAATTAAATAGAATCGTAATTGAGCAGCAGCCGCGTATTTTTTCCTTGGCAGATAATATTGTGGTTTCGAGTCAATATTTGTTAGAAAAGTTTTTCCCGATGCATTCCTCAGTACACTTACTAACCCCAGTACTATGTAACAGCTTACCAGAATTAGATCATTTTGATAGCGGTATTAGTGACATGGCTTTTTTGGGTACCCGTGCACATGTTGATGATCTAAGAGCCATTGCACCTGCACTTGTAAGAGTTTCGAACCATGTTAGAGTTAATGATTTATCTTTATCTTTA
>DDDX01000071.1:23230-34715 GCA_002339085.1 Cellvibrionales bacterium UBA1969
TTTATCTTTATCTTTAATGCTGGGTAAACATTTGCCTTCACCATTGAGTCAGATTCCTATCATAAAAAACTTCCCTCCAAAGTCTTGGGCTGCTTATCAAAAATATTTAACAAATTCTCCAATCCATATCGGATTGTCACCCTTGATGCATTCTCCATTTAACAGTGCAAGGTCTTGGAATAAATTTTTAGACATTACGGTAGCCGGGGGTGTTGGAGTTTATAGTAACCGGGCTCCTTTTACTGACATTGTTGATCATAAGGCGAACGGTTTGCTCGTTGAGGATGATGAAGATGCATGGTATGAAGCATTAAGTTGGCTTTTAACTAATCCTAATTTAGCTAAGGAAATGGCAGTTAAGGCACAAATAACAGCTCTTGAGCTAGCTGAACCTAACAAGGCTTTTGAATTCTGGCGTAATTTATTGGATGTGTAAAACACTTATTCTAAACTCCTGAATTTACTTATTTTAAGTATTGCAAGAAACGGCTATACTTGCTTTATTAAGATATTTCGATGGATAATAAATTTTATATTTTTATTAAAGGACATTTCTCCATGGTGAACTTGTTTCTCCTTAAGATAAAAACCTTTTTTCCTAAGGTGGCCTCCAATATCGTTACGACTATCCTTTTAATTAATGGCCACGCGCTAGCCGAAAACTCATTGATTGATGCAGATGTTGTTATTGAAAATGAACATCAAAGTAATACTGTCTTAGGACAAAACCTATTCAATGGAAGTTTTGCTAATCAGTCATTTAGTGGATTTAATCCAAATTACCGCATTGCGGTTGGTGATAAGTTACTAGTTCAGATGTGGGGTGCTGTCGAGTCCAATGGTCAGCAGGAAGTAGACATGCAAGGCAATATTTTTCTCCCTCAAGTTGGCCCTATCAATGTGCTAGGTATTTTAAACAGTGACCTTAATGAAAAGGTATCTTCCGCGATCGGTCGCATCTATAAAAAAGATGTTTTCATTTATGTCAATTTAGTTGCCTCACAGCCTGTGAGAGTGTTTGTAACTGGTAATGTTGTAAACCCAGGGCTATACAGTGGCTTATCCTCTGAGTCTATTCTGGCTTATTTAGACAAGGCAGGTGGTGTCGATCCTTTGCGGGGTAGTTATCTTGATGTTGAGCTCAAGCGGGATGCAAGAACTATCGGTAAGGTAAACCTCTATGATTTTTTATTTACGGGTGACTTGTCGCATCGGCAACTCTATGAGGGAGATGTCATTGTTGTGAATTCTAGACAACATGTGGTTAGCTTTTCAGGTTTGGTCGAAAATCCTTTTCAAGTTGAATTTAATTCTTCTCAAGTTTCTCTTGATGAGGCAATGGCTATCGTTCAACCATTACCTAGCGCAACACACTTAGCGATTGAGCGCAATCAAGGATTAATCAAACAAGTTGAGTATATCGAAATTGCAAAAGCGCTAGCTACTGAAATTCATCTTATGTCTGGTGATAGCGTGAATGTGGTCTCTGATAAAATCCAAGGCTCCATTGCTGTTCAGGTGCAGGGCGAACACTTAGGTCAATCTCAGCATGTGTTGGCTTATGGTGCTAAGCTTGCTGATTTATTGCCTCTCATAGAAATGAGTGATCAATCACAATTATCAGCCGCGCGGCTTTATCGCCCATCTCTAGCAAAAAAACAACGTGAAACCATGTTGACAACGCTTGAAATTTTACAATCTCAGGTTTTGTCTGCAAGAAGTGAAACTGTAGAGGAGGCTAACCTGCGTTCTACAGAAGCGAATTTAATATTACAGTTTATTGAGCGCGCTAAAAAAATTAGCCCAAAAGGACAAGTGATACTTGATGACTCACTCCCAATTGGCGATGTGACTCTTGAAAATGGTGATGTTGTTGTTATTCCTAAGGTAAGTCAACTGATACATATTAGTGGTGAAGTACTTTTCCCCAACGCGGTTATATACCAAGAGTCACTAGTGCCAGATGAATATGTTGCGCTAGCGGGAGGCTATTCTCAAAACGCCAAACAATCCCGAATCATCCTTAAAAAGGCCAATGGATCGAGTATAAAGATAAAAGATAGAAGTGGGTTACTTCATGATGCAAATTGGTCTATTGAGGCCGGTGATGAGCTTATGGTATTACCGGATGTTGATGTAAAATCTTTCCAGCATGCGAAAGATGTGTTCCAGATCATTTATCAACTAGCCCTCAGCGCCGGTGTTGTCCTCAAAATCTAATGCCGATTAAAAGAGGTGCTCATGCAGTTCCGAAATAGTTGGCAAATACAGCGTGCGGTTTTCCTTGCATTATTTATCCGAGAACTTAAAACTCGTTTCGGCCGGTATAGATTAGGTTTTTTTTGGGCAATGCTTGAGCCAATAGTCCACATACTGGTATTAACAACACTTTTTTCCTTTTTGCGAGATGGTGGTGATTTTTATGGCATTCCATTCCCTATCTTTTTTGGCGTAGGTATCTTGGCATTTTTCATATTTCAAAAAATAGTTACTGGTGGTATTAATAGTATAACAGCAAATTTAGGTTTATTCGCATATCGTCAAGTAAAACCATTAGACGCTATCGTAGTAAGAGCTTTTTTAGAGCTATTAATAATTCTTTTAGTTATGGTATTTTTGACTTGGATGGGAGCTTGGTTCTTCGATTTTGAAACATTTCCCCATGCACCTCTTTTAATATTACTTGTGATAATAATATTGTTTATTTTTTCATTAGGCTTAGCTTTCATAACATCAGTCATTGGAGTTAGATATCCAGAAGCCGCTCAGCTAATTAATATGTTGATGCGACCTTTATATTTCTTATCCGGCATCTTTTTTCCTTTGCAGGCTATGCCGGAGGATTACCATGTATATTTATTATGGAACCCACTATTGCATGCAGTTGAGCAGCTAAGAGCAGGGTGGTTTCCTGATTATCCTGCAGATGGAACTAATATATTGTATTTATTCTTATGGGCCTTACCGGTTTTTTTCTTGGGGTTGGCTTTCTACCGAAATAATCGAACACGCGTGTTAATGTCATGATCGAGTTAAATAATGTTAGTAAATATTATCCAACTCCAAAGGGCAGAAAGTATGTCTTCAAGAACCTAAGTTTTGCGTTGCCTGAAAAATGTAATATCGGTGTTTTAGGCTTGAATGGTTCTGGTAAGTCAACCCTTCTAAGAATGATTGCAGGCACTGATTATCCAAACGAAGGTCAGATAAATGTAACTGGATCAATATCATGGCCTCTAGGTTTGGCTGGTGGCACACAGGGTTCAATGACCGGGAGAGAAAATGCAGAATTCGTTTCTCGGATTTATGGTGATAATTTAGATCAAATGGCTGAAAGGTTGGATTATATCCTTAACTTTTCAGAGCTGGGCGATTATTTTAATATGCCTGTGAAGAGTTACTCATCTGGAATGCGTTCACGATTGTTATTTGGTATTAGTATGGCGTTTGATTTCGATGTATATTTAATTGATGAGATTACTGCGGTAGGGGATATTCGATTTAGAAAAAAGAGCCAGCAAGCACTTCATGAAAAAAGAAACTGTTCAAATTATATCATGGTCTCACATAATGTTAATGACTTGATTCAAGAATGCAACCAATTACTAATATTAGATAAGGGAAAAGTTCGGCTATTCAGTGACACTCGAGAGGGTTTGCAATTTTATAAAGAAGTTGTTCAACTAAATAAATAATAACTGCGGCCAAAATAATTCTAGATTTAGAGTATTTTTATTATATGAAAAAATTGACATTAAGCTTGCCAAAAAATTTTAGCTCATTAGTGAAACACTCTATTGGATGGCTTAAAAATTCAGTTGCAGGTCGCCAATTTACAGCATTCATTCTCATTCCTGCTGGCTTCTTGGCGTTATATTTTCTATTCATTTCGCCTGACCGATATGTAAGTGAGGCCAGTATCATGGTGAAAGAAACCGGTGTAGCGCAGCTCAATACGGGGCTTCTTGAAGGCTTAGGTTTTGATGCCGGGGGAGTATCAAGCGATGAGCAATTACTTCAAGCTTATATAATTTCGCCAAACTTATTGGCATCACTAGAGAGTGAATTGAGTTTAAAAAAGCATTTTAGTCGGTCTCGCGATTTTATTTTTGGCTTGTCTTCGAATTCATCATTTGAGGATTTTCTTAAATTTTATCGTAATCATGTCATCGTTAGTTCTGATGCAAATACTGGCCTCTTAGTACTTCATGTTGAGGCTTACTCTGCTGAATTTTCAAAACTAATAGCCGATAAATTACTTTCACTAAGTGAGAAGTTTATAAATGAATCCAGTCAAAAGATCGCTCAGCTTGAGATGCAGTTTTCGCTTGACGAGATTACATTAAGCCAAGAGCGATTGAAAGAAGCAAAGCAGGCTTTGATTGACTTTCAAAATGAGTACGGCTTAGTGAGTCCAGAATCAGATGGTGAGTCATTATTTACTATTATCTTTTCATTAGAGGATGAATTAGCCAAAACCGAAGCAGAGATTTATCAAGCTGAAAGTTATTTGAATAAATCATCTCCTCAAGTATCAGTATTAATGAGTAAGTCAGAGGCCTTGAGAAAAGAGATTGCCGTTCAAAAAATGCGCGTAACAGGCGAGGCTAACGGTGATGATAAGCTAAATGAATTGAGTGCAGATTTTCAATCTCTTATTTTGGACGTCGAGTTAGCAACGACTTTGTATACGAGTTCGCTGTCTGCTTATGAAATTTCAAGAGTTCAAGCAGCCAAGCAACTTAAGCATTTAATCATAGCCAGTGAGCCTCATTTAGCCGATGAGGCGCTTTATCCAATGAGGCTTTATTGGTTTACAACTTGGCTGATTCTTTTATTTATCGCTTGGGGCGTTTTTAGATTAATTGTTGCTTCAACAAAAGAGCATAAGGATTAGTAGACTTTTTAAAGCTCCGTATTGTAATTGTATGCTGTGAAGTCTTTAAGATATGTTTTAACAAAAATAGACTTTAATTCATCATTAAAATAAGACTTCCGGTTATAGCTCATTGAAGGATTAACTTTTTCAGTTATTGAAGTATATGGATAGTTTAATCCAACATAATTAAGTAATTCCTGTATGTCAGCTCCAAAGGTTTCAACCCGACCTATAAAATCGTATTCAATTAACTCTGGGTGAAGGCAGTCCGTTTGAAACATCCAGTGGCGATCCATTTCATATGGGTCTTGCTGGCATATAAAATGAATAAAATCATAGAAGGTGATAGGGCTACTGAAGTCGTAGTTTATTCCAATTGATTTGCGCCAATGCCGTATTTTAGTTGTGTTTCTTTGATAGTCACCCATTAAAAAATATGGCTTATCATAAGGCGCAACCCCTAAGCTATTAATTCTATTAAGAAAGCATGATATAGCACGATCAAAGGGATTTCTAACGAAGCAGAATCGGAAAGTTCCCCTACCTGTCAGTACGTCTGAAGCTTGGTCATGCCTAAGGTCAGTCAACCCCTTTAATCCAGTTAGTTTTTTATTATGAGGGGATTGTATGTTATAGCTAGTATTATTTTCTAGGCTCGCTAGTATTGTTTTTATTTTTGAGCAGGCATTTTTGGAGCATGATGCGTAAAAAATATTATATTTTTCACTGTAAAGCAAGTCTTTCTCGATTAATGGCAGGTGGTGATTTTTAGCAGTAATATTTTTTATAATTATGTCTACCGGATCAGATGTTTTGTCGTCGATAATTTCCTTAATTGTTTTTCTATCTGCTATGGTGTTAACTTCTAGTGAGTGTCTCAGTAGGAAGTTTATAATAGAATCATTTTGATAAAGAATGTCAGATGATGAACGCCCCTTTAATTTATCGCTAAAGCGAGAATTGTAAAGCATCACCGTGAGAGTTTCTTTTGTTAGCTTTTCTGAGAGTAAATTAATAATTCTATTTTTGGGTAACTTTTTTTCGAGTAACCAACTTTCAGTAAAGTCAAAAGGATGAATAAATTTTTCATCAAAAATGTAAGCTTCCTCGCTATGATTTTCGATTATTGGCGTTAATAATTCTGAGCCAATCTCATTCCATTCAAAAGGACTTTTTTGATCGATTTTATGTTGAATGTGCATTGTAGCATTATCAAGATAATTTTTTATGATGACGCTGCCTTTAACAGATGCCATAAAGTTATTAACTATATAGGGAGGATTTTTTGCTTTTTTTTGCATGCCAACAAATGAAAATTGCTTAAGTAAACTAGTAATTTTTTCAGTAATGTCATGCAGTAATATTGAGTCTATATCTAGCCATAAGCCGCCGTAATCATGAAGTAACTTTATCCTTATATAGTCTACTTTTTGTGGTATGGAGGATTTTTTATTGTCTATTAGTCGGATCTTATCGAGGCCGGGTATGAGTTCAGGTAAATACTCCATTATATTTTCGGGACATACCAAATGTACGACGGCATTTGGAGATTTTCTTTGAAGCGCTTCAAAACATAGAGATAGGTAGGCTGGCATTTCCTCATCAGGGAGGCTTTCCCAGTAGGTCCAAATATTCAAGCAATTTTCATCAGGTTTGGTATAGCTAAGCATCATAAATTTTTAATTTTACTATAAAAAACAAGTAGTTTTTTTCCTTTGATAGATGTTCTTCGGATTTTATTAATTATTAGTAGAGTACTTTTCTAAAGGACTAATTCAGTCTAATTATCTTCTTTAGAAATAAAAAAAAGACCGAGCTTAAGAGTAATACTATTGTTGAGGGCAAGGGCACGCTTGTTGTCGCCACATTGAAGCCTTTTAACTGATTATTTGGAGCGCTGTTATCTAAGAGCTCTTGGCTCGTCACACGCCACGCAATGGCATAGTCCCAGAGTATTGCGACTAAATTCTTGGTGGAATCAACCCTAAAAAAATAATCGCCGCCGGCTTCTAGTGAGGCCCAAATATTTTCTGTATTCGCGGTATTGCTTGAAGACGAGGCGATGAGTGTTTCTTCATTATCAATTATTTGGTATAACCACAGGTCAAGATCGTAGACTACAACTGCATTAAAAATGCCGTTTTTAGAAGCAATATCAGCATTCCAAGCCAGCGTAATCGCAATGTCAGCGTCTTGCTCTATGGTGGGTAATACATAGGTCGCAGTGTCATTCGCTTGCTGGTTTTTAGTGCCTAGGCCAAAACTCTCATCGTAATCAAAGCCTAGCAGGCTAACACTTTGTTCGCCATTGTCCTCTAAGCTTGCTTGCTCTGTGCTCATTAAAATATCATAACTGGTTTCTACATTTGCTTGGCCTGCTCCGTATCTTGTATCTAGTCCATTGCCAGTTTCAAAATCACTGCTTTCCTTATAATCTTCTATGTCTGCAATATATCTACGAAATTTACCATCTGGATCGCTTATCCATGTACCATCCTTATCTCTTGGGTAAGCATTCTCACGGCTGTTTGTGGTCGTGCGGTCGGCGCCCGCCATCAAAATGGCTCTCATGGTCTCTGAACGTTTGGCATTACGAATAGGAGTATTAGCCTGCGTTACGCCGAGTTCAGAGAGCTGGCTATTATCAGCTGTTTCCATCAAAACTGCGGTAATGCCGGTGATGGTGCCCGTGCCGCGACTGGTATTCTCATTTGGTGTAACGACATCAGGTCTGTTTTGTATTCCATAATGGTATGTATTCGTAAAGCGGGAGTGTTGGCTACTCGTAAGGCCGACGTAAATACTGTTTAAGCTACTACTAAATATCGGATCGGACAATGTGTTTTCATTATTCCCAGAGGAGACTAAATTGACGGTATCTTCGCGTGCAGTGGCCCAATCAAATCGATACAAAAAGTCATTATTATTTTGCCCATAGTTGCCTATAGCGCTGAAATTATTTACCGAACTTTCGAAGACGGTATCACTGTAGATAGAGTAAGTGGCTTGATAAAAGGTACGAGGGTAAAGTAAGTAGCCGATAAAATCCTCTAGTTCATGATATTTAACGGCATCGAGTTGCTGGCTCACGCCATGTTCTTTACCAAACATATAGCGTGATACGGCTGCAGCATGACTGCTGGTGTTGCCGCTTTTATTTATTAAAGGTACGCCTTGATTCATTTCAATGGTGATGACATGGTTATTTTCTTCCGCTATTGCAGGTATCCAGCCTTTTGGGTTATCACCGCCTTTTGCGCCAATAGCATCCCACGCAGGCTCATAAGCAGATACTGTAATGCCGTAACCGGTCGGAGTGGAATTTCCCAGACGATCTTGCAGTTTGGTATAGCCAACGTCCTCTCGCTGGCCTGCATATGCCCACGTAGACAAAAAGAGAAGGAGTATCGATATGATTGTGTGAGGGAGCGTTAACATTAGTAATTGGTTCTATGATCAGATGAATATTTAATCTGACCATTAAGCCGTAAATCAGGATTTAATTCAATGCGTAAATCCACTGAAAAAAATTAAATAATAAATCACTAACCCGATTTTGTTGCCAGGCAAAAGATAGCTTGAAAACTGACTCTATTTCGACCAGCTAAAGACTTTTGGTTGCCAGGTTAGGGTGAGCATAAAGCGATTCCTTTTGCCTGGCTTTGGGGCGTTGTTTTCTATTTCGCCATAAATATAGCTGAAATTACTGCTAAAATATCTAGTCCATTGCTGCATATAAGATATTGAAAGTTTACTAAAAGTGCTATCAGAAAGGGTTTGGTTAGTTGATGTAAAGCTTTGATTACGTTCGACGTGAGAAATATTTATATTAAGCCTATTAAACTCCTTAACTCGCCAGTTATTAGATAGAATAAGGCGACGAGTATAACTCGAGACGCCATAAGCAGTTTGCTCTTGTGATTGTGACGCGCTTAGTTTACTTGTTATACGTGCTGAGTGCCTATAGTCAATATCAGCACTGTAGGAGAGATTGTACTGTTCAGTTTCTTGAACATAGTTACCTGTTAGTTCTCCTGTGACTAAGATCGCATTGGTAGGATCAAATACATCACGCTTAGTTTCTGATCGTGTACGGCCAAGTAATAGGTTAAGGCTCGAATTTTCAGTCCACTGATATTGCAGACCCAACTGAAAATTAACGGTATCTTGCTTCAATGAAAAAGATCGGCCATTAAAGCAAGCAATGCCATTATAAGGAGGCTGAAAATTAGGTATCGGGGCTGTTAGACTTAGGGCGGTTTCGGGATTAAAAGGATCAAGCGGATCGAGCTCTCCGATGCAATACTGCAATCTATTTAAGATAGTAAAATCATTTAATCCATAATCATTTCGTGCACTTTCTATGAACGCAACTTCAATGCCATCGGTTTCCTCTGGTCGAAAGCTGGATAGGCTTAGATTGACTTGTGCCGATAAAACTGAGTTGATTGAATAAACCCACAACAGGCTATTACTGAAATAGTCATAGCTATTACGGTTCTGGCTTTCATAATCTCGTTTTTGCATGCTGAATTGATTTTGTAGGAATTGCCGCTCAGTCAGCTGGTGTTGACCTGAAATGGCAAGAGAATAACTCGTAGCCTTAGTGGCTCTTTGTTCCGTAGAGTCATCATTTTCAAGTTGGTTTTCTAAGCTTCGAATAGATTCATCGCTGGCGGATAGGTTTAGACTCAAGGAGCCTCTCTCAAAACTGCGCTGGTAGTTTGTGGTGGTTGAGACATCAACGCTGTTGTAACGATTCAGATCATATTGACGGCTCGCAAGTCGATTGTTAATGCTCAGTGAACGGTTCGCTTCGTTGCGACTAATATTAGCTTTCACGATAGCTGACGTACCTTGCAAACTTTCAATGTCATTAATATTTGCTTGCAAACGGACATTGTCGTCGTTTTCAGTCACTACTGCGATTGAGGACTGAAGTTGGTAATCTGCTGCCAGACTGACTGGACTGCAGAGCAAGATTATGGCTTGCAACACTATGTAATTGGCAAAGATTAAACGCGTGTTTGATAGTAGAAAGAGTCTTTCATTTTGCATGAATTGGCAACCTTAATTGGTCATATTATAGTCATATTTAAGGTGGTAGCGCACTATTTAGTGTCATTTCTGCGGTAATTGTAGTGGTTAAGTGTCGCATCTACGAAGTAAAGTGTAGAGTATTTTATTGGATTAGCTGGGCTAAATGTTTGATAAAAATAGCACTTTTAGTTCAGAGGAGATGATAGCCACTTTGGCTTGAATTTAGCATTTCTTAGCATGATAAAGCTCACTTATGGTCTGTTTTTTTTAAACTTTTTTGGACTGAATTGAACTCTTGTAGCTCATCCGATGCCTCCAGTTGATATTTGCGAATATATTTCTTTGACTTCAAATCTAGCGGTCAATTCTGTATGATATTCAGTCTAGGATGCTTGGCAATACCGTTTTTTAGTTATTGGCTAGTTGACGATAAATTAAAGCAATAGAATCTTGCTCTATGAAGGAATCTAGTCATCATGCAGATCAAAAAAGAGCCTATTGCGCTAGTGGGAATGAGCCTTCGCTTTCCTGGAGATATCGATGAGCCAGAGACCTTTTGGCAAGCATTAATCGACAAGCGAGATTTGGTTACTGAGGTCAATCCAAACCGTTGGGATACCTCCCTTTTTCAGCACGATAATAAAGCTACACCTGGCACCAGTTACACCTTCGCTGCCGGCCAACTATCTAACGTCGATCAATTTGATGCGCAATTTTTTGGTATTTCGCCGCGCGAAGCAGCGCAAATGGACCCACAGCAACGATTGTTGCTGGAATTAACTTGGCAGGCATTAGCCGATGGTCAGCAGCGGGTCGATATCCTGGCCGGCAGTAATTGCGCGGTTTTTATTGGTATCGCGAGTAATGACTATAGTAATCGAGCGGTCGATGATATGTCGGTGGCTGATGCCTATACCATGACTGGGAATACTGCGAGTATTGCGGCTAACCGGTTGTCTTACCAATTCGACTTAAAAGGCCCCAGCGTAGCGGTTGATACGGCCTGTTCATCATCGCTGGTGGCTGTGCATGAAGCCTGTAAAAGTCTTTGGATGGGTGAGGCTGACAGTGCCTTAACTGGCGGGGTGAATATGCTACTGCATCCTTCGCCGTTTGTGGGTTTTGCAAAGGCGTCAATGTTGTCGCCAACCGGCCGTTGTAAGCCCTTCGATAGTAGTGCCGATGGCTATGTACGCTCAGAAGGCGCGGCGGTTGTTTTCTTAAAGCGCCTCTCTGATGCAGAGCGGGACGGTGATCCTATTCATGCCGTTATCTCGCATTCGGGTATCAACTCTGACGGCAGTACTAATGGCATTAGTCTTCCTAGCTTGGCCGGACAATCGGCGCTGTTAGATCAGCTTTATCATGCTGATCAGGACTTTGATATTAACCAACTTGACTACCTAGAAGCGCATGGGACTGGCACGCCCGTCGGTGACCCCATAGAAGCGCGATCGATTGGGGAGACGTTGGCTCAACATCGCGAGCATAATCATGTTTTGCCGATTGGTTCAGTGAAAGGCAATTTGGGTCATCTTGAAACCGCGTCGGGCATGGCGGGTTTGA
>DDDX01000071.1:35023-38431 GCA_002339085.1 Cellvibrionales bacterium UBA1969
TCGTCGGGCATGGCGGGTTTGATAAAAGTGGTGCAGAGTCTAAAGCATCGTATGCTGGCACCTATTCATCAGTTAAGTGAGTTAAACCCAGAGATTGATTTTGACGCGTTGAATTTGTCGGTGGTGCAGTCGCCCACCTCCTTGGTTCATGTCGAGCGAACGTTGACTATGGGGGTGAACTCCTTTGGCTTTGGGGGAACGAATGCGCATCTTATCCTTCAGGAATACGATCAGCAAAAACTGAGGACTCATGACGATAACGCAGCGGCTGATTTGACGCTGCCGCCGCTGTATTTAACCGCCAACAGTGAGTTGGCGCTAGCTGATTTGGCGAAGCGATATGCCAGCTTAATTCATGCGCATCCTCAACGCTACGCTGCTATTGCCAGTCAAGCAATGCACAAGCAAAGTCGTTTGAAATATGGCTTATTGATCGATGCGCCCACGGCTGAATCCATCGAAAAAAGTTTGCAGGCGGCTGCTAATGGTCAGCGAGATGAATTCAGTTGCCGAGGCCAGCGTTTAGTGCCATCGACAGCGGCAAAAGCGCCAGTGGTCATGGTTTACTCTGGAAACGGCTGTCAATGGCAGGGGATGGCAACTCGTCTGTATGAATGTGACGTGCTATTTAGGAATTATATTCATCAATTAGACACTGTATTTGAATCTCAGCTGGATTTTTCTATTGTCTCTCAGCTGCAACTGCCCGGCGATCAAAGCAATATGCATTTGACTGATTACGCCCAGCCGTTGTTGTTTGCGATTCAAGTAGCGATGACGCAATGGCTGAATGCAAAAGGCGTTAAAGCCGATTATTTTCTTGGTCACAGTGTGGGCGAAATCGCCGCTGCTTGGGCATCGGGGTCGCTGAGCTTAAAGGATGCTATCACGGTGATTGTGGTGCGTAGCCGCGCTCAAGCATTGACCCGCGGAACGGGTCGTATGGCGGCTGTGAATCTTTCTTTAAGCGGTGCCAAAGCGTTACTTGAACGACTAAATCTTGGCAGTTTGATTGAAATCGCCTGTCATAATAGCATCGACTCAGTCACCTTGGCCGGCACTTTGGCTGATTTGTCAAAGATAGAACAAGCCTGCCAGCAAGACAGCATTTTTTACCGACTGTTGGATCTTGATTATGCTTTTCATAGTCGCTTTATGGATCCGTTGTATGGGCACTTGATCAGTGCGCTTGCGGATATAAAACCGAAAATCAGTCAGCAGTTTATTAGCACTATCGATGATCTCGATAGCAGTCAGCAGTTACTCGATGCTGAATATTGGTGGCGTAACATTCGTCAACGCGTGTTATTTGCTGAGGCGATCGATAATGCCGTCACCAAAGGCGGTCGCATATTCATCGAGATTGGGGCTAAGCCAATATTGCGACGCTACATTCAAGCGGGTTTGGCGCATCGTAGTCAAAATGGCTTAGTGATTGAAACCTTAAGCGACCGTGTTGATGACAGCGAGGCGATTAAGTTAACTCAGATAAAGGCCTTTTTAGCCGGCGCCGATATCCAATTTAGTGAGATTGTTTCGCCGACTATTCAGGCTACGATGTTACCGAATTACCCTTGGCAGCGTCAGCGGCACTGGTATCAATCCACAGTAGACAGTACCAGTGTGGTCGATCGCCGACAGGTCCATCCTCTACTGGGTCAGCGCATCAACTCCAGCTTGCCGGTATGGGAACAAACGCTTGATAGCCATAAGTTACCTTATCTAGCCGATCATGTTGTCGATCAAGTGGTCGTATTGCCGGGCGCAGCTTTTGTCGAAATGGCCTTTGCCTGTTGTCGAGACTGGTTTCAGATTCAGTTTTTTGATGTGACCAATCTCGCTATTTCAGTGCCATTGGTATTGCATGCCGATGATCAGCGGACAGTCCGTTGCGAGCTTGATTTAGCGCGGCGTAAATTTATGATCAAAAGTCGTTTGCGTTTATCCGATGACCCGTGGTTACTGCATTGTGTGGGGCAGTTAACTCATACCGAGCAGCCAAGTGATTCGACGCTTCATGATCTGCAAGCAAATCAAGCAACTGATGCATTTTGGCAGCACCACCCACTGTTAAATCACGATTTACCGATCAAAGGCCTTTTCACCGAGATCAACAGCAGTGACTATTACCGTCGCTTATCTGTCATGGGCTTGCAGTATGGCGAACAATTTCAAACCATTGACCGGCTTTGGTGCCGTCAAGGGGTTGCGCATGCAAGCTTGCATGCCGATCGTTTTAGCCGATCTGGTGCGGCCAGTGACAATCAAGCGATCGTGGTTGATCAGGCTGCCTTACTTAGTCAACAACATATACTTCACCCTGCGGTGTTAGATGGCTGTTTTCAATTGGTCGGTGCAATGGTTGCGACGGATACATCTTCAGTCGATGCACAGAAAAATGCGTATTTACCGATTGGAATGGGCCGCATTCAGTATTTCGGTCACGACCAAGTGATGATGATCAATGCGATTACTCGGAGTGTAGGGATTCGCTCATTAATAGTTGATTTTGCCTTATGTGATGAATTTGGCAATCCGCAAGCCTTACTGCAGCAATGCCGTTTTAAAATGATGCCAACGATCGACACGCTAGTTAAAGCTGATCATTATCACTGGCAGGCGATGCTATCTAACCGAGCTAATAATGCGCCATTATTTTTTCAAAATGTTGAGCAGTGGCAGCAGGCAACCGAAGAGCAAGATCTAACAACCTTAGGATTTGAGGTCGATCGATATTTTACAGAAATTGAACCGCTATTAAATACGGCTATCGGTTATGCAATAGTTGAATTGGTAGCTGATTTAGCTGCTGACTTATACGATCAGAATAAGACCTTTGATCGCTCATCGTTAACCGCTGCAGCGCGATCCAAAAATTTTCCGAGTGTCTACATTGATCGCTTAATTGATATGATCATTGAGGATAAGCTTCTAACGTTAGATAGTGGCGGTTATACGTTTTCGTCAAGAGCATCAGAGACAAATTACCAAGAGATTTGGCAGTTGATACTCGAGGATTACCCCATTGCTGCTAAAGAATTAAGTTTAATTGCCAGCCGATTTCGAACACTACAATTGGTGGTTAAGCAGGGCGAACATGCAACTGAAGCGTTAACCAGTCAGCTAGCTGATTTTTCGGCAGGGGCATTATCAGGCATTGTGCCTCAGCAAGGCTTGCAAGCGCTAGCATTAAATGCCGTGCAAGTCATTATTGGTCAGCGTGACTTTAGCAATAATATTGATATTTTAGATTTAAATGCTTGCGATAGTGATATTGCCTCAGTGATTGCGCCTCAATTACTCGATGAAGATTGCTTTGAGCTTTTTAGTTGTCAGCAATCATTGGTTTATAAGATGGAAGAGCAACACGCTGAGATTAATTGCCTCACCCCACATTATATAACCATG
>DDDX01000089.1 GCA_002339085.1 Cellvibrionales bacterium UBA1969
AGCCACTCGGCCACCTCTCCATTGCTTGCATGACACTGATTATTGTCTAATTAAGCGGGCCGCATCATACCATAAGTCAGCAAAAAGCCTAAGCTAAGATAATCATTTTATGCGTGGATTCGGTTAATTTTTATCAGATATTATTAATTATTCTATTGAGGGTCTGGTCTGAGATTCAAACTTAGCTCTATACTGAGCTTTTTTAGTCGGCTAGCGGATTCATTAACGTTTTTTGGCTTAATTTTGCTAAAGGAAGCTGTTACGATACAAGCCTAATTTAGCTCTCTACCAACTTTGGGATCATATGATGTCATCTATTAAAAGATCATTACTACTTTATCTTTTTATCTGCGGGTCTTTCTTATTAACAGCATTCTCTTATGCTGGTGACAACGCAACTGTTTCATTTATCCGCCCGTTTGATGCGATGACTTTAACGCAGAGTGTGAAGCTTTCACTAGGTAAAGAGAAGTTGGGTAAGTTAGACCAGAAGAAAGTTATTACTGTTGTTGTTCCTAATGGGAAGCATAAAGTACAAACGAAAGTGGGCTTGAGTTTAGGCGTGCCGAATGTGACGGGTTTTAATGGTGCAAAAAAGTTCAAGGCAAAGTTAATGCTTGATCAGGACCAGCATTTTTTTAAGGTAGTTTTTAAACCAGCGATGCTGGGCGGCCAACATGAAGTGATTGAGATCGATCAGGCTGAGTTCGAGGCATTATCGGCTGAGCTTGAAAAATAACAAGAATTAATTGGCTTGCTATCTCCTTATTTTTTTGTGAAACATGATTTTTATCAGGCCGGTGGCTGAATGAAGTGAGCCGCTTATTATAATATCAGCAGATAATACGGTGAAGTTTATGAGTAATTCAGAGGCGGCATCGATGCCATTGGTGCGTATTCATGGCGTTAATGATGTGAGGCTCGATACGGTGCCTGTGCCAGCCTGTGGGGTTGACGATGTGTTGGTTGAGGTCAAAAATTGCGGTATTTGTGGTTCAGATTTGGGCTACATTGCTATGGGTGGTTTTAATAATCCTGAGCTACCTATGCCGTTAGGCCATGAAATGTCGGCCGTCGTGACGGTCGTTGGCGAGTATGTGACGAGTGTGGCGGTGGGCGATAGAGTGGTGGTTAATCCCATGAAGGTCGAGCCACCTATTGGCAACTTTGGAATTGAAGGCGGCTTTGCCCCGACTTTATTAGTACGAGATGTTGCTAATCAACCCGAGGCTTTGCTAAAGATTCCTGATCATTTAACGCATCCGCATGCGGCTTTGGTTGAGCCGCTTTCTGTGGGAATGCACGCTGTGCACCGCGGTGAGGTCACGGCAAACGATAAAGTCGCTATCTTTGGTGCAGGGACTATCGGCTTATCAATAGCATTGGTACTGCGTTATTATGGTGTGACCGATACCGTGATCATTGATACATCTGCTGCACGTATTAAGCAGGCTAAGCAGTTAGGCTTTCATGGGTGTTTAGCCGGTGAAGATGATGTTGCGAAAGTGCTGCAGCAATACCATGGTTCAGTTAGCAGTTACGGCCAATCAATTGCAGCGACGGATGTCTATTTAGAGGCGACAGGCGTGGCCAGTGTCTTTGAGCAAATGATTAGATTGGCCAAAATGCAGGCCCGTTTAGTCGTGGTAGGGGTGCATAAGGCCTCAGCTAGCATTGACTTAGTGTCAGTGTTATCTAAAGAATTATCTATTAAAGGCGCAATGGCTTACCCTGAGGAGTTTCCAGAGGTGTTATCGATGCTCGAAACACTGGGCGATGAGGTGGCGGCTTTAATCACTCATCACTTTCCTTTGTCGCAGTTTGATCAAGCGTTGGCTATGGCCAGAGACATTGATCACGCTATTAAAGTGATGATTGACTGTCAGAAATAGGCAATGTGGCTTTAGCTGGTATAAGCGGCTTCAGCAGCCCCAACAGCGGTACCGCTTTCAATAGACATCCCTTGAGCGATTAAGCAGTGCTCTAAGGCAGTTAAGCAGTGCCGGACATTCTCAGGCTTTGAGCTAAAACCCATTAAGCCAATACGCCACACCTTACCCGCTAGCACGCCTAATCCTGCACCAATTTCAAGATCAAAGTCAGTGAGTAGCTGGCTTCTAAGTTTAGCGTCATCAATACCATCGGGAATCGCGACTAAATTAAGTTGGGGTAATCGGTCGGCTTCGTTAACGGGCAAGTTGAGCCCTATCGCTGCTAGCCCAGCGCGCAAGGCGAGATGATTGTGCATATGGCGTTCCCAGCTGGCCTCAAGACCTTCTTCTTTAACGATTAATAGCGACTCATGTAAAGCGTACAATGCATTCACGGGTGCGGTATGGTGGTAAGCACGTTTAGTGCCTTTTCCCCAATAAGCCATTACTAAGTTTAAATCGAAAAACCAGCTTTGAACCGGCGTTTTTCGTTGCTGTATCACTTCAACCGCGCGCGGGCTAAAGGTTACGGGTGATATACCCGGCGTGCAAGATAAACACTTTTGTGTACCCGAGTAGACGGCATCGGCCCCCCAGCCATCGACATCGACATTAATGCCGGCAAGTCCAGTTACAGTATCAACAATCGATAACATGCCAGCTTCTTTGGCTAGCGTGCACAAGGCGGCGGCGTCACTTTGAACCCCCGTTGAAGTCTCGGCATGAACAAAAGCCAAGGCTTTTGCATGGGGGTTATTAGCAATAGCGGTTTTAACTTTACTCATGTCAATGGCATGGCCCCAGTCATCTTCAACCATTACGGCTGTTGCGCTGCAGCGAATCACATTTTCCTTCATCCGTCCGCCAAACACGCCGTTTTGACAAACGATGATGGTGTCTTCGGGTTCAATTAAATTGACAAAGCAGGTTTCCATGCCCGCTGAGCCAGGAGCCGAAACGGGCAAGGTAAGCTCGTTGGTTGTTTGAAAGCAAAACTGAAGTAAAGCTTTTATCTCATCCATTAATTGAATAAAACTTGGGTCAAGGTGGCCTACGGTAGGACGTGCTAAGGCCGACAGTATTCTTGGGTGGACATCAGAGGGGCCGGGCCCCATAAGAATACGTTGCGGTGGTTGAAAGCTCATAAAGGTCTCTTTTTTCTACGACGGTTAAAATTTAGGACGGTTAAAATTCAGTGGCGATATGTTATCAGTTTGCTGGCCCAATGGAGATTTTTTTATACTATATCCAGTATTAAGTTAATATTATAAGTTATTGTTTTTAAGGAGCAGTTATTTTTTTTGAAATTGTGCGGGTAATCGCAGTTCGCCGTGATGATTTAGCTGCATTTTTTATTGGTCTTCGATACAGATTGTTACAGTATCAAATTAGTTTGACATAATTAAGAGATCTTTGTTGGTTAGAGTAGCTTCACCCATAACAATAATCATAGGTCTTTGACCTAATCGTTAGACGGTTTATTGTCTAACCCTAATGACTAACGAGTATTCGTTAGAAGGATATCATGATGCGTTTTTCTGCTTTGCTATTGTCTACAATGCTCCAACTAGTGATAACAGTAGTCACCTGTTTTCATTCGCTTGCGGTTGCACAATCAGCCGAGAGCTATGCTATTGTCACTTCGTCAGCCATTCGTGCGCAATCCACTATGCTTAATGCCTTTGTAGCGCATAAGCAAGCAAGGGGCTTTAATACCTACGTATTTGATGAGAATGATTGGTCGGCAGGCGGACTAACGGGTGATGCCGCAGCTGAAGCGTTGCGTACTTTTTTGCAGCAAGCTAAAAATGAATACAATCTTCGTTACTTACTCATCATTGGTGACCCACGTGTTGATACGGGTCCAGTACCGATGAAGCGTACCTATCCGCGCACCACCGGTGCTGTTGGTCAAACGCCTTCTTTTGGAACAACCACGTGTAACTTTTCTCAATCTCAAGTGCCATCAGATTTTTATTACGCTGAACTGGGGGGTGATTGGGATCTGGATAATGATGGTCTCTATGGTGAGTTTGGTCAGGCATCGGCGGTGGGTACAACGACCGGTGATTTTGGTATTGGAGGTGTCGAGCTTGATTATGACCTGTCGGTTGGCCGAATACCGACTTACGGTTCAAGCAATAACCCTAGCTTGCTGGCCGACGGTATCATTAAGCTGGATCATATTTTAACTAAAATAATCAATTATCAAACCGTATCAGCCGCATCAATTGACTGGCGTTTTTCTGTGTTGATTGCAACGGAAGGTGCGAATCGACTTTTTTATGGCGAGGCATTAACCAATGATGTGTTCTCGCCGCAAGGTATTACTGCGGTTGATCGTATCTATGATTCAGCAAGTTGCACGTTAGCCGGTAATTGTAATCCGTTGCTTAGCACAGCACCTACGTATGATCAGTGTACGATTCCTAACGTGCAAACCACCTTACAATCACAGACGCCGGGTTTGGTGACGTGGTTAACCCACGGCGGTGGTACGGGTGCGGCGGCGGTGATGAACACTTTAACAGCCGCGTCATTAGATGACACTAAGCCGTTTATTACCTTTCAGGCCTCTTGCCTAAACTCACAAGTGACTAATACCAATAATTTAAGTTACAGCTTATTAGTGAATGGCGCGATTGCCACGGTCGGTGCTACAGCGATCAGTCATGGACCCGGTTCGCCGGTTGATCTAACCAGCGCCGCGCACCGTTCTGGCATTGCTGGCATGGGTTATGAGTTTAATCAGCGAGTGGCCAGTGGTCACTCCGTCGGCGATGCCCTAATGGGTCTTAAGCAGGATGCTGATTTATACGGTCGCTGTTGGTATTGGCAAAATCAGGTAGGGTTTAATCTATTTGGTGACCCTGAGGTAAGGCTTTTTGACTCAGGGCCTGTCAGTGTGCCTATGATGCCGCCCGCGTTTATGTTTGTTGCAGGTTTGGTGTTGCTGCTGGTTTCATCAATTGTTAGCGGTGGTAGGCGGTCGTTGAAACCGACAATATAATTATTGTTAAGCGAATATAGTTAACGATAGCGCAGATTAGCGCGGCTAAGATCAGCTATCGATTGACAGCCCATGAGCTTCATGCCTCGTTTAATTTCGCTATGCAATAAACCAACGGCACGCTCAACGCCTGGCTGACCAGCACCAGCTAAGGCGTAAAGATAAAGCCTGCCGCCCGAGCAGGCTTTAGCGCCAACCGATAATGCCTTTAAAATATGCGAGCCACGTCTGATGCCGCCGTCACAAATAACTTCGACGCGGTCGCCGACTGCATCGACAATTTCTGCCAACTGATCAAAGGGGGCGCGACCTCCATCCAGTTGTCGGCCGCCATGATTAGACACCATGATGGCGGTAGCGCCAATATCAGCA
>DDDX01000073.1:0-46453 GCA_002339085.1 Cellvibrionales bacterium UBA1969
TGTCCAGCGGATCCCATGCCAGAGTCAGTGGTTCAGCGAGGTGATGAAGAAAAAGAAGTTGGACGGGTTTTTTCTATTATAGAGCAGCAGTTGCAGCAACAGATCTTACCTGCGCAGTCAGATCATTTTATTACGCATCGAGTTGAGCATATTAATGCGATGGTAGAATTTATGCATCGAAAGGCGCTTTACGGCTCTGACCTAGACCGCTATGAGCAAAATGAAATTGCTGATATCATGGGTGAATCTTTTGACGATTTGCCTATGGCTGAAGAGGCGTTGCTTGCGCGAATTGATACGATGGACAGTGTTGAAGAAGAGCAGATTATTCTGACCTACTTGCATGCTAGGGCCTATCGTTTAGAGGATTTAATGGAGCCTTTGGTGCGTCCCTTTGCGCATCGTTTTTTAGCCAAGGTCGATTAGCCGTATTTATTTTCTAATGCCTGGTAAAGATAAGTTTTTATGCTGGAAAACCCACAAGCTGAGACTAACGTAGACAGAGATGCAGCTTTAAATAGTCAGAGAAAAATCATTCACGTCGATATGGATGCTTTTTTTGCCTCTGTTGAACAGCGTGACAGTCCCGAGTATCGCGGACAGCCCTTAATCGTCGGTGGTGATCCTGACAGTCGCGGAGTCGTGGCGGCATGCAGTTATGAGGCAAGAGTATTTGGTATTCACTCAGCCATGTCATCATCGCGCGCAAAACAACTTTGTCCAGCGGCTATATTTGTTAAGCCTCGATTTGATGCTTACAAAGAAGCCTCTCTGGCGATTCATGAGGTTTTTCATCAATACACTGACTTAGTTGAGCCGCTGTCTTTAGATGAAGCTTATTTAGATGTTTCACAAAGCTCATTATTTTCGGGGTCGGCGACCTTGATTGCTAAAGATATTAAACAAAAAATACATTCGAGTACCGGTTTAACCGCCTCAGCGGGCATTTCTTATAATAAATTCCTTGCCAAAATTGCTTCAGATATGGATAAGCCTAACGGCTTGTTTTTAATTTTACCGCAAGCTGCCAATGATTTATTAGAGTCCTTGGCTATTCGCAAATTCCACGGTATTGGTAAGGCCACTGAAAAAAAAATGAAAGCGCTGGGTATTCACAATGGCTATGATTTGAAGCAGTGGGGTAGGACTAAGCTGCAACGTCACTTTGGCCGTACTGGGGTGTATTATTTTGATATTGTTCGCGGCATTGATCATCGACGGGTAGAGAATAATCGGGTTCGAAAATCGATGGGGGCTGAAACCACTTTCTCAACCGATCTGATTGATCGACAGGAAATGCTGTGTTGCTTAGAGCCATTAGCCGCGAAAGTCGTGGCGGCATTAACAAGTAAAAAATTTGCAGCTCAAACGATTACTTTAAAAGTAAAGTTTGATAATTTTCAGCAAATCACACGAAGTCATACAGAGGCACAGGCCTTTACTGAGCTTGACGTAGTACTAAAGCGATTGACTGAATTGATGCAACGCACTGAGGCCGGTCAAAGAAAGGTGCGCCTGCTGGGTTTAAGTCTATCTAATTTGACCTTATTGGATGATGATGCCGCAGCTATCGAACAAATAAGTTTGCTGTAGCGGGCGAAGCTGAAATAAAATCTATCGTTAACGCTGGGTCGTTTGTTATTACTTGAGGTTACTTACTTTCTGTTTCTGGTCAATTTTACTTAAAGTTAGTTTTGTTATTTTTTTGAGCGATTTATGTAGAGTTAATATGTTGTTATTTCTGGCTCGTTTTAGACTGGGGAGCTTTGTATCGGTGCGTTCGCTTAGGTCTATGATCCTAATGGTGTCATGCCTACTGCTTACATCCTGTTCCTTGTTTAAAATTGAGCCCCGTGACTGGTCTGCAAACTGGCCCTCAGAGTCCTATTTCCAAGCCGTTTACGATCTCGATGAGCCAAATCAAACTGCCCAAAGTTACGCTGAGTATATTGTTTGGGTTAAGCGGTTTTACTCGGGTTGGGTATTTTATCCCAGTGGTTGGGATGGCATGGTCGATCAATTATTAGCAACAAAAGAAGATCCAGTCTTGCAAGCTTGGTTTCGTCAGGAAATGCTTGAGCTTGGGGCTAAGATAAATTCGGAGTGGGCTAAGGACGACAATCATCGGCTTATTAACAGCCAGCATTTATTGAATTGGTCAGACGCTGTCAGACGTTCTGTCGTACAAGGTCAAGAAGTCTGGCTGCTTGAAGAGATTAATCAAGACATTGACGCTCTGTTAAATACTTCTGTTACTGCCTCAAGTATTGAACGAAAACGCTATTTTTCTAGCGCTAGAGACGTTGACGAACGCGATGATGAATTCGATTTTTAGTGAAGGTTAAATATTAACCAGCCCGATCAAGGGCGAATAATCGACAAAATCACCTTTTGTTGGTTTGTTCCGGCATCGCCATTCTGATAAGCTATTTTCCCATCTTTGAGTGGCAAATCCTGTCATTCTGCATGTGTATATTTTGTGCTATTTGTCACCTCTTTTGCTTGTGTGGCATTGCCACGTGCCAGACCATTCGTTGATCTGTTCACGTTTCTCTATTTTACTAGTGGGTTGTTTAATTATGAGTGAAGCATCATTGACGAGGTATATTTTCGTCACCGGCGGTGTGGTTTCGTCACTGGGTAAAGGTATTGCTGCGGCTTCTTTGGCAGCTATTCTTGAAGCCAGAAATTTAACGGTCACCATGATGAAGTTGGATCCCTATATTAATGTTGATCCTGGCACCATGAGTCCTTTCCAGCATGGTGAAGTATTTGTTACCGAAGATGGTGCAGAAACCGATCTTGATCTGGGCCATTACGAACGATTCCTGCGCACTAAGATGCAAAAAAGCAACAACTTTACCTCTGGCAGTGTGTATGAAACGGTTTTGCGTAAAGAGCGTCGTGGTGATTATCTTGGTGGTACGGTACAAGTGATTCCGCATATTACTGACGAAATTAAGCAGCGGGTGATGGCCAGAGGTGAAGGCTATGACGTGGTGCTGGTTGAGATCGGCGGTACGGTCGGTGATATTGAGTCATTGCCTTTTTTAGAGGCGGCGAGACAGTTAAAAGTTGAACTCGGTATTCATCGTGCTTTATTGATTCATTTGACCTTAGTGCCTTATATCGCTACGGCGGGTGAGACAAAGACTAAACCCACTCAGCACTCAGTTAAGGAATTACGTTCAATAGGTTTGCAACCAGACGTATTAATTTGTCGATCTGAGGTGGAGATATCGGCCAGTGCACGTAAGAAAATTGCACTGTTCACCAATGTCGAAGAGCGTGCGGTTATTTCTTTACCCGATGCGGATACGATTTATCGCGCACCCATTATGCTGAATAAAAAAGGCCTCGATGAGTATGTTGTTCAGCGCTTAGGTCTCGCTTGTAAAGTGGCTGACCTGTCCGAATGGGAAGCCGTTATCGATGGTGAGTTAAATCCACGCGGCGAAGTTAAAGTTGCGATGGTCGGAAAGTATACGGACTTAATCGATGCTTATAAGTCTCTCAATGAAGCACTCAAGCATGCGGGTATTGGCGAGCGGATGAAGGTCTTAGTTCAGTATATCGATTCCGAAGACATCGAGAGAGACGGCCTTGCACCGTTAGAAAAAGTAGACGCTATTTTGGTGCCTGGCGGATTTGGCGAGCGAGGTGTCGAGGGTAAAATCCGTGCGGTTCAGTTCGCCCGTGAAAATAAAGTCCCTTACCTAGGTATCTGTTTAGGCATGCAAGTGGCGGTCATTGAGTATGCACGAAATGTTGCGGGTTTAGCGGGTGCTCACAGTTCTGAATTTCAAATTGATACCCCGCATCCAGTCATAGCATTAATAAAAGAGTGGCTGGACGAAGATGGCAGTCAAAAATCTCGCAGTGCTGACCAAGACCTTGGTGGCAGTATGCGTTTAGGCGCACAGGCTTGTGAGTTAGTTGAAGGGACTTTGGCGCAAACAACTTATGGTGAGGCGCATATTGCAGAGCGGCATCGGCACCGTTATGAAGTGAACGCAAATTATGTTGAGCAATTGCAGAGTGCAGGTTTAGGGATAGCTGGTTGGTCGCAAGACAAGCAGTTAGTCGAGGTTGTTGAGGTAGCCGATCATCCATGGTTTGTGGCTTGTCAGTTTCATCCGGAATTTACTTCTACACCGCGTGATGGTCATCCGCTGTTTAGTGGGTTTATTCAAGCAGCAATTGCTTTTTCACAGCAGTCTTAGTCTGCATTTTTTAGGGTTAGAATGCCGCTCTAATAAGAGTTAATTATGTCAGAAACCGCGTCAAAAACTATTCGAGTGGCCAGCATCTCAGTGGCTAATCATTTGCCTTTTGTATTATTTGGCGGTATGAATGTGCTTGAGTCTGAAGCTATGGCAATTGATATTGCTGGGCATTATGTTGAAGTCTGCACCGAGCTTAATATTCCTTACATTTTTAAAGGTTCGTTTGACAAAGCTAATCGCTCATCGATGCATTCTTTTCGAGGGCCGGGCTTAGATCAGGGTTTGAAAATCTTAGCGGCAGTAAAAGATCAATACGATGTGCCAGTCATTACCGACTTGCACGAGCCTGCGCAAGCGACTGAAGTGGCCGCTGTTGCCGATGTGATTCAGCTACCTGCATTTTTATCGAGACAAACTGACCTGGTGGTTGCGATGGCAAAAACAGGTGCGGCGATTAATATTAAAAAGGCCCAATTTCTGGCGCCGTTAGAAATGCAGCATATCTTAACTAAATGCCAAGAGGCCGGTAACGATCAGCTGATGCTCTGTGAGCGGGGTAGCAGTTTTGGTTATAACAATCTCGTGGTTGATATGCTTGGTTTCGGCATCATGAAGTCGTTTTCATACCCTGTTATTTTTGACGTTACGCATGCCCTGCAAATGCCAGGTGGTCGAAGTGACTCTGCCGGTGGGCGGCGTCAGCAAGTCGTCCAGCTTGGCAAGGCAGGCATGTCGCAAGGCTTGGCTGGTTTATTTTTAGAGGCGCACCCAGATCCCGACAAGGCGCTTTGTGATGGTCCCTGCGCACTACCATTAAAGCAATTAAAGCCTTTTCTAGAGCAAATGCAGGCAGTTGATAATCTGGCTAAGCGTTTGCCTGAACTTGATATTCGTTAAATTTAAAACCCTTTATTTGGAGAAAAAATGGCCCTTATTCAATCTGTCACAGCGATCGAAGTACTCGATTCTCGAGGTAATCCAACGATAGAAGCACAAGTTATTTTAGATAATGGTTTTACGGCTTCAGCCTGTGCCCCTTCAGGGGCGTCAACCGGTTCTCGTGAGGCTTTAGAGTTAAGGGATGGTGATAAAAGTCGCTATCTTGGAAAGGGTGTTCTAACAGCGGTTAATAATATCAATCAACTGATTCAGCCTGAGTTGATCGGTAAGAACCCTGCTGATCAAGCAGCTTTAGATCAGCTGATGATTGATTTGGACGGCACTGAAAATAAGGCAAAATTGGGTGCTAATGCTGTGCTAGCGGTTTCTCTTGCAGTCGCAAAAGTTGCGGCAGCTGATTTAGGTTTGCCGCTTTATGAACATATAGCAAATATCAATGGAACACCGGGACAATACTCGATGCCAGTACCAATGATGAATATTGTTAATGGCGGCGAGCATGCCGATAATAATGTCGATATTCAGGAATTTATGGTACAGCCGGTCGCGGCTAAGACTTTTTCTGAGGCATTGCGGTGTGGAGCAGAGATTTTTCATGCGTTAAAAGCGGTGCTACAAGAACGTGGTTTGAATACGGCTGTTGGTGATGAAGGTGGATTTGCGCCTAACTTAGAGTCTAATGCCGCGGCATTAGCGTTAATTTCAGAGGCTGTTAGCCATGCGGGCTATAAATTGGGAAATGATGTCACTTTGGCACTCGATTGTGCTGCTTCTGAGTTTTACCAAGATGGTCAATATAATTTAGCTGGAGAGGGAAAGGTTTTTACCGCCAGTCAATTCGCCGATTACTTGGCAGATTTAAGCGAGCAATATCCAATTTTATCGATTGAAGATGGAATGGATGAAAGTGATTGGGCTGGCTGGTTAGAACTGACCAATAAGATTGGTCAGCGGGTGCAGCTAGTAGGCGATGATCTTTTTGTGACGAATACAAAAATATTACAGCGCGGTATTGATGAGAATATAGCCAATTCTATCTTGATTAAGTTTAACCAGATCGGCTCATTAACCGAAACGTTGGAGGCCATTAAGATGGCGCAAGCAGCTGGCTATACCGTGGTAATTTCACATCGCTCTGGCGAAACGGAAGATACGACGATTGCTGATTTAGCCGTTGCGACGGCCGCGGGTCAAATAAAGACAGGCTCCTTATGCCGCTCTGATAGAGTCGCTAAATATAATCGTTTGTTACGCATTGAGGCCGAACTTGGCGAAAACGTTCCTTATCATGGTAGAGCTGAGTTTAAGGTTTAGTATTGATATGAGGATTTATTAATGGCAGCTAAGCAACTACCACCTCAGGCTTCGGATCATGGCATCGCTGATATCTTTTTGCAGGGATTCATTGCTTTATTGCTGTTAATATTGGTGTTTTTGCAATACAGGTTATGGGCGGGTGAAGGCAGTCTTGCGCAAGCTCAGACACTAAAAGCCAAGATTGCTGAGCAACAGGAAAAAAATGCTCAACTTGCCTCGTATAATGATCGTCTTATGAGTCAAGTTGCTTCTCTCAAGCAAGGGCTTGACGCTGTAGAGTCTAGCGCCAGAGAAGATTTGGGTATGATTAAATCAGACGAGACGTTTTACTTGCTGATTGAGCAACCGGCTACCAAGCCATGAGCCAGGCTGTCATTTGGGCGTTAGTACCCGGAGCAGGTACAGGCCAACGTATGGGTGCTAGCCTACCTAAGCAATACCTTTTACTAGCAGGGCAAACGATTGCGGAAAGGACTTTGTCGCAGCTAGTGACTGCTGACTTGTTTTCTAAAATTATTATTGCGTTAGCCGATGATGACAATCATTTTTTAGACTTACCCATAGCACAATCTGCACAGATTGAGACCGTTGTGGGTGGCGCTAGTCGGGCGGCTTCTGTTCTAAATGGTTTGCATGCCTTAGCCGATTATGCTGCAGCTGATGATTGGGTAATGGTTCATGATATTGCTCGGCCATTAATTACTGTTGAGGCGATGAATAAACTCGTCAATGCAGTGGGCCCACAAGATGTAGCAGCAATTTTAGCGACCAGAATACATGATACTGTTAAGCAATCAGACATTTATAACTCGGTGCCTGAGTCGCTTCCTTTTGTTGAAACAACGTTAGACAGGCGTCGATTATGGCTGGCTCAAACGCCGCAAATGGTTCGATACGGTTTGCTGGTTGAGGCGTTGACGCAAGCTGAAAAGCAGCATGAAGTGACCGATGAAGCCTCTGCGGTTGAGTTTCTAGGTCGGTCAGTTTTGTTGGTAGAAAATACTCAGCAAAATATTAAGATAACGACCGATGAGGATCTTCGCTTGGCCGAATATTATTTGTTAGATTCTGTGGGTTTAACTGAGGTGGGCTAATGAGTATGCGAATAGGGCAAGGCTTCGATGTGCATGCTTTTTCTGGAGTAGAATCATCACTATCAAGTAGCGATAGCTCCCATATTGTTATTGGCGGCGTGTCGATTCCTTACAAGGTCCCTTTGCTCGCGCATTCCGATGGAGATGTTTTGGTGCATGCTTTAGCAGATGCCTTGTTAGGTGCGCTTGCGCTAGGCGATATTGGCCAGCATTTCCCTGACACCCACAGTGATTACCGTAATATTGATTCACGTCAGTTGCTACGACAGGTGATGGCTTTAGTGGCTGATCGCGGTTATTACTTAGTAAATGCCGATATGACCATTGTCGCTCAGCGGCCAAAAATGGCAGAGTATATTCCTGCGATGCGCGATCATATTGCCAGTGATACGGCTGTTGCCTTGGCAGATGTAAGTATTAAAGCAACAACGACTGAGAAGCTCGGTTTTACCGGCCGGGAAGAAGGTATTGCTTGTCATGCTGTAGTTTTGCTCAGACAAACTTCCTAATACTTAGTAGCTGTGAGTTTATCGATTAATAGTGGTTCTCAAAGTCCACCACTTGCCTATGCTTACGGTGGCCCAACAGTTAAGGCTGCTATTAAACAGCAAGCTGAAGATTTTTATGTCGATGAGATTTTAGGTTTCGAGCCCAGTGGCGCGGGCGAGCATGTGTTCTTGCATATTGAAAAACGTTGCTTAACCACCTTGGCGGTTAGAGATGCGATTGCTAAATTGGCAGGCTGTAAATTGATGGATGTGGGGTACTCAGGTCTAAAAGATAAATGGGCTGTTACTCGTCAGTGGTTCAGTGTTTACCTGCCAATAACCATTGAGCCTAATTGGTCAGAACTGCTGATCGACGCCCAGTCTTCGCAAGCCTATCTTCGAGTCTTGGGAATTGACCGGCATGATCGAAAGTTGCGTCGCGGCACCCATAAAGAAAATGCATTTAAGCTTGCTCTGAGAGATGTTGGCAATGTATCTGATAGTCACAATTTGTCGATGGATGCAGAACATTATTTCAATCAGCGCTTAACTATTTTAAGTGAGGAGGGGTTTCCTAACTATTTTGGGCAGCAACGCTTTAGCAATCAAAATTTAGTTAAAGCAAGACAGTTATTTGACGCTAATAAGCGAATGCCTAGAGAGCAGCGAGGCTTATGTTTGTCGGCGGCGCGATCCTATTTATTCAATCTACTGCTTAGTGAGCGGGTGCGGCAAGATAATTGGACGCATTATCTTGCCGGGGATGTATTGACATTAGCGGGCAGTCGCAGTCAATTTAGCTTGCATGAAGATGATAATGATTGGTTTAAGAGTTCGGCTTCCGATGAGTTAATGAAGCTGGTAAACCCTATTGAACAGAGGCTTAGAGAGGCTGATATCCATATCTCAGGTACCTTGTGTGGGCTTGGCGAATCGCCGTTATCAGCGGCTGCGCTGGAACTTGAGACGGCGGTTTTGCGACCAGAGCAGGCGTTAGTTGATGGGCTCTGTCGCCAAGGTGTCGAACAGGCTAGACGACCACTTCGAGCAATGCCGAAGCAGTTGAAGTGGCAATTTAAAAGTGAAAAATTACAGCTTAGCTTTGTGCTTCCGACCGGAAGTTATGCCACAGTTTTGTTGAGAGAATTGGTAGAATGTTAATTGAATGGGTAAATAGGCAGCAATGATGATGCAGTATTCTGAGCGCGCAGGTGTAGGTATGACCTCGCAACGAACACGTGACCGCATGGTGGGGCGCTTAGCCGACCAAGGAATTACCAACATTCAATTATTGGATGTTATGCGTAATACACCAAGACATCTATTTATTGAAGAGGCGTTAGCACACCGTGCCTATGAAGATGCGGCTTTGCCAATTGGGAAAAATCAAACGATTTCTCAGCCTTACGTTGTGGCATTGATGACTCAGCTGTTACTGGTTAATGGGCCGATTGACTCGGTGCTTGAAGTGGGTACGGGTTGCGGTTATCAAACGGCTATTTTAGCCCAGCTAGTCAAGCGCGTTTGTTCCATCGAGCGGATTCTTTCTTTGCAGGAATCTGCCGAGCAGCGATTAAGAGATCTTGAATTTCGAAATATTGAATATGCTCATGGCGATGGCTATCAAGGTTGGCGAGCACGTGCGCCCTTTGATGCGATTATCATTACGGCGGCACCAAGAGCGATTCCAGAAATATTGATCGATCAATTATCCTTAGGCGGCAAAATGGTATTGCCTGTGGGTGATGAAAAAGATCAGCATTTACAAGTGTTAACCAAAACCGAAGAGGGCTATGAGGTTGAGCCCTTAATGCCGATTCGGTTTGTCCCACTGCAGCCAGGGGTGTTGGCTTAATTTTGGGAGCAGCTAATGAATACTTGCCGTTTTTAATAGCATGGTTTTAAAAGCATTGGCGGCATTGGATTGCTGACGGCCTTGGAGTTCAATAATACCCAGCTGCCGTTCAAGGTAGGTGTCAGGTATGTGAATTTGCTCCAGTTCACCAATCATTGTTTTGGGTAAAATACTCCATCCTAAGCCAATCGACACCATCATTTTAATAGTCTCTAAATTGCTGGTGGTCATTGAAGTTTTCAGTGAGCGATTCTCTTGCGCAAATAGCTGATGAATGAGATTGCCAGTATGGGTGTTTTCGCCTGGAAAAATCATATCAAGTTGACTTAGTTCTTCGAGTGAAACATTATTGCGCAAATGCAGAGGGTGTTCGGGGCTACAGACTAAGGCGAGTGGGTCGCGCCATAAAGGCGTCACACAAATATCTTTTCGAGGTTCGGGGAATAGAGTAATCACTGCTAATTCAGACGTACCTTCAAGCACGCGAGCATAGCCATCGTCAGAATCAACAAAGCTAATATCGAGATTAACCTCGGCATGCTCGCTTGAGAATTGCTTTAAGTGAGGCCCGAGTCGATGCAAGCCGATATGATGGCTAAAGGCGATAGCAAGTTTACCGCTAGTTTTACCTGCTATATCGCTAATCGCTTGTTGGGTGTCTTTGAGCGATTGAATGATTTGTTTAGCCATCGGCAGTAAGGCCTTACCTGCTTCGGTCAGCCAGAATTTCCTTTTAACGCGATCAAAAACTGGGGTTTGTAATTGTTGTTCAAGCTGGGCAACACGCTTGCTGACGGCTGATTGAGTAAGAAATAGTTTTTCCGCGGCAAGTGAAAATGAACCGGTTTCTGCAACCGCGATAAATGCAATTAAAGCCTGAATATCCAGTGATGCCATGATAGACTCCGGATTGATAAGTGATTTCATTCCTATTAGGAATAGTAAAATTAAATAATATGAATTTTATTTCTTTATTGCAAGCGGTATCATTAACTTTCTTTACAATGATGAGTCAAGGCGAAACTCCACGCAGGTATTACTTGCACTGCGATTATTAAGTTTGGCACTAAGGTGAGGCAATATCATGGCAGGAAAAACACTCTACGATAAGTTATGGGATCAACATTTGGTCACCCAGCGCGAGGATGGTACGGCGTTGATTTATATCGACCGTCATTTAATTCATGAAGTAACATCACCCCAAGCCTTTGAGGGGTTACGAATTGCGGGTCGCAGGCCTTGGCGCACAGCGGCCAATATTGCTACCCCTGACCATAATGTACCCACGACCACGATTGAGCGCCTAGAGGGGCTTGAGGGTATTGAAGATGAAATTTCTCGTATTCAGATACAAACCCTCGATGATAACTGCGATGAATTGGGTATCACCGAATTTAAGATTAACGATATCCGTCAAGGTATTGTGCATGTGGTTGGGCCTGAGCAGGGTGCGACATTGCCAGGAATGACGGTGGTCTGCGGTGATTCACACACGTCAACGCACGGCGCCTTAGGTGCGTTGGCTCATGGTATTGGTACCTCCGAAGTTGAACACGTGCTAGCCACACAATGCTTATTGGCTAAAAAAATGAAAAACATGTTAATACGAATCGATGGCAAATTGCGTAATGGCGTAACTGCCAAAGATTTAGTGTTGGCGATTATCGGCAAGATTGGTACGGCTGGTGGTACTGGCTATGCGATGGAATTTGGCGGCGAAGCGATTCGTGATTTATCGATAGAAGGTCGAATGACGGTCTGTAATATGGCGATTGAAGCCGGCGCGCGCGCCGGTATGATTGCCTGTGATCAGAAGACCATTGATTATTGCAAGGGTCGCCCTCTAGCTCCACAGGGGGAAGATTGGGCGCTGGCTGAGAAAAGTTGGTTAGACTGGTGCAGTGATGACGATGCAGTGTTTGATCATGTGGTCGATATGCGTGCTGAAGAGATTGCACCGCAGGTCACCTGGGGTTCATCACCGGAAATGGTTGCTTCGATCACTGATAGGGTGCCTGTACCCGCCGAAGAGGCTGATCCAACGCGGCGGCAATCACTAGAACGTGCGCTTGAATACATGGGTTTGAATGGCGGTCAGCTGATTAAAGATATTCCTTTAGATAAGGTCTTTATTGGCTCATGTACTAATAGCCGTATTGAAGACCTTCGGGCCGCTGCAGCGGTCGTTCAGGGACAGCAGGTCTCTGATAAAATTAAGTTGGCCATGGTCGTGCCCGGATCAGGTCTGGTGCAAAAACAGGCGGAGAGTGAAGGCTTAAATGATATCTTCACTGCGGCAGGGTTTGAGTGGCGTGAGCCAGGTTGTTCAATGTGTTTAGCGATGAATGCTGATAAGCTACAAGAGGGCGAACATTGTGCGTCGACTTCCAATCGAAATTTTGAGGGACGGCAGGGTTTTGGCGGCCGTTCGCATCTAGTCAGTCCGGCAATGGCCGCGGCGGCAGCAATAGCGGGTCGCTTTGTCGATGTCCGTGAAATGGGGGAAGGATAATATGCGAGCGTTTACAGCATTAGAAGGTGTGGTAATGCCAATTAATCGTGCCAACGTTGATACCGATATGATCATTCCGAAGCAATTTTTAAAATCGATCAAGCGTTCTGGATTTGGCCCTTACTTGTTTGATGAGTTAAGGTATCTGGATAAAGGTGAGCCGGATATGGATTGCACTCATCGACCGTTAAATATGGATTTTTCCCTGAATCATCGGCGTTATGCCGGTGCTAATATTTTATTGTCGCGCCAGAATTTTGGCTGTGGTTCTAGTCGAGAGCATGCGCCTTGGGCTTTAGATGATTTTGGTTTTCGTTGTCTGATTGCTCCCAGTTTTGCCGATATCTTTTTCAATAATTGTTTTAAGAATGGTATTTTGCCGATTCAGTTATCGGATGATATTGTCGACCAGTTATTTGATTTGGTCACCGCAACTGAGGGCTTTTCGCTGGCGGTTGATTTACTTTCGCAAACCATCACATTGCCGGATGGGTCCTCTCTAGTATTTGAAGTCGACAGTTTTCGCAAGCATTGCTTGCTTAATGGTCTAGATGATATTGCTTTGACGCTTGAAGAGGCCGATAAAATTCGCGCTTTTGAAGTATTGCATAAACAAAAGACCCCTTGGCTTTACCGCTAGTTCGATCACTTACGGCTTTCGTTGCTGTTTTATCTGAATTGACCGCTTAAAATAATTTGGAGTTAGTTTTTATGTCCCGAACTTTCGATGTTGCAATTATGGGCGCAACTGGCGCTGTTGGGCAAGCAATGATAGAGATATTGCAGGAGCGAAACTTTCCTGTAGGGAAGCTTTACCTGCTTGCGAGTGAGCGCTCAGCCGGTAAGCGTATCCAGTTTAAAGGTAAGTCAATTGTGGTCGAAAACCTAGTCGATTTTGATTTTAGTCAGGTGCAAATTGGTTTATTTTCTGCTGGTGGCAGTTTGTCTGGTGAGTACGCGCCAATTGCTGCTAATGCAGGCTGTGTGGTCATTGATAACACCTCTTATTTTCGTTACCAAGAAGATATTCCCTTAGTTGTGCCAGAAGTGAATCCAGCAGCATTAGCTGATTATCGGAATCACAATATTGTTGCTAACCCCAATTGCTCAACCATTCAAATGCTGGTTGCGCTTAAGCCGATTTATGATGCTGTTGGCATAAGTCGAATTAACGTGGCGACCTACCAAGCAGTGTCAGGGACCGGCCAAGATGCTATTGAAGAATTGGCAGGCCAGACTGCCCGATTATTGAATGGTCAACCAGTAGAAGAAAAGGTTTATCCCAAGCAAATCGCTTTTAATGTGTTGCCGCATATTGATATGTTTCAAGATAATGGTTATACCAAGGAAGAGATGAAAATGGTCTGGGAAACACAAAAGATTTTTGCTGATCACAGTATTCAGGTTAACCCTACTTGTGTTCGCGTACCGGTCTTTTTCGGTCACTCAGAAGCTTTGCATATTGAGACAGACCAAAAGCTAAGCGCCGATGATGCCCGAGCATTGCTGATGAATGCGCCGGGCGTGACAGTCATGGACGAACAGCTTGATGGTGGATATCCAACGCCAGTCAGTGACGCGGCGGGCAAAGACGCCACTTTTGTGGGTCGTATTCGCGAAGACATCTCTCATCCCCAAGGACTTAATTTATGGGTTGTTTCTGACAACGTGAGAAAGGGCGCCGCGTTAAACAGTATTCAAATAGCAGAATGTCTGATCGATCAATACCTTTAAAAGGGATTTTCGTTTCCTCGCTGGCCCACATTGCTGAGAATATTGAACTCAAGCACATTATCACCATGTTGTGAGATTCTTTTTTACCCTGACTTGTCGTTTCGTGTTTTTGGGCTATGCTCTGAGTATACCTGCTGATATTGGCGTGAAATGAGGGTAATAACTCATACCAGGTCTCTTTAACGAGAGGGGAGTTCTTGACCTCATTTTCGCTAATATAAGTTGGTATATTTTTAACGCTTAGGTTTTTCTTGTTCTATTCCCGTAAAACTTCAATTTTTATCTTTTAACTGATCCTTTTCAGGTGTGATAATAAACGTTTTCTAAGCGTAGACTTTTCCTATGCGAATGATTTGATCAGTGAGCTGGAGCAGTTATCTTAACCGTTTAATGGTGCATGATAGATTATAACAGCCACTATTTTAGTAAGTAGTCAGCAGTCAGAGGCATACCATGGATACAGCAACGTGAGTAAGCAGTATTTACAATCGGGTCAAGCATCGTTAGAGCTTGATCGCGATAAGCAAAGAATAGCGATTGCGGTAGAATATAATGGTAGTCAATTCCATGGCTGGCAGCTACAGACAAAACCAGCAGTGCCGACTATTCAGTATTATTTGGAGCAAGCATTAAGTACGATCGCAGACCATCCTGTTAGTCTGATCTGCGCCGGGCGAACCGATGCTGGTGTTCACGCTGTGGGGCAAGTTGCGCATTTTGACGTTTCAGTTTCACGAGAGCTCAAGGCTTGGGTGAAGGGGGTAAATAGTTTACTGCCTTCGTCTATTCGTGTGCTTTGGGCACAGCATGTCGATCAGCAATTTCATGCGCGATTTAGTGCGCAGTCACGTCGTTATCAGTATTGGATTCATAATTATGCTGAACGCTCTGGAATCTTTGCCGGCTTAATGACTCATTATCCACATCCCTTGGATCATCAATTAATGCATGATGCCGCACAGTCATTATTGGGCGAACAAGATTTTACTTCTTTTCGTGCCTTGGCTTGCGAGAGTCCAACCGCGATGCGCAATGTCCATGCAGTAAAGGTGTTTCGACAACGAGAGCGCATTTGCATTGATATTGAAGCCAATGCGTTTTTGTTGCACATGGTGCGTAATATCAGTGGATCGCTCATAGAGATTGGCGCTAAACGTCAGCCGGTCAGTTGGCTGCAAAGCTTATTGGCCGCTAAAGATCGATCCCTAGCAGCTGCTACTGCGCGGCCTGACGGTCTCTATTTGATGGCTGTCAGTTACCCACCTGAGTTAGTTGTTAGTTCGTCGATTCCAAGTATTTTTGGCCAATAGCCTGTTTGCGTTGTGGACACGAGCTATAAGTGAAGTTAGATCACCGAAAAGACAAAAAAAAATCAAACTTTTAAGGCTTTTATCACGGTATAGCATGCCCAAAAAGTCCTTAATCTGCGTATAATTATTCTTTTAGTAGGGTTTTGTGCATTGTAATATTTCACTTCACCCGAGCTTGGGCCAAAGTCATGATGGATATCGATCAGCGTGTTTCTGGTGAGCAACGAACTCGAGTTAAAATGTGTGGTATAACATGCCAGCGAGATGCAGAAGTCGCGATCGATGCCGGAGCTGATGCATTAGGATTTGTGTTTTATCCGCCCAGCCCCAGAGCGCTGAGTATTGAGCAGGCGGCCAGTATTTGTGAAACTTTGCCGCCGTTCGTGAGCGCAGTCGGTCTATTTGTTAATGCTACTGCTGACGAAGTGAATAAAGTTATTGATTCAGTGGGATTGACTTTATTGCAGTTTCACGGTGATGAACCAGCAACATTTTGTGAACAGTTTTCTCTGCCGTATATTAAAGCTTTTCGCATGGCGGTTAGCGGCGATCAGTCCATACAGGGCGAGGCTAATAACACTACAGATTTGCTTGCACAGATGGCTAGCCATCCACAGGCCTTGGGTTTTTTGTTAGATGCTTTTCAGCAGGGCGTTCCCGGTGGAACCGGCCATACCTTTGACTGGGCGCATGTGCCATCTCAAGCGACGCAACCGTTGATTCTGGCTGGCGGCTTAGGGGCGCATAACGTTGCCGCTGCAATTGATCAGGTCAGACCTTTTGCCGTGGATGTTAGTAGCGGAATTGAGTCTGCTCCAGGCATTAAAGATGCTGAAAAAATCATTCACTTTATGAGTGAAGTGGCGCATAGCTAACTATCCCAAACTATTACTAACTTAAGCTAGGGGCAGGTCTTAAGTAGACGTCGAATTAAAGTTAAACCAGCAAGAGTATCCAACATGCAAACACCACAGAATATTGATCCCAGAACTGTCGATTATGGCGCTGTTCCCGATGAGAAAGGACATTTTGGTCCCTATGGCGGACGCTTTGTGTCTGAGACATTGATAGCCGCCCTTGATGAGTTACAAGCGGCTTACGCCATGTTAAAAGATGACGCTTCTTTTCAGGCGGAATTTGACAGTGACTTAGCCCATTACGTGGGGCGTCCCTCACCCATTTACCATGCTGAGCGATGGAGTAAAAAACTCGGTGGTGCGCAAATTTTTCTTAAACGAGAAGACTTAAATCATACGGGCGCACACAAAGTCAATAATACCATCGGCCAAGCCTTGCTGGCTAAGCATATGGGTAAGCCTAGAGTTATTGCAGAAACGGGTGCAGGCCAACATGGTGTGGCTTCGGCAACTGTTGCTGCGCGCCTTGGTATGGAATGCCAAGTATTTATGGGAGCGGAAGATGTTAAGCGCCAATCGTTAAATGTGTATCGAATGAAATTGCTGGGTGCCGACGTTGTGCCGGTTACTTCGGGCAGCCGTACCCTAAAAGATGCCATGAATGAAGCGCTGCGTGACTGGGTGACGAATGTCGATAATACTTTTTATATCATTGGTACAGTTGCCGGCCCAGCGCCTTATCCACAATTAGTCCGTGACTTTCAGTCCGTTATTGGTCGTGAGTCGCGTGTGCAAATGCAAGCACAGACCGGCCGTTTGCCTGATTGCCTTGTGGCTTGTGTCGGCGGTGGCTCCAATGCCATTGGTCTTTTTCACCCTTTTCTAAATGACCATGACGTCGCTATGCACGGTGTTGAGGCGGGTGGTTATGGGATCACAACTGGTAAGCATGCGGCGCCATTAAATGACGGTAAGCCAGGAATATTACACGGTAATCGGACCTATTTAATGGAAGATGAGGACGGCCAAATCATTGATACACATTCAATCTCTGCAGGGCTTGATTACCCTGGTGTTGGACCTGAACATTCATGGTTGAAGGATATGGGTCGGGTTAATTACGTGGCTGTTACAGACGATGAGGCGATGGATGCTTTCCGTGCATTAACCCAAATTGAGGGCATTATGCCGGCGCTAGAAACCAGTCATGCATTGGCTTATGCGGCCAAATTGGCCCAAGATATGGACAAAGATAAGACTATTTTAGTGAATCTTTCGGGTCGTGGTGATAAAGACATTTTAACCGTAGCGGATATCGATGGCATCACACTATAATAATGTTCTTTAAAGGGGTCTTTGCTTAACCTAAAGAGGTTATTAAATAAGCACAATAGCATATTGATAATTTACTGGAGAGGGCATTGAGTCGAATTGCCGCTAGAATGAAAGCTTGTCAGGATCGCGGCCGAAAGGCGGTTATTCCCTACATTGTGGCAGGCGATCCTTGGTTAGAGATAACGGTTTCAGCAATGCACACATTGGTTGACGCCGGCGCCGATATTATCGAATTAGGCGTGCCTTTTTCAGACCCAATGGCAGAGGGGCCAGTGATTCAATTAGGCCACGAGCGTGCCCTAGCTAACCATATCGGTTTGTCAGATGTACTGGCAATGGTGGCCGAGTTCCGTAATAAAGATCGTGAAACACCTGTCGTATTAATGGGCTACGCTAATCCGATTGAAGTGATGGGTTATACAGTTTTTGCAGAAGCTGCCCAGCGAGCAGGTGTCGACGGGGTATTAACTGTCGATATGCCTCCCGAAGAGGCGTCAGAAAGCAACACTATTTTTCGTCAGCATGGTATAGACGCGATTTTTTTAATTGCGCCAACTACCTCTAATCAGCGCACCAAACAAATATGCGCAATGGCGACCGGTTATATTTATTACGTTTCTCTGAAAGGGGTTACCGGAGCTGGGCATCTTGATACGGCTGAAGTCGAGAGTAAGGTTCGTTTTATAAAGCAAACTACCGATTTGCCCGTCTGCGTGGGTTTTGGTATCAAGGATGCCGATTCTGCGCGAGCAATTGCTAAGTACGCAGATGGTGTAGTGGTTGGTAGTGTGCTAGTTGACGGCATGGGAGAATGTGTTGGTATGAATGTTCGCGATAATGAGGCTGATTTGAATACTGAGTCAAAGTCATTCAATGCCAATGAAAAAAACCTTTTTACGAAAAAAATTACCGATAAGATTATGTCGATTGTAAGTGTTATTGCCCTTGGTGCTAATCCCTAGCCATTGGTTGTTTTGATGCTTAATACAAGTAGATGGTAATTTTCTACGACAGTTATCCGGTTTCACGCTATGTACTATCTTTATCTGATTGAGTAACGGTTGGTTTAATTATGAGTTGGCTGGATAAAATCAAACCCTCATTTGTTTCTCGTACTGCTGATGATTCAGAGCAGCGCGCTTCTGTCCCCGAAGGCTTATGGCGCAAATGTGTTCGCTGTGATGCTGTGCTTTACCGTCCTGAATTGGAGCGAAATTTAGATGTGTGCCCAAAATGCAATCATCATATGCGAATTGATGCGCGCCGCCGGCTTGATATTTTTCTTGATGAATCGCCCAGAATTGAGCTCGCTTCAGAAGTAGAACCCATCGATAGGCTTAAGTTTAAAGACACAAAAAAATACAAGGATCGTCTTAGTCAGGCACAAAAAGCAACGGGTGAAAAGGATGCCTTAGTGGCGTTTCAAGGAGAGTTAGGTGGTCGAGCGATTATAGCCGTTGCATTCGCCTTTAGTTTTCATGGTGGCTCTATGGGCTATGCTGTGGGCGAGAAATTCACCCGCGCCGCCAATAAGGCGCTTGAGCTTGGTTGCCCGATGGTGTGCTTTTCGGCAACGGGCGGTGCTCGTATGCAAGAGGCGCTGATATCGTTGATGCAAATGGCAAAAACCAGTGCGGTTTTGGAGCGGCTAAAGCAAGCCGGCTTGCCTTACGTTTCGGTGATGACCGATCCAGTTTACGGAGGGGTATCGGCTAGTTTAGCCTTATTAGGCGATATTAATATTGCTGAGCCAAATGCACGAGCCGGTTTTGCAGGTCCTAACATTATTGAGCAAACCATAAGGCAAAAGTTACCTAAAGGTTTTCAGCGAAGTGAGTTTCTGCTTGAGCGTGGCGCGATTGATATGATTGTTTCGCGACAAGATATGCGCTCGACCATAAATCGTCTACTGGGCAAACTTTGTCATGCGCCTGCCGAGCAAAGCACTCTAGACGAGCCTGTTCACATCAAAAGTAATATTGATCTTGATGCCTCTCAATCGGGTGAATATATTCCTGCAGAGTCAGATTAACGTCATTCGTAAGGCGTACCGCTATATCACCATGTTAGAAAAAACATTTATTCATGATGCGATTTAAACGACTTGATGAATGGTTGCTTTGGTTAGAGCAACTGCATCCTGTAGCGGTTGATTTAGGACTTGAGCGCGTTGTTCAAGTAGCAGCGCAGCTGCCGATCAATACTGCCTCAAGTGAGGTGATTACTGTGGCCGGCACTAATGGTAAGGGATCAACGTTGGCGGCTTTGCAGGCATTGTTATCTTGTCCGCATAAAACTCTCACTCGGCCGAGCATCGGTGTCTACAGTTCACCCCATCTCAAGCATTTTACTGAACGAGTGCAGGTAAATGGTCAACCTGTGACAGAGATTATTCTTTGTCAGGCTTTAGATCATGTTGATAAAGCCCGGCTACATTGCGACCTATCATTAAGCTATTTCGAGTTTACCACTCTTGCCGCGCTGTTGATTTTTTCAGAGCAGGACTTGGATTATATGCTGCTTGAAGTCGGCTTGGGTGGCCGTTTAGATGCGGTTAATATCATCGATGCAGACATCAGCGTGATCACTCCGATAGATTTAGATCATCAGGCTTGGCTGGGTAATACGCGCGATGCCATCGCGATTGAAAAAGCCGGTATTCTTCGATTTGGGCAAAGCAGTGTTATTGCAGATTTGGATCCGCCTGATAGTTTGATTCAGCAAATAAAAGCACTAGAGGTCAGAGCCGTATGGCCCGTCGAATATAGTGACGATGGCCATGGCTTTGTCAGCGCTGACGATGGCTCTTTGTCATGGCAGGGTAAAGGTGACGGCGGTCCCAATGTGTTGGGACGCTTACCTATTCCGCAACTTGCTCAGCCAAGTTGGAGTGCCGCTTTGCAGGTGGCATCACTGCTTAAAGCGCTACCCAGCGAAAACATTTGCCGTCAACTGCTAGCGTCGGTGAGTTTAGCCGGCAGACTTCAGCGTTTTTCATGGGCTAATCGTGTTATCCTGTTAGATGTTGCCCACAATCCTCAATCGGTTCAGCGTTTGGCTGATTATTTGAAAAATGAATCTTCTTTAGAGAAGAAAAATTCAAAAGGCTGGACTGCAATTTTTGCTGCCCTAGAGGATAAAAATATCCCGTTGATGCTTGAAGCAACTGCCTCTCAGATAAAAAAGTGGTATCTCCCGGTGCTTGATAATTGTTCTCGTTCATTGCCGCCGAATCAAATAGCCGATTATTTGACTCAGTTAAGCGCTAATTCGCCAATAAAATCCAATATCGATACAGAAATTGGCCTTAGTGTTAAAGAAAGTTTGATAAATGCTATCCATGAGGGGGGTGAGGGCGATAAAATAGTAGTGTTCGGTTCTTTTTATACCGTGGGCGAAGCTTTAGTCGTAATAGAGTCGTAGACAAATATTATAGGCGTTCAATGTCTAACTTTTGCTCGAAGGATGAAATAATGGTGAAACAACAGTGACCCCTGAATTAAAGCAACGTTTAGTGGGAGCCGCCGTGCTGTTATTTTTAGCCGGACTACTTTGGATGCTATTATTTGACTTTGAGGCTTCTGAGCGTGAAGTTAGCCCGTTTGTCGCAATACCTCCGATGCCTACTATTGAGTCACTGGTCATTGAGCCAGCAACTCCTTTTTATAATGACAAGGCCATTAATTCTGCAAGTAATTCATCAGTTGAGGCAGATGGAGTAAGCGAGCAGGCCTCATCCTCTGAATTGAACAAATTACTTGGCGATTCACCTGACCCTAAACCGATCGCCAATAAGACGCATTATGTTGATCCGGCAAGCCGACCGAGGCTCGATAAGCAGGGTGTGCCGGTCGCATATGTTATACAATTAGGCAGTTTTAAGCAGTTTGATAATGCCAATAAACTGAGAGATAAGCTCGTCAACGACTACCAGTTTAAGGCGTTTGTAGAGCCTAGGGTTGAAATGGGTGAGGGTCCTTATAAAGTTTTAGTAGGCCCTGTTTTAACCTATGCTGATGCTAAAAGCTTGGCGGTCGAACTTAAAAATAACGCTGAAATCACATCGACCATGATTAAGCGCTTTGGTGATACATAATGAGCGAGGCTGATTGGGTTATTTTAGCTGTATTAGGTATCTCGGGCTTGCTAAGCTTATGGCGCGGCTTTGTTAAAGAAGCTATCTCACTGATTTTTTGGGTGACGGCATTTATTTTAAGTCTTCGGTTTAGCGTCCAGTTTTCAACTTTGATGCCCGTCGCGATCGAATCTGAGTCTGTCAGAGTGATGCTGTCATTCATAGTTATATTTTTTGGCACCCTAATTGTTGGTGGTTTGATAAATCGCATTATTTCTTCGCTGTTAAAATTCTCGGGAATGGGCGGCACTGACAGATTCTTAGGGATGGTGTTTGGTATTTTTAGGGGCGGTGTTTTGGTGATGGCGGCGCTAATTGTATTACCACCGTTTTTTGAACTTGAACAACAAGCGTGGTGGCGTAGCTCAATTTTAATCCCTAAGTTTTTACTATTGGAAGAGTGGACTTTAGATGCATTAGGTTCAGTATCTGATTGGAAGTAAGAAAACATCAGCTGATAAGTTCTTAAATTAACATAGTCGTTTTTAAGAGAGGGTATGTCCGTGTGCGGAGTGGTTGGTATAGTGGCTAAGTCAGGCGTAAATCAATCGATTTACGACGCGCTTACCGTATTGCAACATCGAGGCCAAGATGCTGCTGGCATGATGACCTTTGGTAATGGACGCTTTAATCAACGAAAAGGCAATGGCTTGGTTCGCGATGTTTTTCGTCAGCATCATATGGATCGGCTAGTGGGTAATATTGGTATCGGCCACTGTCGTTATCCTACTGCAGGTGGGTCAAGTCCTGCTTTGGCACAGCCATTTTATGTTAATACGCCTTACGGTATCGCGCTCGCGCATAACGGCAATCTAACCAATGCTACAGATTTGATGCGAGAGGTTTTTCAATCCGACCTTCGTCATATAAATACTGATTCTGATTCTGAAGTTATTCTTAATGTATTCGCCCATGAATTACAAAAAATTGGTAAATTAAGACCGAATCATGATGATATTTTTGCTGCTGTCGAAGCAGTTCATCGTCGATGCTCTGGTGGTTATGCAGTAGTTGCATTGATTGCTAATTATGGAGTGGTGGGTTTTCGGGACCCTCATGGTATCCGGCCTTTGGTTTACGGTAAAAGACAAACTGAGCGAGGCGATGAATATATGATTGCCTCTGAGAGTGTGGCACTTGATGTGCTTGGCTTCCAAAGAATAGATGATGTTCAGCCCGGTCAGTCAGTTTTTATTAGCGCTTCAGGAAGTTTGCATTTGCATCAAAGTTCTGGCCAAGTGGATATTGCTCCCTGCATATTTGAACACGTTTACTTTGCAAGGCCCGATTCTATTCTGGATGATATATCAGTTTATAAGTGTCGACTGAGAATGGGTGAAGCGCTGGCGAAGAAGATTATTAAAACGAGACCTGACCATGATATAGATGTTGTGGTTCCGATTCCTGATACCAGTCGCGTGTCAGCACAAATCATAGCCCACCAATTGGATATAAAGTTTCGTGAGGGTTTAATAAAGAATCGCTATATTGGTAGAACGTTTATTATGCCAGGGCAAAGTATTCGGCAGAAATCCGTACGCCAAAAATTAAATGCGATATCTTTGGAGTTCAAAGATAAAAATGTATTGTTGGTTGATGATTCTATTGTTAGGGGTACGACCAGTTGCGAGATCATTCAGATGGCCAGAGAAGCGGGCGCGAAGAATGTTTATATTGCCTCTGCTGCACCACCGGTTCGCTATCCTAACGTCTATGGTATTGATATGCCCTCAGCTAATGAGTTGATAGCTCACAATCGAAGTGTTGAAGAGGTGCAAGAATTAATTGGTGCAGATTGGTTAATTTATCAAGATTTAGACGATCTTGTTGCCTCGGCTCAGGAAGGTAACCCTGCCATTAAGCGCTTTGATTGTTCAGTGTTTAATGGTCAATATGTAACAGGTGATATCGACAATCTTTATTTGGATGAACTTCATGAGCGACGAAAGGACACCTCTAAAACGGCAGAGCTAGGAAATTCACATTCAGTCAAGCATGAGTCTGCCGTGGTTGATTTATACAATGACGCAACTTAGCAAGCAGAGTGGCTATGACTAAATCAAAAGACCCCATCGCTGAAGCTTTAAAAAGCGCTAAAAGTGAAACGCTGGGGGTTCGAGCTGGGCAAGTAAGAACTCACGCCGACGAGCACTCTGAAGCTTTATTTCTAACCTCGAGCTATGTTTTTGATAGCTGCGAAGATGCAGCTACTCGTTTTGCTGGTGAAAATGATTGCAGCGTATATACCCGTTACACGAATCCAACCGTTAGAAACTTTGAGCAACGTCTCGCAGCTTTAGAGAGCGCTGAAGACTGCGTTGCTACGTCATCAGGTATGGGTGCCATTATGAGCCTGTGTTTAGCACAGCTTCGCTCAGGCGATCATATTATTTGCTCTAGCGACGTGTTTGGCTCAACAGTGGTACTGCTAAATAATTTTTTTGCTAAGTTTGGAGTTGAAATTAGCTACGTTAAATTAACTGATATGGCAGCCTGGCGTGCAGCGATTAAAGACAATACACGATTTTTATTTATTGAGACGCCTTCAAACCCACTGAGTCAGGTGGGCGATATAGCCGCTTTTGCTGATCTTGCCCACCAACATGACCTATTACTGGTGGTTGATAATTGTTTTTGCTCGCCAGCGTTACAAAAGCCTCTGGCACTGGGAGCAGATATTATTATTCATTCGGCAACTAAATACATCGATGGTCAGGGCCGCTGTTTGGGTGGTGCTGTATTAGGTGCTGAACAGCACATAGAATCAGTGCGCAGTTTAGTGCGTGCCGGTGGGCCGAGTTTAAGTCCCTTTAATGCTTGGGTATTTTTGAAAGGCTTAGAAACCTTGCATTTACGCATGCGCGCTCACTCTGATAATGCTTTAGCCATTGCCCAATGGTTAGAACAGCAGCCAAGTATAGAGCAGGTATTTTATACAGGTTTAACTAGTCACCCTCAGCACCAATTAGCCGCCTCTCAGCAAAGCCAGTTTGGTGGCGTGCTATCGTTTCGTATTCGTGGTGATAAATCAGCAGCTTGGCGGTTTATTGATGCCACTCAGATGATCTCATTAACTGCCAACCTCGGGGATGCAAAAACGACAATCGTTCATCCTGCTAGTACCACGCATAGCCGACTCAGTGATCTGGAACGAGCTGAGGCAGGCATTACTGATAACCTTGTCCGGGTTGCGGTTGGGTTAGAGGCGGTTGAAGATATCATGGCAGATTTTAATTTAGGCTTAGCGGCTCTTTAAATGATAGTTTTTAATCGATTATTTTGATTTCATAACATGCCAGCTAGGCTAAAGTATCTTGATCCTTACTATGACCAATCGTACTTCTCAAAATGAAAGCGTTTAGCGGTGTTAGGACTCCGTGTATAGGTGTCTGCTCAACGGGTATCGGTGATTCGGTTTGTCGAGGTTGCAAACGGTTCGATTATGAAGTTATCCGCTGGAATGGTTTTGATCAGTCTGAAAAAATCGCCATCGATAATCGATTAAGTCAGCTGCTAGCAAAGGTTGTTAGCTGGCGTTTAGAGATTACCGATCTTGATCTTTTGGTGAGTCAATTAAAAACTCAGCAAATTAAATATCACGAGACCCGTGACCCATACTGTTGGTTATTTGAGTTATTACGTGCTGGGGCTACTCAAATTGAAGATCCGAATCAGTTTGGTTTTGCTAAGTTAGCTATGTTTGAGCATAAAACACTGATTGAAATTCGCAGAGATATCGATGATGAGTTTTATGCCTTGTCAGTAGCTCATTACGAGCGTTATATGGTCGCTAATCGTCAGCGAGCTAACCGAGTTTCAGCCCAAGAGGTGATCGATGAGTAGCACTGCTAAACTCCCGTTGAGTGATGCCAAATCGATTGATATAAGCGCGGTACTCGATTTCTTAGGCTGTCAGACGCCTCATGCCTGGATTCAGAATGCGCTTAAAAACGAAGCTATCATGTTGGTAGATCATGCAAACTGCGAGAAAAAAGCCGCCTCTACTGCACTCAATTTACTCTATCGCTATACCGATAGGCCTGAGTTGCTTGATAAATTGTCACGTTTAGCTCGTGAAGAATTGCGCCATTTTGAGCAAGTTTTGGTTATCATGCGTAAACGGAATATTGACTATGCGCATATTGGTCCCTCGCGTTACGCGGGTGAACTCAGAAAGTTCGTCGCCAGTAATGAGCCAGATAAACTGGTGGATACCTTAATCGTTGGTGCATTTATCGAAGCACGTTCCTGCGAAAGGTTTGCTATGCTAGTGCCTCGGTTAGATAAGCAGTTGGCGCATTTTTATCAGTCATTGCTGCGCTCTGAGGCGCGACATTTCGAAGATTATCTCGCCTTAGCTGAGTCATATGCCGAGTCGGATATTTCCTCTAGGATTGATTTTTGGCGCGAAAAAGAGGCCGAGTTAGTATTGCGGGCTGACAGTGAATTTCGGTTTCACAGTGGCCCGTTAACCGCCTAGGACTGCCGAAAAAATAAAAATAGTCAATTCGCTCTGCTTTTGCGGTATTGATTTTGTGATAACTATGGGTATAACAACCAAAAAAACCTTTTGCCGCTTTTGCCTTAGTTGCTGTGCAATGGATGTCGATATTGATGATGATGGACAGGTGGTAGCATTACGCGGCGATGTTAAAAATCCTTTATCCGGCGGATATACTTGTCTGCGCGGTCGTGAACTGATTAATATTCAGCAGCACCCCGATCGTATTCGCGGCGCATTAAAACGCGTTGACGGAAAGTTTATAAGCATACCAATGAGCCAAGCATTGGACGAAATAGCCGTTAAGACACAGCAATTGATTAATCAACACGGTGGCCGTTCTATTGCCAGTTATAATGGCAGTTGGGCGTGGTCTAATTTGCCGACCTTGCCTTTGTCAAAGTCGTTTCATCGAGCTATTGATTCACCATCCGTTTTTTCACCCATGACGCTAGACCAGCCAGCCAAAGCTTTTATGCTATGTCGATTTGGATTATGGGCCGGTGGTATTCATTCTTTTAAAGATGCAGACGTGGCGATGTTCATTGGTAATAACGCACTGTTATCTCAGTATGCGCCAGCGGGCGGTTTGCCGCCCTACAATCCTGCTCGACGATTACAAGATGCACTTAACAGTGGTCTAAAACTCATTGTGATCGACCCACGTAGAACGGAGGTAGCGAACCGAGCGACACTGCACTTGCAGCTAAGACCGGGTGAAGATACGACTTTGCTAGCCGGTATGCTCAGGATTATTATCGATGAGCAGTTGTATGACGCTGATTTTTGTGAGGAGTTTATTGATGATCTAAGCGGTTTAAGAGCGAGCCTTGAGCCATTTGATCTCGATTACGTGAGTCGTCGTACAGATCTACCGTCTGAGCAAATTGTTACAGCGGCAAGAATGTTTGCTAGCGGGCCTAGGGGAGCGGCTTCAACCGGCACAGGCCCAGAAATGTCACCGAGAGGCTCGCTAACCGAGCATATGGTGATGACGATTAATGCTCTTTGTGGTCGTTATTATCGCGAAGGTGAGGTGCCAGCCGCCGCGCCTCCGCTGAGTGTGGGTCGCCAACCTAAGGCGCAGGTAGTGTTCCCGCCACAGGCCTGGGGCGAAGGTTTTGTAAAATCGCGGTTTAGGGGGTTAACTCAAATTGGCGATGAAATGCCATGCAATGTGATGGCTGATGAGATTCTAACCCCGGGTGAGGGGCAGATTCGTGCGCTGTTTAGCATCGGTGGTAACCCGATGGTGGCATTTCCTAATCAAGATAAAATTGCCCGCGCGCTCGAGGATCTTGATTTGCTTGTTGCCATTGATCCTTGGTTGTCAGCGACGTCTCGCCGCGCGGACTATATTTTAGGCCCTAAGGTGGCGCTAGAGCGAGAAGACGCAACTCTATTAGGTGAAATGTATTTTGAAGAACCCTACGCCCATTATACAGAAGCAATGGTTGAACCGCAGGGTGATACGATCGAAGAGTGGGAATTTTATTGGGAATTAGCTGCACGACTTTCTATCCCTTTGTCTATTCATAGCCAGCCGGTGCCGATGGATCAATGTCCATCAAAATATCAGATTACTGAATTAGTGGCACATGGTTCTCGCGTTTCACTGGCTAAAGTGAAAGCTGAAACCGAGCAAAAGGGCGGGAAGATTTTTGATGAAGCAAGAACTATAGTGGGGCCCAAGAGCGCGCATAATCATCACCGCTTTCGTGTGCTTCCTAACGACGTCAAGCAGCAATTGGCTGAGGTTGCGCAAGAGCCATTAAATCAACTGGGGTTACGCGTTGCTGAGGAAGGCTATAGTCATTTATTAATTTCGCGCAGGATAAAACAATTTTTTAATTCGACCGGACATAATTTAGACGCCTTAAGACAAAAAGGCACTACTAATTATGCCTATATGCACCCCGATGATTTAGCTAATATGGGGTTAAGCTCAGAGGCCATGGTTGAAATTTCTTCACCGGCAGGCAGTGTAATTGGCCTAGTAAAAGCCAGTAATGATCTCAAAGTAGGGGTCATCTCTATGGCTCATGCCTTTGGAGACACCAACAGTGACACCAGTAATGTGATGCTCCAAGGTTCATCAACTAACCGTCTGGTCTCAGACGAGCAGCACTTCGATCCAATTACTGGGCAGGCACGGCAGAGTGCTATTCCCGTATCAATTCGCGCGCTATAAACACACAATTCATGGTAGAGTAACCCTTATCTTCATTGGTCAGGTGTTAGCAATGGTTGCCGATAGCTCACAATCAACATTGGATTCAGTGTCAACGCCAAGCTTTAAGCAAGCGTTACTGAATCGTCGTATGTTGATTTGTATCTTTACTGGGTTTACCTCGGGACTACCCCTTTACTTATTAATTCAATTGGTGCCTGCATGGCTAAGAGTTGGGGGTGTAGGTCTTGCTGAAATAGGCTTTTTCTCTTTGGTTGGCTTGCCTTATACCTGGAAGTTTCTCTGGGCGCCCATGATGGATCGTTTTAGTTTGCCTTTTTTAGGTCGGCGCCGAGGTTGGATGTTACTGACCCAGTTAGCGTTAATGCTATCGATGATTGCGCTCGGATTTATTCAGCCGCAGTTATCGGTTTGGACGGTGGCTTATTTGGCCGCCGTTGTAGCTTTTTTTAGCGCCAGTCAAGATATCGTGTTAGATGCTTACCGTCGAGAATTACTCCCTGACATTGAATTGGGTATGGGTAATGCCATTCATGTTCAAGCCTATCGCTTAGCGGGTTTAGTACCGGGCTCCCTGGCGTTAATCTTGGCGGACTTTCTCGCTTGGCATTGGGTATTTTCAGTCGTGGCTGCTTTCATGATGGTGGGCATTATTTTAACCCTTAGTATTGATGAGGCGATTGCTGAGCCTTCGCCTCCAAAAACACTGAAAGATGCGGTTATTAATCCTTTTCGTGACTTTATTGATCAGCAGGGTTTGCGTTCTGCGATGATGGTGCTGTTGTTTTTAGTGTTGTATAAGCTTGGCGATAATATGGCGACGGCTTTATCAACCCCGTTTTATTTAGATGTGGGTTTTAGTCTTAGTCAAATTGGTTCGATTGCTAAGGTGGCTTCATTGGTTGCGGTCATTGTCGGTGGTTTAGTGGGCGGCTTGATGATGCTTAAGCTGGGTATTAATAAGGGTTTATGGTTGTTTGGTATCGTTCAAGTGATCAGTATTTTAGGGTTTGCAGTACTAGCGGAAGTGGGAGCTAATCCTTGGGTCTTAGGCGCAGTTGTAGCATTGGAATATTTAGGGGTTGGGCTAGGCACGGCAGCATTTACGGCCTTTATTGCGCGAGCGACTAACCCAGCTTTTGCCGCCACGCAGTTTGCACTATTTACTGCTCTAGCCGCACTACCTAGGAATCTAGCCAATGCAACAACGGGTATTATTGTTGAGCAAGTGGGTTGGACGGCATTTTTTATTTTTTGTACATTGCTGGCTATTCCAGGCATGTTGTTATTAATTAAAGTCGCACCATGGTCTGAAAAAACCTAAAGGCACTTTCCTAAAGTCATGAAGGTGAGCTTTTACTCGGGGTAGAGCGGTGCGAGTATTTTCTTACTCGGTGGTTGTTGATTACTCTGTGCGTCAGCATTCTCAACAGCGCTTTTTAATGCTTGACCATTCCATGGAGTTTTTTCCCTATCATTAGTCTCAAGCTTGTGGTCGGCATAAAGATAGTAATCCAATGCTTCCATAGCGTTTTTTAGTGCCGTATCGCAAGTAAGTGCCTTGATCGAGCTATCCTTAGACATACACTCCTTATGATAGCTCAGGTAAGCGGTTAAGGCTTGCTTGGCTTTTAAAGGGTTATCTTGCTTGCAGGCCAGCAGTAATTCGCGCTTAAGTCGCTCAATATTTTTGTCGAGCGTCAAATCAGTTTTGGGCTGTTGGCTGGCGTTTTTATTGGCTCGAGTGTGATTGGTATAAAGCCAGCCTAAAGCGAGAAGTAGGGTACTGATCATCCATGGATTGAACGCCGGATCACTCGTCTCGGCCCCTTGTTCGACGGCTATCTTGCTATCTTGCTGTGGTTGTTTATCGCTGCTGGAAATGACGGCATTTTTGCGGTCCGGAGTATTATTAATTGGGGGCAGTACATTGATGACTTGCGGGTCAATACTAGTCACTTCAAAGCGATTTTTTGTTGTGTTCCACCATTCGACTTCAATAGCAGGCAAAGTAATTTTTCCCTCGACGGTTGGAATCAGTGCGACCGTATCTTTTCGGCGACCTGCAATGCCTCTGTCAAAGGTCTGATTGATAAATTCAGGCTTTTCAGGATAGCTGTTTAGACTATCTGTTGGCGAGGATAAAGTAAACGGTAGTTTTTCCGCGGCTAAGCCTTCGGCGGTAATTTCAATATTGCGACTAATGGGTTCGCCGACGCGAGCGTTGAGTGATGCTGTGTCAAAAGAAGATGTTATAGTCAGCTTACTCGAAGGTAGCCAGTAAGACGATGAATCAGCGCCAGCGGGCTTGGCTAATACGTTAATATTAACAGTATCAGCTTTTAAACGGAGCTCTTTACCTCGAGAGAAGGGGTCATAGCCAAATAGTCGGTTTTGTCTTGAAGTGGTTAAAGCGGTAAGTTGTTGCCCATCAATCGTCTTGATGCCCGGCCGATTAAAAAAGATAGCGTAGCGCTTTTCTATCACATAAAAGTTGCTGCCGTTAATTCTGCGAGTGTAATTTTTATTATCTAATGCGACGATATCGGCATCAGCAATACTCAAGGGTGATATTTCGGCATTATTCAATTGAATTTGATGAATAATTCTCAGTGTATAGATGGCCTGTGCCCCAACCACTGTGCTCACTTGATCAATCTCTGTTTCAAGTATGACTTGCTGACTGTCCATCTGGCTTGGTACGGGCGCGGCTTTTATAACGGTGATATCAATCGCTTGAGATTCTTGCTTGTTGAGTTTTAGTGGTGGGATAGAAGCTTTACCGATTTCTTGAGGAGTAATAATAACGACTCTTTTTTTGATCGAATCTGTTCTACCATTAATCATAGAATACGACTTTTGTGAAGTTTCTTTAACAACAGTAAATTTTTCTTCAAGCAGGGTAAGGTTAACGTCATCGGGATTATCGCCATTGGTAGATGTGATTTCTAGACGGATGGTTTCATTAATTGGCACGACCTGCCTATCGACCGTCACGGTAAAACCATAGGCCGTTGTTAGTGTCGATAAAAAAAGCCAAAAGCTAGTAATCGCTGTTCGAGCGATTTTTTGACTGGCACGGCGCAGTTTTAAATACCTTACCATAATTGTCCCTCTTCGTTGTTATCTAAATATTGACCCCTCTGTTCATTGACTTGACGTTGATAATTAAATTTACGTCGGAGCAAGCCGCCTGGGTCATCCGGTATTTTTTGTAGCCATTGCTCAAGCTCTGCTTGCCGTTGCGGATCGAGGTCTTTTTTGGTGCCGATGTCCTGACTACCACTGTCGCTAACCCTTTCATTTTTTTTAAGTGAAGGCTGTTCTGCTTGGGTTTCTATCGGTTGATAAGCATTATCAGACTGCTCTGATGATTGTTCTTGTTCTTGCCCCTGCTGTTCTTCCTGCTGTGTTTTAGCTGCCCGCTGAGCCTGTTGATCAAGTAGTGCGTTTTGTCGGTCCTCGGTTTCGTCTGTTCTCCCTGTATGCTGCTTTTCACTGTAATCGGAAGCGTTTTCGGAATTGCTCGACGGATTAGCGTCATTAGACGCATCAGATGATTGAGAGCTAGTGGTATCAGTGCCGTCTTGCTCGTTTGCATCACCTTGCTGCCCTTGTTGGTTTTGCTCCTGTTGTTGTTTCTGAAGTTGTTCAAGTAACGCCTTGGCTGCTTTTGCCTGTTCTAAATCGGGATTTAATGATAACGCTGTGTCGTAGGCATTAATGGCGCTTTCAAAATCTTGCCTGTGAGCAAAACTGTGGCCTAAGTTGTAATGGAGGTTGGCCAAGTTGTTTGGCTGTTGCTCAGTAGTTTCGATGGCGTGACTAAACTGTTCGATGGCTTTATCATAATTTTTAGCCTTAAAAGCAGCAAAGCCTCTCCAATCTGCCCGATCGAAAGTTTTAGTCGCTTCGGTGTAGGCTTGTTGATTAAACAGCGCCGCGCCTTGTTGATCGTCAGTTTGCCAGAGATCTTGCCATTCAATAGATGATTTTTCTGGATTTTGAGCCGCCCAGACCGACTCTGCCGTCATAAAATTAACACTAAGCACTAAGCTGAGTAACCAACCACGTCGAAAGCTAAACAGGACAAATGGCAGTAAGGCGATTGCAAAATAAGCGCCACGATCGTATTGCTGGTCTACTTTTTGGCTGGAGTCTTTATCCGCATTATCTGGTGAGGATCCTCTTACGCTCAGTGACAGCTCTTGATTAAAGATGCGATCGATATCACTATTATCTGCCCTTAAGTCTAGATATTGCCCCTGCGTTTTTGTGCTTATAGCCATTAAACGGTCACGACTCATTGGTGCTTTAACAATACGACCGCTATCAGTTTTAACGAATTTACCTGATGGCAGAGTTACGGGCCCACCTTGTTCAGTGCCTACACCAATAATGAACAGTTGTGCATCTTGGCGACGAACCTGTTTAATAATAGATTCTGTTTGGCTAGCCAGTACCTCGTCTGTTAGCCATACTAGTGTGCGCTGCTTTGCTGCACTTTGCTCAAGTAACTGCTCAGCCAAAATAAAGGCTGCGTCTGCATTGCTGCCGATGCTTGGCATAATTTCAGGTGTCAATGAGGGGACTAATGCGGCGATATTATTGCCGTCGTCGGTTAACGGTGAGACAATATGTGCGTCACCCGAGTAGGCCACTAAAGCAATTTGCCGATCTTTGTTTCTTTTCAGTAGTTCCAAAATCTTATAGCGCATGCGTACTAGTCGAGAGGGCTTGATGTCGCTGGTGTGCATCGATAGGGTCAGATCTGCAATGACTACCATCGCATGACTATTCTTTTCAACCGGGCTGGATACTTTTTCCCAGCTGGGCCCTGCTAGGCTAAAACAGGCGATAAGGCAGGCAGTGCAAGCGGCGAGAAGGGGCCATGTGTGGGTAGCGGTAGTCTTAGCTGCGCGTTTATTTAGTAAGTAGGGTCGAAGCTCCTCAGCAATAATACTGTTCCAGTCGGTTTTATTTTGTAGTACTCGGTTTAGGATGAAAAATAAAATAATAATGATTGGCATCAACCACAGGTAGCCAGTTCTGATAAAAGTAAATTGCTCAATTAGGGTTAATAAGCTCATGATAACGGGTCTGCCTCACGAGTTGTTTGCCTGCTAATCAGCGCGACCAATAATAGCTCGGCAATGATAAGCAGTAATGCGATAGCCAATGCAAGACTAAGGGGTATATAAAATAATTGCTGCGTTGGCCGATAAAACTGAGCCTCTTGATCAACCGGTTCGATTCGATCAAGCTCGTTATAAATAGTTTCTAACTGTTCGGTATTTTTAGCCCGAAAGAACAGTCCGCCTGTTTCAGCAGCAATAATTTTAAGCGTCTTCTCATCTAGGTTAGACGGTCGACGTGTTTGTCGACTAAACCATGAGTTTTGTATTGTGAAATCTGCGCCTATCGCGATAGTATGAATTTTGATTTGATTTTCAGTAGCTAAGGCGCTTGCCTCTAAGGGGTTTATCTTGCCAGCGTTGTTAGCTCCGTCGGTTAGCAGTATTAGAGTTCTTGATTGGTTAGGTCTTTCAATAAGTCGTTTAATTGCCAAGCCGAGTGCGTCACCAATTGCCGTTTTTTGGCCAGCAAACCCCAGCTGTGCCTCATCAAGTAGTTGCTTTACTGTCGATAAGTCAAAGGTCAGAGGCGCTTGGACATAGGCTTGATCGGCAAATAAGATCAGACCGATTCGGTCACCATTGCGGCGATCAATAAAATCATTTAATACTTTTTTGACACTATCAATCCGTCTGACTGTCTCTCCCTCTAGTTGCATGTCGAGCTCATTCATGCTGCCTGAGATATCCACGGCTAGCATCATGTCTCTAGCGATAGAATTAATCTTAATCGGCGCTCCTTGAATAATCGGGCGGTTTACGGCAGTTAATAATAACAGCCAGATCAGCAGCAATATAAACCCTTTTATCGATAACGCTTTTTCAGTTAGTGGTGTTTGTTTTTGAATGGCTTCAAGCCTTCCTACAAATGGTGCGCGTAAAGCTTGGTGACTTTTTTTGTTGGCAGGCAAGTAATGAAAAATAAACCATGGGAGCGGTATTAAGATAAACCACCAGTATGTTTCAAAGTTAATCATGATGCTGACTTGTCGCTAAAGGCTTGTTGATCTCGACCGATTTAAACCATGCAGTGAGATAAGTATGTAGGGCATTAATGTCAGCGCTTTGTTGCTGTTTGGGCTGATAAATTTTGATCAAATGATTAAGTTCATGCTGTTCTTTTATTGCCGATGGAGATCGTTGCTTCAGAAAGTCTAGCCAAGCCTGGCCGCTTAGCTTGGCACAGGAGAGATGAGGGTATTGCTGTAAGCAAAACCGTCGAAGTAATTGATTGACGCTAAGTAAATATTGCTGTTCATTATGATTTACTGTGTATTTTTGATGGTAGAGCACTAGCGTTTTTACCGCTTCTCGTTTTAATGCGGTGGAGCGCTGCCATGTCCAAAAAGCATAGCTGGCTGCAGCTATGCTTAACACGAGACTTAGTGCTAATATCCACCAACCGATGGCGGGCGGCCAAGCCTCTACTGCCGTTGGTAATATAGGTGGCGGTAGAAGATCTAAAGGGTTGTTGGCCGGTTGTGGGGTGTTATTCATTTATCTGCTCTTCAGTGTGATTTTATGATTGGCTTGCCGACTAAAATATTGGCGTAGAATATCAAGTTCACAATCATGGGTTTGTATATTAATTTGAATAATGCCTAACCTTTGTAGATTGTGGCTAATAAATGCATTGTGATCTAAAAATTGTTGTTTGAATTGTTCATTGAAGTACCGATTACTGGTATCAAATGAAACTTCTTTTTCGCCATTGCTGTATTGCTTGCCTGCATGATAGGGCAGCGCTGTCTCGAGCGGATCATTAATTTTGATCGCAGTAATATCAACATGTTTTTTAATGCTGTGAAGGTGCTTGATACCAGACTCATTTAGGCCGATAAAATCACTGATGATAAATACATTACTACCCGGTTTGATTGTTTGTCTAAGCTCTTTGATGACGATATTAATTTTTTCTGGTTGATCTGCTTGTTTGAATTCGACAGCTTGATGATTGTAATCGTGAGAGGCGCGAAGTACCGATAAAACACTGGATTTATGCCGCTTAGGTTTTATTTCAGTGTGGTCGCTGTCATTAAAGATAAGACCGCCAATGCGATCATTTTGTGCTAAAGCTGACCAGCTTAATAGTGCGGCTATCTCAGCTGCCTGAACTGATTTAAAGCAATGGCGACTACCAAAGGCCATCGCTTGTCGCTGGTCGTTGACAATAATCACCGGTCTTTCGCGCTCTTCGCTGTATAATTTAGTGTGGGCTTTGCCAGTGCGGGCGGTGACTCGCCAGTCAATTGATCGAATTTCATCGCCAGCTTGATACTGTCTTAGCTCTTCGAAATCGATGCCTCTGCCGCGAAATTGGGTGCTGATATTGCCAGTCAATTGGCTACGGGCTTTTTTGTTCGCCAATAAGCTTAGTTCGCCAGCCTGATGGCGAAGCTTGATCAGCGTGTTGAGGTTGCTTATCGCGCCTTTAGCCATAATTAAGTAACGGGTACTTTGCTAATCAGATCGCTGATAACTTGGTCTTCGCTAATGCCATTGGCTTCAGCTTCGAAGCTGAGAATGATGCGATGGCGAAGCACGTCATAGGCAACCGCTTGCACATCGTCTGGACTGACAAAATCAGCACCTCGAAGCCATGCATTGGCTCTTGCGCATCGGTCCAGCGCAAGGGTTGCCCTTGGGCTAGCGCCGTACTCGAGAAGCTGGCTTAGCTTGGCATCATAGCGACCGGGTTCGCGAGTCGCTATCACTAACTGGACGATATACTCTTCGACCGCCTCAGACATGAATAGGGTTAATACTTGTTGGCGTGCCTGAAGAATATCGTGTTGTGTGATTTTTACGATGGCAGTTTCTGGCTGGCCATGATTTTGGTTGATTAGCTCGCTTCTCACCAGTTTTAAAATGTCACGTTCAGCGTTTTGGTCGGGATAGTCAACCACTATATGCAAAAGAAAGCGATCCAATTGTGCTTCAGGTAGGGGGTAGGTGCCTTCTTGTTCTATTGGGTTTTGGGTGGCCATAACAAGAAATAGAGGTTCGAGTGGGTAGGTAGTTTTCCCCACGCTCACTTGTCGCTCTGCCATGGCTTCAAGCAGCGCAGCCTGCACTTTTGCTGGCGCTCGATTAATTTCATCGGCCAGCACTAAATTATGGAACATAGGACCTCTTTGAAATTCGAATTCACCTGTTTGCGGTCTGAAGATATCCGTCCCCGTAATATCGCCCGGCAATAAGTCAGGGGTAAACTGTATGCGTTGAAAATTGGCCTCAATGTGATCGGCAAGGCTACGGATCGCTCGCGTCTTAGCCAGCCCTGGCGCACCCTCGACCAGCAGGTGCCCGTCTGCTAGTAGCGCAATGATAATTCGGTCTACTAATAAGGGTTGACCGAGGACGGTCTTTGTTAATTGATCGCGGAGTTGTGCGATTGCGCGGTTGGTTTGTGTATCAATCATAGTATTTTCTATCGTTGGTCGATGTTTGTTTGAGCTGCGTTGCTAGGCGATTTCACCAATGGGTCAGATAGCCTGTATTATCTGTCAGTCATTTAAAGGCTCCTCTAACTATGAGTCTATTGTATATAAAGAATCTTTTTTTTTATAGCAAATAGGGCTACTAGCTGGTTAAATATTTGATGTGTTTTTTGACAATTAGTTGGCAGAAAGTTCCCTTAGATCTGATTAATGATCAATTACAAAACGTCATTAAATGAACTTGTTGATGGTTTTTGTTCGGGTTACGCTAAGAGCGTTTATTTTAGCGTATTACAGGATCGTTAATGGTTAACAAGTTAACTGAAACTGATGGGGTCGCTGAGCAATATATTGTTGAGTTGGCTATTTCGAAACAAGAATTGCTAAAGTATTATCGTGGTGCTGCCAGCCAAATTTCAGCTGTAGCTACTGACGGCCAAACAATCCTTTTTCCGGTGACAGCTATTCAGCCTTTTGTCACTCACGAGGGCGTGTTTGGTCGTTTTCAGCTGCAGGTTAATAGTCAGGGCCGGTTATTAAAGATTAGTTTGCAGTAATTGATTACTTGCATGATGACGTCTCTTTCGCCATAATCCCGCCTCTGTAGTCCATGCTACTGACTGTTATGGTGGCCCCAGCGGGTTCCCTCGCAATGATAGGCAGTGAACTCCGCCAGGCCTGGAAGGGAGCAACGGTAATTGCTGATTCGTGTGCCGAGGTGTGGCTGGTTGGGGTTCACCACCAATTTCCTGATAAGATGAGATTTAGGCCTTAAATAGGCGAATTCACTGCGTTTTATTTTCTTAAAGGTGTATAATTCCCTCTCATTAATGATATCTTAGGCCAGTGCCATCAAAGCTATTTTTTTGCTGTTATGGTGGGCCTTGAATGAAATCTCTGCGGTTAATCATATGTCTTATCAAGTGCTGGCGAGAAAATGGCGCCCGCAATCTTTTGAAGCTTTAGTGGGTCAATCTCACGTTCTAAAAGCCCTCTCGAATGCCTTAAATCAAGGCAGACTTCATCACGCGTATTTGTTGACGGGCACTCGTGGTGTTGGTAAGACAACTATCGCTAGAATCCTAGCGCGATGCTTTAATTGCGACAAGGGCGTGTCTGCCTCACCTTGTGGTGTCTGTGCCAGTTGTCTTGAAATTAACGAAGGTCGCAGTGTCGATCTCATCGAGGTTGATGCCGCATCAAGAACCAAAGTTGAGGACACGCGTGAGTTATTAGACAACGTTCAATATGCGCCGACGCAATCTCGCTATAAAATTTATTTGATTGATGAAGTTCATATGCTATCTAATCATAGTTTTAACGCACTTCTTAAGACCTTAGAGGAACCGCCACCACATGTAGTATTTTTATTTGCTACCACGCATCCGCAAAAAATACCGCCAACAGTTTTGTCCCGATGTTTGCAGTTTCACTTGAAGAATTTAACGGCCGATTTAATCGTCGAGCATTTAAAGGTTGTATTTGATGCTGAGTCTGTCGATTATGATGATGAGGGTTTATGGGCAATTGCTAGAGCAGGGCAAGGGAGTATGCGTGATTCTTTAAGTCTCTCAGACCAAGCTATAGCTTTTGGCGGTGGTAATGTGACAGGCCAAGGCGTCAATGACATGTTGGGCACTATTGATCAAGAAGTACTGACTCAATTGCTGGCTGCTGTGGTCATCAATGATGCAGCGCAAGCATTGACGATAATTGCTGAATATGCCCAAAAATCGCCAGATTTTCTTGGCTTAGTTGATGAACTATTAAAGCTAGTGCACCGCATAGTGGTTGAACAGGCCGTGCCTAGCGCGGGCAGCGAAGGGCAATTGAATCGTCAATTCATTCAACAATATGCAACGCTCATAACGCCTGAGAATTTACAGCTCTATTATCAGAGCCTATTAATCGGTAAGCGTGATTTACCAATGGCGCCTGACCCTTTGACGGGAATGGAAATGATCATTATGCGCTTATTTGCGTTTCAGCTTGCGCCGCTTGATCGCACTGATCAGGCCGATATTGTTAGGGCAGAGTCGGTAGCTGTAGTTGATTCTCAAAAAAAAAAACCAATAACTGAAAATGTTGAAGCTAAGCGCTCATCTGAGCTTCAAGTAGATGATTCAATATCTGCTGATGCGCCGATGCAGAGCCCTGTTGATGAGCTTAAAACGCAAATAGAGTCAAAAGGTATTTCTTCTGGCGATTCAAGTGTTCAATCTCAAGGCTCCAAGCCTTTGAATATTGAGTTAGCTTCGACGCCACTTGAGCAAGCTAATAGTGACGCTGATGGAATACCTTTGCCTTCAGTTGATGTGTCAGATACCTCTACAGGATCTACTAAGACACCTGATATTGAGGCGTTAACGCCGGCTGTTTGGTGCCAGATTTTTTCTGCTATCCCTTTAAGTGGAGTAGTAAGAACCGTTGCCTCATACTGTGTACCCATTAATTTTCTGACCGCAGGTGATCAGCTGAAGGTATGCATTGAATTTGCTCTGGATGAAAGTAATGCCACTTTATTTAATCCAGATCATAATGAGCGGCTGGCGCAGGGTCTGTCGATTTATTTTTCTCGTCCCGTCGATGTTACTATTTCGCTGGTGGGTGATTGGTCATCACTTAATCTTGATGAGGCTGATGAGGCGCCTGCAGAATATCGAACTAGGATGCGGTCTGAAGCTCAGGGGGAAGCGTTAGATTCATTAAAAAAAGATCAAAATGTTGAAACGATTATGGCCGCTTTTGATGCGGAAATGGACATAGACTCAGTTAAACCACTGTAAAAAAATAGGAATAAAAAATGAAAGGCTTAGACAGTATCATGCAACAGGCGCAAAAAATGCAAGAAAAAATGCAGCAGGCGCAGTCTGAGATAGCGCAATTAGAGCTTGTTGGTGAGGCTGCTGCAGGCTTGGTTAAAGTTACAATGACGGGTCGACATGATGTTAAATCAGTCTCTATTGATCAATCATTGATGACTGAGAAAAAAGATTTATTAGAGGATCTTTTGGCGGCAGCAGTGAACGATGCCGTTTTAAAAGTGGAAAAGAGTCAGAAACAACATATGTCAAGCTTAACGGGCGGCATAAACCTTCCTGAAGGATTTAAAATGCCTTTTTAGTTAAGCTAAGCTTTTATAGATCGTTTCCCATTTATTTAGAATTTATATATATGTCACATAGCCCTTTAATACAAAAATTAATCGATGCATTTTGTTGTTTGCCAGGTGTTGGTCCCAAATCTGCACAACGCATGGCAATGCATCTGTTAGAACGGCAGCGCGAAGCAGCTTTGAATCTTTCAAAAGTCCTTGCAGAAGCCGTCGAGCGGGTTAGTCGTTGCAGTCGATGCAGAATTTTGACTGAAGATGAAACATGCCATATATGCCTTTCTCCTCGACGTGATGATGCTATACTGTGTGTGGTTGAAAATCCCAGTGACGTTTTTGCTATTGAGCATAGTGGTGAATACCGAGGCAAATATTTCGTTTTATTAGGCCATTTGTCACCGATAGACGGTATTGGCCCAGAGCAAATTGGCATTGTCGACTTGTTGGATAGAATTGCTAGTGAAGGTATAGAGGAAGTTATTTTAGCGACTAGCACTACTGTAGAGGGGGAGGCGACGGCTTTTTATATTGCAGAACAGCTTTCGGATCAAGAGATTACTGTTAGTCGTATTGCGCATGGAGTGCCATTAGGGGGTGAACTGGAATTTGTAGACGGCGGCACTATTGCAAGAGCATTAACAGGTAGGTTGCAGTTTTGACAGATGATAAAAAAATTAATGCAAATTTTTTAATGATCGACAATGATGACTTGCTAGGTAAAATGATTAACTCATGCATGAGTCAATCATGTATTGCATTGGATACTGAGTTTATTCGAACCGATACATTCTATCCCAAGCCTGCATTGATTCAAATATATGATGGGCAGCAAATTTATCTAGTTGACCCATTAAAAATTAAAAACATAATGCCGTTAAAAGAGTTGTTGTTAGCGCCTACTTTGATCAAGGTTATGCACAGTTGCAGTGAAGATATGGACGTTTTTTCACGTCTTTTAGATTGTTACCCCCAACCTTTAATTGATACTCAAGTGGCAGCCAATTTAATAGGCCATGATTTTTCTATCAGTTATCAACGTTTGATTGAAGTGACATTAGGCGAGGTACTTGATAAAACTGAAACGCGTTCTAACTGGTTAAATCGACCGTTGAGTGCCCAGCAGTTGGAGTACGCTGCCAATGATGTTTTTTGGCTTTTAGATGCTTATCATGCGTTAATTGAAAATCTTCAAAAATTAGACCGTTTAACATGGTTGCAGCAAGACTGTGAGGCATTAGTTAATCGACATAAGGATGGACAAAACTTTAATCAGTATTATTTAAAAGTAAAGTCAGCATGGCGCTTATCGCGTTCTGAATTGAACGTTTTTAAATCACTTTGTGCTTGGCGTGAATCCAGCGCGCGCCAACAGAATAGACCCAGAGGTCGTCTTTTATCTGATGGTACAATGTTTATCCTAGCGCAACATCGGCCAAAGACGGTGCATGATTTAAGTCAAGTAAAAGGTATAAATCCGGCGGTTATGCGCAAATATGGCGAACATATTTTATCTGTTATTAGTTTGGCCAATGATTGTCCTGAAGAGGAGTATCCGCCTCTTATGTTTAATGGCAACAGTCTACGTGTTAAGCAATCGCTCAAAGAGATAAAGTCGGTTGTGGCCTCAGCGGCTATTAATCTGGGCGTCCAAGAAGCAGTTATTGCCTCAAGAAAAGATATGGAAAGTTATTTATCTTCCGCGGCTCCGTCGGATGAAACCTTAGGTCGCGGTTGGCGAGGCGAAATTTTATCGCCAGCGCTTCATAAGATTGCTAAAAATTATCGTCAAGCTCAAGTTTAGCTAATAAATGGTAGGTGAGGCTTCTGTTGAAGATCATTTGTAAGATTTATCGAAGTGAGCGTCAGCAGGGAGCTTATTTATTTACTTGCCTCGACCAGGGTCTCGATGCCGTGCCAGTATCACTTAAAACAAAATTACAACCATTAGTTGAAGCGATGACACTGGTACTACAGCCAGGTAGATCGTTAGCCAATGCTGATATTGATAAGGTTTTATCCTCACTGGATGAAACTGGCTTTTATTTACAAATGCCGCCGGCACATTCTGAAAGCAACAGTAAGCAAGCCTCTAGAAAAGATAGTTCTCCTTTAGCAGCTAGTCATGATTATTGAGCCATTTTGGCTTGATAGAGCTTTAGAGTCATTTTCCATTCAAGAGTGGGAAAGTCTATGTGATGGTTGTGGCAAGTGTTGTCTGCATAAGTTAGAGGACTCGCAGAGTGGGAGAGTCACCTACACTCGTGTTTCATGTCAGTTGCTGGATACAAGTGTTTGCAAGTGTAAGGATTATCTCCAGCGGCAATCAAAGGTAAAAGATTGTTTGCAGGTTACGCCAGCGATGGCAAAAAATGGTGACTCTCTGCCTAACACTTGTGCTTATCGCTTAATCGCTCAAGGCGTTGATCTACCTGAGTGGCACCCCTTAAAAACCGGTGATAAGGCCTCAACCGTAAAACAAGGGAAAAGCGTTGCAAATCGAGTGCTCAGCGAAATCTATGTGCATCCTGATGGTCTTGATGAGCATGTCATCAGCTGGGTTAAAGCGTGATATTTGACTGACAATTGACAGACTTTTAGCGAGCTTAACTAATGACTGGCTTAACGGCAACGATGATAATTTGGTTAATTTATAATGTGGCGGTAACCTCGCTGATTGTTTTTTTATGGCGCTCTTTGCATGTATTATTCACGCCACTTTTACGCAATCTATTGACTGTCACATTATTAATTTGGTTGCTAATTCCGAGTCAGGTGCCTTCTCAAGAATCGTTTGCGCCCAGTTGGTTGATTGTTATTTTTGAGTCGGGGCTGGGTCATGGTACTGTTGCTTGGCAAACCGCCGAGCCATTATTGTATTTTTGGCTGCTGTCCTGCCTAGCTACTTTTTTACACTATTATTTTAGGCGCCACTTATCTGATCAATAGGTTTCGGTAATTATTTTTATCTTTGCTATGCTTATATTAGTTTCATTAACAGGCCACAAGCCTTAATGATGGTTTTGTTATTTGCTGAGCGGTCAAATCCGAGAACCACCTACCATGAAAATATCTAAACTGCAGACTATTTCTTCTTTTCTTTCGGCACTTACTATTTGTTATATTTTTACGCTAGTTTTTTTTCCTATTGATGCCCATGCCGACAAAGAAAGTGATTTTAGAGTATTAGTTGATGTCTCTGGTAGTATGAAGCAAAGCGATCCAAGTGATATGCGGCAGCCAGCCGTTGATTTATTGATTCGGCTGGCACCAGAGAAAAGTTTAATGGGTATTTGGACCTTTGGTCAACATGTGGATATGTTAGTTCCCCATCGTAGAATATCAAAAAATTGGCGCGATTTTTCATCATCTCAGGTTGATCATATCCACTCTTCTGCAATACGAACCAACATTGGCTTAGCCTTAGAAATGATGTTGGCAGAAGAAAATGTTCATGTTGCTAAAAATAGAAGTGACACTGAAAAAACTGTTCTGTTACTAACTGATGGAGTGGTTGACATTTCACCCGATGTTCAGAGCAATGAGAAGGAGCGATTGAGAATTATCGAGCAGTTATTACCTGAATTGCAAAATTCTGGTTTGACGATTCATACTATCGCCTTATCAGAAAATGCTGATCAAGCATTGTTAAAGCAATTGTCGCTTGCGACCGATGGGGTGTTCACTGTAGCAGAAAGTGCAGACCAACTCACATCAGTGTTTTTATCTGTCTTTGATTTATCATTTCCCGTTAGTCGCATACCAATTGATAATCAGGGCTTCTTGATCGATAGTGGTGCTGATGAATTTACTTTGCTGGTTATTGGAGGAGACCATGCGTCTTTACAGTTAAAAAATCCATTAGGTTTTAGCATAAATGCAAGCAATGAATTATCCAACGTGAATTGGTTTTCATCATCCGACTACAGTTTAATCACGGTTTCACAGCCTGAAATAGGGAAATGGTTTGTTGATAGGGGTCTAACACAGCAGGCGCGGGTATCCATAGTCAGTGATGTTTCTTTACGACTCAGTGATATTGCAAATAATATTTATCCACGTACAGCAATGGTTATTGATGCTGTTCTAACTGAGACTGGCCATCCTATCGACGAACAGAAGCTTATAGAATTAATAATGGTTGATTATCGTTTACGAAACCCTAGCGGCGACATTGTTGAAGGGAAATTTTCATTGCTAGATGAGAATAAAGCGCACTATCAAGCCGCTTTTGATGATCTCACTCAGCGAGGTAGTTATCAGTTAACTGTCACTGCGAGGACGGATACATTTCATCGCCAGCAGATTAAATCTTTTATCGTGCATGACTCATTTTATGTTGATTTCTCAGTGGATAATACAACGCAAACTTTATCGCTTGAGGTTCTAATTATAGACCCTTCTATTATAGGACAGAAAATAGACCTCAGTGTGATGGTCGAAACAGGCAATGAGATTATTGAAGAGGTTTCATTGACGCAAAAAAATAATGGCAGTTGGTCTTATACATCGTCCTGGCTTGAAGGCGGTAATTATTCATTACGATTACAGGCTCATGCATCAGACGCCCTATTGGAGCTGAATGAGTTTGAGGCGGCCAACTTAAGCTTTTCAATAGAGGGGGAAGAAATATTAACGCCCATTAGCGATGTTGCTCAAGACCAAGATGACGACGATCGTAGCAACGCTGAAGAAGGTGTGTTTTCTAAAAATATATGGTTTTTTTCACTATTAACCTTGGCTAATGCGGCCCTGATTGCCATTTTTTTGGTTATTTATCGTCGTTATTTTATATTCTCAGAGAGAAGCCGAGCGGCCGAGACTAATGACGAAGGTCTATTAGATGTGAAAAATCAAGATGAAGAAAATCAAGCGGTTGTCAGTCATAAAGATGTTGATATGGATACGATTAATCCATCGTTGGTGTCTGAGGTAAATGATATCGACAGTGATTTTGATATTAGTCAAAGTTATGATACTAACGAAGATAGCGACAATAATGGCGGTAGATAAATCTCACTCATCGAATTGAAAATAGTTTCAATTCCCTTGCCCCAGATAATTTTTGTAAACCTTAATCATTTGCGGAGTAAGACTTATTAAATATTGCTGCGGATATGGCTTTTTAGGTCATTAATTTTTCGCCCGGGTTTATTTTGCAATTGTAGGTTTTTTCTTAGCTGATAAATTGATTATTGTGATTGTTTTGCCTAATAATAAATTAACCTTATGTATTTTCTTTCGAATGAAGTTCATAAGCGTCAATAATGATGAAATTAATGGATAAGTTATTGTGACCACTTTTAAAAGTACTGCCAAATATATTGCTAGCGATGATCTTGCTATGTCAGTTAATGCTGCAATTGCCTTAGAAAAGCCTTTACTTATAAAGGGTGAGCCAGGTACTGGTAAGACCATGCTAGCCGAGCAAATTGCTGAGTCTACTGGTATGAGATTGATCCAGTGGCACATAAAATCGACCACTAAAGCGCATCAAGGGCTTTATGAGTATGATGCCGTTTCTCGGCTTCGGGATTCTCAGTTAGGCGATAATAAAGTGGCTGATGTAGCTAACTACATAAAAAAAGGCAAGCTTTGGGAGTCATTTGTTGCTGATGAGCGAGTGGTTTTATTGATTGATGAGATCGACAAAGCCGATATTGAATTTCCTAATGATCTGCTACAAGAGCTTGATAGAATGGAATTTTTTGTCTATGAGACAGGAGAGACGATAAAAGCGGTGAACCGGCCGGTCATTATTATCACTAGTAATAATGAAAAAGAGCTGCCGGATGCATTTTTGCGGAGGTGTTTTTTCCACTTTATTAACTTCCCTGATCGAGCTACCATGAAATCGATTGTTGATGTTCATTATCCTGAAATTCAAAAAAATCTCGTCGAACAGGCACTTGAGGTGTTCTTCGAACTAAGAGAGATACCCGGTTTGAAGAAGCGTCCTTCGACGTCTGAACTAATCGATTGGCTTAAACTGCTGATGTCTGACGATGTGCCCGATGACATCCTACAGCAACGCGATCAATCAAAGGCCATCCCGCCATTATATGGTGCGCTAATCAAAAACGAGCAAGACGTACAATTGCTTGAGCGATTAGCGTTTATGCACCGTCGTGAAGGTTCGCGTTAAATACAGTCATGTATAAGGCGATCTTATAGATGTTATTGAACCTCTTTGATACCCTGCGCCGCTACGGCGTACCTGTGACCATCGGTGAATTTCTCGACTTACTACAAGCGCTAGATAAAAACTTAATATTTGCTGAACAAGAGAAGTTTTATCACATGTCGCGTATGAT
>DDDX01000073.1:46853-77187 GCA_002339085.1 Cellvibrionales bacterium UBA1969
TAGAGTCAATGGACGGTATGTTAGAAGCGCTAATTCCCGATGACTGGGTGCGCGATGCTTTTCAAAAAGAGCTAAGCCAAGAAGAGCTGGATAAGCTGCAAAGTTTCGATAACTTAGAAGAATTGATTGAGAAATTTAAAGAACGGCTTGCCGAGCAAGAAGAGCGGCATGAAGGCGGTAACAAATGGATTGGTACTGGCGGCACATCACCTTTCGGTAATAATGGCTTTCATCCTGAAGGCATTCGCGTTGGCGGTGAAGGTAAACAAAACAAAGCGGTTAAGGTCTGGGAAAAAAGGGATTACAAAAATCTTGATGGCGACAGTGCCTTGGGGACTCGCAATATTCAATTGGCACTTCGTAGGCTTCGCAAGTTCGCTCGAGCTGGTGCAGAAGATCTTTTAGACCTTGATGATACCATTAGCTCTACCGCACGAAATGCCGGTTTACTGGATATTAAAATGGTGCCTGAGCGACATAATGCCGTTAAAGTACTAATTTTTTTTGATATCGGTGGTTCAATGGATTATCACGTTGCAGCCTGCGAACAGTTATTTTCTGCGGTTAGATCTGAGTTTAAGCATTTAGAATTCTTTTACTTTCATAATTTTATTTACGAATCCGTATGGAAAGATAACCGTCGTCGAATGAATGAGTCGACCTCGACAGTCGATATTTTAAATAAGTATGCCCATGACTATAAAGTGATATTTGTTGGCGATGCAGCGATGTCCCCTTATGAAATTATGTCTGATGGCGGCAGTGTCGAACACTGGAATAAAGAATCTGGTGAGGTTTGGATGCGGCGCGTGTTAGCGAATTACCCTCAAGTTGCTTGGATCAATCCTGTTGCTCAAAGTGAGTGGCAGTATTCTCAGTCAACCCGTATCATTGATGATCTTTTTGAAGGGAATATGTTCCCAATGACAGTGAATGGCTTGGAGTCATGCATGGCGCATCTGGCTCGTTAGTTTAAGCAAACGCAATCAGTGCCGCAGTAATCGCAACGTTAAGTGATTCAACACCATTTTTCATGGGTATATAGACGCTAAAATCCGCTTTTCTTTGGGCTGCATCACTGATGCCGTCCGTCTCGTTACCTAATACGAAAGCGGTTGCTTGTCTGCAATTTTCTCTTATCTCTCGATACGCAATTTCTTTAGTGTTACCGTGGATATTTGATCTGGCGTTGAGTGTCGCGAGTGAGATCTTATGATCTGAGAGCGTGCTTAAAGCTTCAATGAGTGATTCGCAGCGAATAATCGGGCATTTGAATATCGCTCCAGCGCTGGCTTTTATGACTAATGGGCCTAACTCTGCGGTACCTTGTTTAGGGATGACCACTGCTGTAATTCCCGCTGCTGCCGCTGATCGAATAATCATACCAACGTTTTGAGGGTTAGTCACAGAATCAAGAATTAAAAAACGGTCGTTTGAAGTGCCCAGATATTGATTAAAAAAGTCGTCCAAAGTAAAGTAGTTAGCTAGCGCAAGGTCGGCGGCAATTCCTTGGTCTTGTTTGCTGTTGCGCGAAATTCTTGATAACACACGCTTATCTATCCAATTTAATTCAACATTTTGACTGATAGCTAGCTTCTCAATATTGCTTAAAATAGTTGCCGGTTTATTACTGTGTGCCAAGTGAATTTTAGCAACAGAAATAGACGGGTCTTGCAGGGCTTCAAGCACAGGCTTGCGGCCATAAATAGTTAACATACCATCGTACTTATTTTTCTTTTGAAGATAAGTATTTAGCTCTAATTTCATTGTTCTGTTCTCGTAAAAGTGCGTTGTTGTAGGCGCTGGATTAAGTATGACAGCCTAATTGGCGATTGTTTTTTATTCAACATGGTCGGTCTGAAATCTTATAAATGGACTATCTTGTTTTCATTATTTCACTCGAACGTTCTATACCTTAAAAAATATGGCCTTATTATGGAACACAAGAAATCTCTTATGCACTATATTGGTGAAAATAATCGATAACTTCTTTTTTCGACTCGAAATTGGGCGTATATTTTTACAAAACACCAAAATTGCTCTCGATTTGCCTCAGTAAAGCCCATAGTATCTGCGTCAAATTGTAAAATAAAATGCCTTTGGCGATGAAAATGAGGAGCTTAATTGTGGATATTTTAAAAAATAGCAAATATTTGTTGCTAGTCAGTACTCTGATGCTGAGCGGTTCGGCTTTTGCCGAAGACGGTCTCAGTGGTGCTAACACGGCTTGGATTATGACATCTACAGCCCTAGTTTTATTTATGACCCTGCCAGGACTCGCGTTATTTTATGCTGGTTTAGTCCGTTCTAAAAATGTTTTATCCGTTTTAATGCAGTGCTTCTCGATTGCTTGTGTAGCTTCGGTGGTCTGGTTTGTCGCAGGTTATAGTTTGGCATTTGGTTCAGGCAATGCGTTTATTGGTGATTTGAGTAATCTATTTTTAGCCAATGTTGCCGAGGGAACACTATCGGGTGATATTCCTGAGAGTGTTTTTCTGATGTTTCAAATGACTTTCGCGATTATTACACCGGCGCTAGTGATTGGTGGTTTTGCAGAGCGAATGAAGTTTAGTGCCGTGATGTTATTTACTGTCTTTTGGTTACTGGCGGTCTATGCACCAGTATGTCATTGGGTCTGGGGCGGCGGTTGGCTCGGTCAAATGGGCGCCTTGGATTTTGCTGGCGGTCTTGTCGTACATATTACAGCGGGTGTAGCAGCCTTAGTCGCCGCTATCATGGTAGGTCCCCGTAGTGGTTTTTCTGTTACTCCTATGCCTCCGCACAATTTAACCTTATCTGTTGCAGGCGCAGGTATGCTCTGGGTGGGTTGGTTTGGTTTTAATGGTGGCAGTGCATTAGGTGCCAACGGTGATGCGGGTATGGCTATTCTCGCGACACATCTTTCAGCCGCATGTGGTGCGGGTACTTGGGCCGCGATTGAATGGATTAAACATGGTAAGCCAAGTGTGTTGGGTATTATTACTGGCATGGTTGCAGGTCTTGGAACAATTACCCCAGCCTCTGGTTTTGTTGGCCCTGCTGGCGCTGTAGTTATTGGGATTTCTGCTGGTGCAGTTTGTTTCTATGCCACGATGTACATCAAGCAGACGTTAAAAATTGATGATTCGCTCGATGTCATGCCGGTTCACGGTGTGGGTGGTATTTTGGGCACCTTAGCCGTAGCAGTTTTTGCTAGTTCAGAGCTAGGTTTATTCAGTGGTCAGGGCTTAGATAACACTATCGGAGCACAGCTTGCGATTCAAGCTCAAGGTGTTGTGGCGACCATTGCTTATACTGCTGTAGTGACTTACATCATATTTAAAGTGATTAGCATGTTAACCGGTGGTATTCGCGTCGATGAAGATGAAGAGTCGCAAGGCCTTGATATCGTTTCTCACAATGAAAGAGGTTACGATATATAAGAAGCCGATTGTTATTAAAAAACCCGCATATATATTGCGGGTTTTTTTGTCTATTAATTACTGATAAAAGACTAGTTGATTAGTTGTTTGTCTTAGTCAGTGTATCCACTAAATCAAGATTGATTGGACAGGGCACGGCGTATTGCTCGGCCCGTCGAATAAAATATCGATTGAGATGCTTAAGTTCTAACGGTCGCCCTTTTTTTAGATCAGTTAACATTGATGAAGTGTTTTTTTCAGTGAGCAAAGCGATTTTTTTTGTATCGCTAATTATCTGTGCAGTTGTTGTTGAAATAGGGCAGTGAGTTTGCTTAATAATATGAGCTAATTCTTCGCACAGCGTATGAATTTTTGTCTGCCTCTCATTATTAATAAAAAGTTCACCGTTAGTACATTTATAAAAAGCGGTTAAGGGATTGATGACACAGTTAATCAATGCTTTGTGCCAGATTTTTTCTTCGATATCATTTACTATTGAGGTGTTTAAAAAAAGGTTCGCTAGCTTAAGATCGGCAAGTTGCTGTAAAGATTGAACTGAACTGTGAGCTACACTCAGCTCGTCTGCTTCGTAACGGCCTATATAAGTATGGCCGAGGCCTGTGTGCTTAACTTTAAACGGCTGGTCTAATCTTGCGCCATCTGAGCTAACACCTTGCAGTAATTGTCGGCCAGTCTTCTCACTGCTAAGTTCACTTCCGCTCTCACTCTGATACTGTAGCGCAGTAAGTAATGCTTGGTGCATGCCGAGTCCGTTACTTAGACACAGTATCTTCGCAGAGTTTGAAAGTTGCGATAAGATAGGATTCAGTGCGGCAAGCGCATCTTGAGCTTTAGTCGCAATGATTAGGTGCGAGATGGTTCGGTTTTCGCGGCAGAGCTGTTTTTGTCCAAGTATTTCGACAGTAAATCGTTGTTTCGCTTTGTCACTAAAGAGCGGGCTGTATTCAACCGTTTGATCACAACTTACTAAATCATGGTTACCTTGAGATTTGACTAACAAAGATACCTCGCAGCCAGCCTCACGTAAAGCGCAAGCCCACAAGCAACCGATAGCACCTGCACCGATAATATACCAATGTTTTGGACTAGATTGATCCACTCCTGACACTCTCTTCATTGATTGACTAATTTGGCATATAGTTTTCATGATAGCAACGCGTTAAAATGACTAAAGTTTAGAATTTAGTGCAATCTATCCATTTAAATGACAATAACTGTGTTTAGATCGGTTATTCACTTATCAGATGCGTCATAATCTACTTATTATTGACGCTAGGAGTCAGTAGCTTATGCCATCTTTTGATATTGTATCGGAAGTCGATTTACATCAATTAACTAATGCTGTTGATCAGGCTAACCGCATTATAGGAAATCGCTTTGATTTTAAGGGAGTAGAAGCGCGCTTTGAGCGTGATCAGCGTGTGGTCAGTCTTTATGCTGAGGCTGAATTTCAACTACAGCAGATGCTCGATATGCTGCAAAGTGCTCTGCACAAATGTGATATAGATATTGCCTGTATGGGTATGGGTGAGATCAGCCAAGCGGGTAAGCAGTGCAAGCAAGTGATTACTTTAAGGCACGGTATTGACACAGATACCTGCAAATTAATTGTAAAGAAAATAAAAAGTCAAAAATTAAAAGTGCAATCGACAATACAAAGTGAGCAAGTCCGAGTGACGGGGAAAAAAAGAGACGACTTGCAAACGGCGATTGCTTTTTTAAAGGTAGAAGATTTTAAATTTCCCCTACAGTTCTCGAACTTCAGAGATTAAATTCTTTTTAAAAATGATTCGGTGGAGTGAACTTGACAGCGAATAATGAACGACCCATGGCCGGTGATAAATATGCTCGAGGCTTGCATTATCCTTTAGGTGTTGATTGGGCGCCAGAAACTTTAACTCCTCATGAGATTGCTCAAGGGGTCTATTGGTTACGAATGGCGCTGCCCATGAAGCTTGACCATATTAATCTTTGGCTACTTGAAGATGGTGATGGTTGGACGATCGTTGACAGCTGCATGAATTTATCCGATGCGAAAGCTATTTGGGAGCAATTATTTAACGGGTTTATGCAACGGAGGCCTGTGAAGCGTGTGATCGCCACTCATATGCATCCCGACCATATTGGTTTAGCTGGTTGGCTTTGTGAACAACATGACTGTGAGTTGTGGATGTCGCGTCAGGAGTATTTAATGTGCCGTAACCTGACGAGTTATACTGGCCAAGAGGCCCCTGAAGCGGCAATTCGTTTTCTTGTTAGGGCCGGCATGGATGAAAACTATATTGAACAATACCGTAAGCGGTTTGGTTTTTTTGGTGAAATGATCTCGCCGTTGCCCGATAGTTACCGTCGTCTGATTGACGGTGAAACCTTTGAAGTGAATGGCCATTATTGGCAGGTATTGACGACCAGCGGACATTCGCCAGAGCATGTATCTTTATATTGTCCGGGTTTAAAATGTATGATCTCTGGCGATCAAGTATTACCGCGCATTACGCCCAATGTCAGCATTTTTCCCAATGAGCCCAATGGTGATTCATTGAAGGAATGGCTGCACGGTTTAGAGCGACTACGTCAGATTTTGCCAGATAATCTGCTGGTTTTGCCTTCTCACCAAGAGCCTTTCTATGGTGTAAGAACCCGCTTGACCCAGATTATTGAGTCCCACGATGAAGGCCTCGATAATCTTTATCAAGCCTTAATTGAGCCCAAGCGAGTCATCGACTGCTTTAGCGACTTGTTTAAAAACCCTATCAGCAATTCAACACTTAATCTCGCTGCCGGTGAAACGCTGGCGCACTTAAACTGCTTAATTGGCCGTAAGATGGCGACCTTTGAGGAAGACGAGCAAGGTGTTTATTGGTACCAACAAGTACCTGAAGCGAGGCAGTTTGATTAAATGAATGAAAAAGACGTTGAGCTTAATCCCTTTTCGCCCGAGGTGATCGCATCACCTTGGGATTTTTTCGAGCAACTGCGCGAGCGATCTCCAGTCTATGCCTTACCGAATAATGCTTATTACTTAGTGAGTCGCTACCAAGACGTCAAGGCCATAGCTCTGGATACCGAAACCTATTCATCGAATTTGGTTTCGGTGATGTTGAGTACCAATGCCGATAATGCCTCAGGAAAACCGCCAGAAATGATAAATTTATCCGGTGGTGAAGGGCAGAAGGCTCAGGCAACGGATGTCTTGGCCATCGCCGATCCACCCCAGCACACACGCCAGCGGCGCGTCGCCAATCGCGCTTTTACAATGCGGCGAGTCGCTAAAATGGAGCAACGTATTGTCTCCCTTTGCAATGAATTATTATCGGATATAAATAGCGAAAAATTCGATTGGATCAAGAAATTCGCTGCGCCTTTACCGTTAATTATCATTATGGAGTTAATCGGCTTTCCATTAGCTGATCGAGCGAAACTTAAGCGTTGGTCTGACGCATCGGTGGCGCTACTTAGCGGTATTAATACCGCTGAAGAGTTAATGGCGCATGGTGAACAGATTAATCAGCTGATCGCTTATCTTGCCGAACATTACGATCGTGCTTTTGAAACACCGGGTGATAATTTATTGGGTGATTTGATTGTTGAGTCAAAGTTAGATGACCAGCAATTCGGTCGCGATGAAATTGTATCCATGCTAGTGCAATTGCTTTCTGCCGGCAATGAAACGACCGCCAGTTTAGTGGGTAGTGGTATGTTAATGTTGTGCCAAGATCAGTCCTTACAGTCTGAGCTTCGTCAGAATCCAGATAAAATCAGCGCATTTGTTGAAGAGGTTCTGCGGCTAGAATCACCGTTTCATGGCCATTTTCGACTAGTGAAAAAAGATCATATCTTACATGATGTGCAGTTAAAAGCAGGGGATCGACTGATGTTAATGTGGTCCTCGACTGGCCGTGATCCTGATCAGTTTAATGAGCCCTTAACAGTGAAGCTAGATCGTGCTAAGCCAAACTCACATTTGGCTTTTGGCTATGGAATCCATCATTGTATTGGTGCTGCATTATCACGTGCTGAGGCGAGAATTGCATTTGAAACGGTTTTAAAGTCTTCAGATCATCTTTCTCTGAGTACTAAAGAGTCATTTAATTACATCCCGAGCCTATTTATAAGGAGCCTTAAAAACTTAGGTATTATTATTCGGAAATAGGTTGATTTAAGGTATCTTATTATTGTGCTAGCTTATCGCAGTGATGCATGTAAACCATTGAATATATTACTATATAAATTGTAATATTGTCTTGGTTCCGTTCTAATCAGGCATCAATCTAGAATTTACAATGGAAAGGCGAATTAAAGTAGATTCGTAGACTAAAAAAGACATTAAATAATGTGTCGGATAAAATAGTTCGTCAGGCGAACCCTGATTAAATTAGATATCTTAATTTGACTAAAACTATTTCCTTTGCAATTTGATTGAGGTACTAATCAAAATAAGATTAGTGATGATAAGACTTTAGGAATATATAGAAGTGAAAAACCAAACAGTTTCTTTAGAACGTCTCTGGGCATCTGAATTAACAACCAATTCAAAAATCATTGTAGCATTTATTTTGGCTTCAGAAAGTGAGGCATCTTACAGCGGTTTCCCTTTAGTTGTAGAAATTATGAAAGGATGCTCGATGAGCAAAACTACTGTTCATAAAAATCTTAATCTACTTTTACTAGAAGAGTGGATAATAAGAGGCAGAAGCTTAAAAGGTAGTCGTAGGAATTATTCCATAAATAAGGAAAAGTTAGGACAATTTATGGAAATTCGTATTCAGCCATCAGAATCAATTACTGTCTTTGGAAAAGAACATTTTTATAAAGAATTTTTCTCCAACCTAACTGACTAGCGCTATTTTTTTCATGAATCTTAACTGATATAACTTTCGCCGCATAAATCGCTATATTTCATTGATTCACGAGCAAATCTGTTGAAAATGTGCACAATCGAGCGCACCATTGTAGACGAACCACAACCCATAAGCATTATAATCGTTGAGCCATAACCCACAACTGAACCTCGTATCACCCTAGGTTCGCTTATTAATCAATGACTTAAGTTCTGTGCCGGATAAATATTCCGTCATAAGAACTCTGAACAAAATAGTCATTAAATATATTGACATGACTTTTTTAGTTGCGTATTATTCATTCAAGTCCTGTAATATTTTTACAGGCTAGCTAGAATATCTAGTTAAAGTTGACTAACCCCCCTTGGATCAACTGCTAAATTCATCCTGGAAGAAAGACTTCTGCCTCTAGGCTTTGGTTACAGGAATGAGTTTATTATCTTTGATCCTTCCAGATCAAAAGCTTCTCAAAATCATTTTATTCTCTTTTATCGAGATTATTTCTTTCCCGTTTAATCATGCGCACGCTAACTTTATTTCATTAGCTACTGAAGAAATTCGTGACCTTGAGCAGGTGGGGCCGGGCGTTTCACCGATCACCAATGATGCAACCTCCGTTTTAACTAACTACACATTGGACGGGGCAACTTTTCTAAGTTTTTGGTTGTTCAACAGCGACGGTCAAAATAGTGCATCAATCCAAACTCCTATTGGATGGACAGCTAATTGGGAAAATTTTAATTCCTTTCAGCAACAGATTATAAACCGAGATGAAAGTCCATGGAGTTTTAAAGCGACCTTATACGATGGCGTTGCTGAATATGAATCCGATGCATTACTGCTATCAGGAATTTATGGTGATCAGATTATTCCAGGTGAGAGCGAGGGGACGTTGTTTATTGATTTGTCTTCTGCGCATAAAGAACAAATTCAATGGGTCAGATTTTCAGTTTCAGGCAATTTACCGGTTAGGAATTATGATCGAGTAGTTGAGTATGAAATTAAGGTTCAGTTTGGTGATATTAATGAAGTTCCTCTTCCGTCTAGTTTTTTCCTCTTTCTAAGTGGGCTATTTATCTTAAATATAAAAAAATTTTCCATTTCGATATCTAATGGGAAATTGAGGCTTGAGACATGCTAATAATAAAATTATTTCTTACTAATGCATACACCTTTTTGAGAAGATCTACTTTTTCTTTAATAATTCTTTTTTGCGTTAACCTTACACATGCATCTGTTATCATACTCCCTTTAGAAGAAATATTAGAATTTGATCAAATTAATATAAGCAATAATGATGGCTTTTCATTTCCAACTCATCATGATGAAAATGGAGTTATTTTTGTAACTTATTTTGTTTTACAGGGAGGTTATGCATCAGCAGATGTCGGGAAAGTAAACGCTTTATACGATTGGTCAGGATTTGATTTTTATGACCAATCAATCTTTAACTATGATGATAACCCTTGGTCTTTCTCAGTTTCTGTTAAAGATATAGCAGGAAATATTGTAAGTTCTGATACAGTTGAAATCGCGCAATTTGATAATAATGTTTTCTCTTTGAGCTTACTTCCTTTGACGTCTAGAGAAATAATTGATGACGTTTGGGTGACAGTCTCCGGAGATGTTCCATTACCAAATTCTGGAAATGATGCTGTTACTGAATGGGAATTAAGTTTCGGTTTAGGCAGTGCTGCAGAGGTCCCTTTGCCACCGGCATCATTTCTTTATATTGCGGCTATAAGTGGTTTTGTTTTAGCAAGAAGGCCTAATATCTAGGTTTTATACTGAACTGAATGCTGTTTCTAAAAGCACCCCTTGCTTGCGAAACGGTATTCAGTTCAGTTCTTTATCCAATCATTCCTTTTAAACAAGTTATCTTAATACTGTCTAAATCTTCTTTGCACATGTTCTTGTCGGATACGAATAATCTCTTTCCTTTCACTTGTGGTCACTCTGGACGTATCCTTAGGTAAATGCTGATTAATATCGGAAAAATTAACTTTGGTTACTTTTAGGGTTGGCAACTCATTAGGTTCATCAGTATAAGCCCACCGCTGGCTCAACATACCTGTATAGTGGCCGGTCGTATCGAGCCAGTTTTGAACCCCGGGATCTTGGTGGGCAATGACATAACGAACTTTACCGTCGCTATCGATAGCCGCTTGCAAATTATTTAAGCTCGATTGATAGTTAGCGTAATCGAATGATTCGCCCCAAATATTATTTAAATTGATTCCCGTGTAATTGGGTTTCACAGGGATAGTCTGTTCGATAATGAGTGCTTCCTCATCTTCTAAAACATACATGCCACCTGAGTAGATATTCGTGGCTTGAGCCGCGCCGACTTGTGCGGTCGGAGGCGCAGGTTGATTAGGTTGGTTGGGTGCCGGAAAGGCCACCGGTGTTTTGACCGGGCTGTCACCGTAACCATCCAAAATAGTTGCAAAAAAATCATTCCAGAAGCGCATTTGCGCGTTGACTAAGTCACCGACTCTAGCAAGATTCGCTTTGACTTGATCGACAGACAAGGGAGGCTGAGGTTCGCCCACTTTATCTAAGCGAACAATATGGATATCGAGTGATTGTTCGGTTTCCCAGTTGGCAAATAATTCCCGACAGATAATATAGTTGCAGGTTTGTTCTTGTCCCTTATGAGCAGTTTTAGTGCAAATAAAATTACCTTGATGGCCTTGTGGTTTTTCTGGCGCGACTAATATCTCGAAACTGCCGTCGACATCAATTTGTAATTGTGATCCATCCAATGAGCCACCGTTATTGGTAGTAGCGGGGGTCAATTCAGCCAGTTCACCGCTGTCACCCGTGTAGTGAGTGATGGCAGTAAAAATCACATACCAAGGTGCGCTTTTATCTTGCTGTTTTTTTCCTTGCCAGTGCCGGAAATCTGCCGCTTTGCAGCGAATGCGGTAGCTAGCTTCGCCGTCGATAGCGGCACTTAAATAAAGATTATCTGAATTGTCCCAAGTCGATTTGTTAATGGTCTGAATAGCGCGTCTAAAATAAGGGAAGTCAACGTCTTCCGCAAAAGCTCTTTCATATGCTGCAAAGGTATAGCCGGATAAATATCGATAGCCTTCAGCTAAGTTTCTTGCCGTGGCCGGCGGTGGTTTTAGCGCGGGATCGTCAATAGCCTCACGCGCCTTCGCTAATTTTTCTAGAGTCGAGCTAAATGAATCCTGCAATTCATTTTTTGCTTGCGGATCGATTTCAATGGAATCCATGGTTGCTTTCTCGCGATTAAGTAGTAGAGCGTTTAAAGAAAAAAACCTTCGAGTCGATGGTCTTAAAAAATATCATTAATCAACTCATCAAACTCCCAGAAGGCTCTTAGGGATAATACTTTACCGTCGTCATCAACCTTATAGACCATCACTAGCTCACAGCGAGTCACGGATCCGTCTTCTGTTTTACCTGTAATAGTGCCAACGTTAGCGCACTCATTGCCACAGGCGAAGCTCTCTCGAATATGAAAATGCGTATTGCTATTGGCAATCACATTGTCGTAAAAAGCGGTGATTTTTTCTATGCCTTGATGGCCATCGCCTTCGGGGTTAAGAGGCGATACGCCGACCGGATCTTCAATGATACCGTCGGGATGCCACATCGACAGCCAACTTTCACGGTCTTTACTTTCAACTGCTTGAATAGACTTCATCGAGGCAGTTCTAGCCGGATGGGGTTTAGCGTTTTCTAATACAGAGATAGACATATTGATTCCTCTATGGGCTTTGAATGAGTTATTTAGAGCTTAAAGTGCTTTTCAAAGAAATGAATAGTTTCTTGATTGGCTTGCTGGCCTTCGGGCATTGCCATAAAGCCATGCCACATGGCTTCAAAAACATGTAACTCAGCTTCAATATTGGCTTCACGTAATCGCCTGTGTAAGCGAACGGTGCAGCTAAGTAATAAATCTCGAGTGCCAGTGATCAGAATACTGGGTGGAAAGCCTGTGCTGTAATCAGCATACACAGGGGATACTAATGGATGATAGAACCCGGCTTCGCCGGCATATATATCGGCCATATGGCCTAACCACCCATCATAGCTACTTAAAACAGGATCAACGCCGTGATTACTAAAATAGCTGTCACCAATTTTATTCAGATCAGACCATGGTGTGTTTAAGGCAAGGCAAGCGGGCATGGGTAAACCTTGATCTCTTGCCTGCAGAGTCACTGCAGCGCTAAGGCCACCACCTGCGGATGCGCCAAACAGGCCGATATTTTCTGCGCCGTATTCTGTTAGTAGCGATTGATACACGGCTAAGCCATCATCCACAGCAGCTGGGAAGGGATGGTGTGGCGGCATACGATAATCGACTGATATAACCTTGAACTGGCCTGCTAATGCCATGCCTACTGCTTCCATAATACTTTGGTCGCCGCCTAACATGACATAGCCGCCACCGTGAAGATTAACCAGTATTTTATCTTTTTTATTTTCCGGTAATGTTTTTGGTGTAATGATTCTAACGGTTACCCCTGCAATGATTGTTTTTTCGATAGTAACGTCAGGGGAGGACGTTACAGCTTCAACAAAGGGCGCGTAGTTAGCGTTACTCGCTTCTACAAAGGACAGCCATTCCTCGGTTGATTGCGGCGCAGGATCGTGTTCTGCGGTAGTTATGGCGGGCGTTAAAAAATCTTGTGCTTCCTGACTGATATGGTGAGGGATAGGCATTTTGGGATTCGACATAATGATATCCTTGCTAAAAGGTCTGTTATTAGAATGTTTTTGACCAACAGTCTTAAGGATAAGGCTACCTAGCTAGGCTTATTGCTGTCAATAAGCTCGCGCTTAAAAACCTAAACCTGTGCAGGGTTTAATTATTCATGGTTAATCGAACCTGAATGGGTGATATTTTGCTTTTGCCAGATGGCATCATCAAAAATAATCCAACCATTATTGGCTTTTTTGACATGACATTACTGTGTTTTTATTTAAGCTGTGATGTGCATCTTATTTTTGGTGGAAATATAACCATAGCTAAGGTAATTAACAAGATCAATTTGCCATTTTTAAGCATCAGAATTGTAAGATAAGGCTTAATGACTCCTCGAGCGAGTCATTAAGGGTAGGTACAAGCTTATTTCTACCCTTAATGTGATCAGAGTGGATTATTCATTAATGCACTCGACTTGTCCCCCCTATATTGACTTTAGGTAAGTGGGCTTTTCGCTCTTTGTCAAGTTCCATAATAGTCTTTGAGCTGGGGATTATGAAATGCTTACCATCTGCTGATATCTCGACAGTAATAGCAGTATTACTATTTGGTTGAGTCGTGTCGTCTGTGTTATCAAGATTTAAATCTACATTTTCACTGATTATACTGTCAAGACCTACTAGACCTTGTTGCCGATTTTTTTCTGCACGCGAAAATGCTGTACTTTTTGAGCTTAATAAACTGTCAGGGTCAATCGAACTGAGCGTTAGGCTGACCGATTTTTTTTCAGGTAGCACATCGATATCTGTATCGTTATAACTACCATTATTGTTGACTAGGAAGTCATCTTTACTGATGAGTACGGGTGTCAAGCATGGCATGCAGCTATTGTCGAGATAGTTTTCAAAAATAGTTTCCCTCATGGGCAGAAAGTGATTTTCCAAGGCATCTGAAATACTAAAATGATCAGTTCCATTGACAATCTGTGTCGTGTCCTCAGTGATATGCACAAATCCTAAAGAATTAGGCCAAATTAATCCATCACCCAAGCTATCAGAGTTGCTCAGTTGATGACAACCTGCGCAGCTTTGTGTCTTTGCTCTCGCTACAATATCACTGGGTGTTAAGTTACTGCCTAATATACCTAATTGGGTTTGTATCATATTAGAAAATGGACCGTTGCTATCAAAGTGTGTCGTGTAGTTACTTTCACTAAAGAAACCCTGTGCAGTACTTTGCCCACTGTTGTAGTTGTCCGGTATTGACATTGATATTTGATCAAGTTGTGTTTGATTTAAAGAACTGACCTCGCCAATAAAGTCCATCATAAAGGGCAGGGTTCGAGGATCGTTAAACTGCTCATTAAAGAGTTCGCCCCAAGGATTAATCTTAGTTGTCACAGGAATGAACTTAAGCGCTAGACTATTACCTTGTGGGCTCTGGAGTTCTGCCAGCTTAAATTCGCGTAATTGCCATTTTTGAGTATTATTGCCCGACAAAAACTGGTTAGTTCTAATTTGTCCAGTGCCAGGAGAAAAGTTCTCTACGCTAATCACAGGTTCTATGTTAGATGAGGGGATGCCTTTTAAAAAAAACTGCCTGAGATTTTTTGCTCGCATTTTAGGTGATTGTATTTCTGACAAGTCAGCCCAAAACTTTGCAATTGCTCGACAGCCGTCCAATCCACAATTGGGTTTTGGGTTATCTAGCACAGCTTCAAAAATAATTAAATTTCGTTCTCCGCCATTGGTTTGGCCAGTTTTTCTCGCAAATACAATTCTATATTCGCCGCAGTTGGCGCCATTTGGCGGTGCGAGATCAAGTCGATTGACCAGTGCAATGGGAATATATTGTGCGCTAGAATTTTGATGAAAAGGATTGATGTTAATTTCATTACCCTCATTTCTTGGGCAGTCTAGCGGGAAGCCATTGAGTGTTGTTTGCCCCGTAGCATTGACGGTGTCATCGCAATGAGGTCCTTGTGCCAGCGATGGGCCATTATTTTGCGTGTCCCACCATTGGTCCCATAATTGAGTAGGGGTTAAGTTAGGTACACCGCTATCGGTAACCAATTTTTTCATTACCGAGTGCAATGAAACGGCTTTGCTCACCACAGCTTGCTCTGTCACCATGATTGATTTTCTCGGGTCAACATCATGTAAGCCAGGCGTAGGGCAATAGAGTGGCACCATTGCTCGGCTGTACTGGCTAAAACCAACAGCTACGATAGCCACTAAATAACTCGATAATAATATTTTTTTTAATGCAGTTGTGTTTAACATACGCTTTACTCCTCGTTATCGAATAGCATTTTATTTTTTGCTCGTTCAACATATCGTGAGCTGATTATTAAGACTCAATCTTAGTGGTTAGGTGTATTAAAAATATATCGCTAACAGTTCCATTCTGTATCAAGATGTAATAGCTTGGTTTTTTTGATGTTTGGGCTTGAGGGTGGTTGATTTTATTTAGTTTTTTTGTTGGTCTAGAGCATATTGGCTCAAAAATCCTATGCCTCAACGGATCTTCTTATGGTTCCATGACAACTTTTCTATGATTTTGATTGCATGTTGATAATCTTTGTTACATCTGGTTACTCTTTGCCTTTTAAATTGATTAAACCTTAAGACAGTTTAATTGGTTTTTGATAGCGTTGGTTCTTGGTTTGCCATAATCTTTACTTTGAATTAATTCATTGGTAAATGTTTATGACTGTGCCAGACAATAGCTTGTTAGAGGCCGATTTCGAGCTGGGTTTTACTTATACTCGTTCTCCCGGCATTATTATTGGTAAATTTCTCGCTGCCTTAAAACAGCAAAAGATTTACGGCATACGTGCCAATGACGGTAGCGTATTGTTCCCTCCTACAGAATATGACCCACGCACGGCTGAATCACTTGATGATTTTGTGCCACTCAGTGATCGTGGGCGATTATTGTATTGGACTTGGATTGATCAGCCTCGTGATCATCATCAAATGTCCCAGTCCTTTGCTTTTGCGATGATTCAGCTCGACGGCGCAGACGTGCCTTTTTTGCATCGCATGCTTGCAGACTCCCCTGAGCATCTAAGTTCAGGTATGGCAGTAAAGGTGCAATGGGCTGAAGAACGGCGCGGAGCCATAACCGATATTCATGGTTTCGTTTCGGCGACGGGAGGGTAGTCATAGTGGATATAGATCTAGATCCCATCGAGCAATTTGATGCGCCAATTTATCACCGTTATCACGCGACCTCGTCACGAGCCATCACGCCTTTTTTGCATGCAATGAAACGCGGTGAAATTTTGGGCCATTTATCGACCGCGACGGGTAAGGTTTTATTCCCGCCTCTGGGCGCATGTCCTGAGAGTGGTGAAGCTACACACATTCCTGTTATTTTAAGCGATACCGGCACTGTGATTGGTTTTACTACCGTCCATTTGCCTATTCCGGGAAGTAAGCTGGTACCGCCTTTTACGGTAGCCAATATTTTATTAGACGGTGCCGATCAAGCCTGCAGTCATTTAATTAGTGAGTGTGACATTGATGAGGTCGCTATTGGCATGCGTGTTCTTGCTGTCTGGCGTCCGGCCGAGGTATGGAATAATTCTTTAGAAAATATTGAATACTTCAAGCCAACGGGTGAACCACTAGTTGACATTGATGCATTGCAGCAGCAGTGTTTAGCGAAAGCTGAACAACGTAAGGAAGCCGCAAAAGGAGGTCAAGATGCGTGAAGTTGCTATTGTCGCTTATGCTCAATCTCCTCAAGTGAGACAGGAAAAAATATTGAATGAAGTCGAAATGTTAATGCCTGTGATTGAGGCGGCATTAACGGAAGCGGCTATGACGATGAACGATATTGATTTTGTCTGTTCTGGATCTTGTGATTATATTGCCGGGGGTGCGTTTTCATTTGTGGGTGCGGTCGATGCTTTAGGGGCCACGCCGTCAAAAATGGAATCACATGTTGAGATGGATGCCGCTTGGGCCTTGTATGAGTCATGGTTAAAAATTCAAGCAGGTGAAATCAGTAGTGCATTAATTTATGGTTTTGGGAAATCGTCGGTGGGCGATCTGCCCGATGTCATGTCACAACAGTGCGATCCTTACTATTTAGCCCCATTATGGCCTGACAGTATTTCTATGGCGGGTTTGCAAGCCAGCGCCTTATTGGCTACAGGCCGATACACTGAGCGTGATTTTGCTGAGGTGGTGGTTGACAGTCGTCGCAAGGCAAAAGCAAATCCTGCCGCGCAGTTATCGGGTGATAGGGAAGTCGAGGCATTACTGACAGCACCTTACATCGCCTCGCCACTGCGTCGCCATGATTGCTGTCCTATTACTGATGGCGTCTCAGTATTAATCATTACCGATAAATCGGCACTACCAAAAACGACAAAGAAACCCGTCTATATTCGAGGTATCGATCATCGTATGGAAGCGCATCAACTCGGTATTCGGACATTGTCTGAGTCTGGCTCCACAACCCAAGCCTTGGCGCAAGCTAAATTGCAAGCCGGTATAGAGCAATTTGATATCGCTGAATTATATGCACCTTTTAGCCCACAAACCTTGATATTGAAAGATGCTTTGGGCTTAGATGATCAAGTTGATATTAACCCCTCGGGTGGGCCACTAGCGGGGCATATTATGATGTCGGCAGGACTTGATCGTTTTGGCATGAGCTTTAGGGCTCTTCAGAAAGATGAGGTGACAACTGCTTTAGCTCATGCGACCTCTGGACCTTGTTTGCAACATAATATGGTCGCTATTTTGGAGGCTGGTTGATATGTCTAATCATCGAGTCGCTATTTGTGGCGTTGGTCAAACCGAACGTTATAAAACGAAACTAACTTGTTCTTTGGCGGGCTTAGTTCGCGAAGCCGCGTTAAATGCCTTGGCTGATGCCGGTTGTGAATGGTCCGATATCGATGCTTTAATCATCGGTAAAGCACCGGATATGTTTGAAGGCGTGGTTATGCCTGAAGCCTATTTGGCTGAAGCGCTAGGCGGTGTTAATAAGCCGGTGATACGTGTGCATACGGCTGGCAGTGTAGGTGGCTCTACTGCTATTGTCGCGGCGAATCACATCAAGTCAGGCTTATTTAAACGAGTATTAACCGTAGCTTTTGAAAAACAAAGTGAATCGAATGCGCATTGGGCGCTATCACCTTCTATGCCGTTTCGACCGCATTTTAATTCAGGAGCCGGTGGCATGTTTGCGCCCGTTATTCGCGAATATATGCGTCGTAGTGGCGCACCGGAAGACGTCGGTTGTCAGGTTGCTGTGAAAGATCGCTTGCATGCTATCAAGAATCCGCATGCCCATTTACATTTACCGGATATCGATATTGATACCGTTAAAAATAGTCCGATGCTATGGGAACCCACGCGCTTTTTAGAAAGTTGTCCATCATCCGACGGTGCCTGTGCGATGGTGTTAGCCGCTGAGAGTCACGCAGATACATCGACCCATAAACCTGCTTGGGTACATGCTATGGCAATGCGCTCTGAGCCGTCTTTTTATCCTTGGCGTGAAGAGGTTAATCCTGAAGCGAGCAGAGCCTGTGCGAAGGATTTATATGCACAGGCGGGCATTACTCAACCGCGCAAGCAGTTAGATATGGCGGAAGTCTATGTACCTTTTTCATGGTTTGAACCGATCTGGTTAGAGAGCTTAGGCTTTGCTGAGTCTGGTCAGGGTTGGCGCTTAACTTTAGAGGGTGCCACTTCACGCGATCAAGGTGGTGATATACCTTGGAATTGCTCTGGTGGGGTGTTGTCATCGAACCCGATTGGTGCTTCAGGGATGATTCGTTTTGCCGAGGCGGCACTGCAGGTGCGAGGGATGGCAGATCAACGGCAAGTTGAGGGAGCTAAACGGGCTTTAGGTCACGCTTACGGTGGCCACAGCCAATTTTTTGCTATGTGGATTGTTGGAGCGACAAAACCTTAACAGGACTTGTTCTTTTTTGATCAAAAACGTCTACTTCAAAATACTCTGGACCTTCTCCCAACTCTACGCAATGGTGCTATGCCCATGGTGGCGTCTATCTAGACAACTGCACATTAATGTAATGTTTAATAATTGGTCAATATTTTTTTAAATCTGTATTAATCCGTACAAAAAATAAAATTTATAAATCCTAATATACATGTATATTGGTTTATGTTAATTAAATAAGTAGATTTCTTTTAGCCATATAAATCACTAATGATGGAGTAATTCATGAAGATTTCAAACTATTTCCTTGCTTTTCTAACTACATTTCTACTTTACTCGGCCACAGTATCTGCTCAGACTATAGGTATTTCTGTTGGTGAGGCAGATTATGACGGTGAAGCGGATGACGATAGCTTAACCATAGCTGCTTCATTCTCAATTAGCGAAAGTCTTTCTTTCGAATTGTCTTATAATGACTTAGGCGAAGTGTCAGCTAGTGGTGATGGTGCTACCATTACTTTAGGAGCTGAAACTCTCGATTTCCTTATAGTCGGCTTATTCCCTATTAACGAAAAAGTTAACCTTTTTGGAAAGGTTGGTGTTTCTATGTGGGAATTAGATGTTGAACTCACTGATGGATTTACTACTTTATCAGGAGAAGAGGACGGAACAGACCTAACATATGCTACAGGCCTAGAGATAGCTATAAATGACAACCTATCCGGGAATGTACAATGGCAAAGAGTCCAGGCTGAATTGGATGGAGAAGATGTGGATGTTGATAAAATTTCTCTAGGTTTGAGTTTTGATTTATAAGTTATTTAAATTCAATAATCTAATTAAGCCGCAGCTAGTCTGCGGTTTTTTTATCACTAACAAAAGATATTTGATTTTGTCTAATGCTCCTTATGAGTTGACAAAAAGTTGCCAACTACATGCACTTTAGAGACTTTGAAGTGCTCTATTGGCGAAGAGACAGAAAAACAGATATATCTTGGGCATTTAATGGAATTTATAGTTTATCAGAAACCATTCAGGTTGGCTTGGGCCTTAGAGAAGATGATTTTAATGACTTTGGTGAGAGAGTAAATTTACAATAAATTCTAAATTAAAAAAGCCAGAAATGAGATATCACTTCTGGCTTTTTTCAACAAAAAATTAATTTGAGCTTGCCAATCTATTTGATTTTTCTATATCAACTAAAATTCCCGACAGATGGGACATCCCTGATAACTTCTCAATATTTTTATATCCGTCACCTGCAAGGTAATTAGAGTTTACGCCAGGGTGTAATTTAGCGTGCGATAGACCTTCAGCTTTTTCGTGGCCCCAACATTGTGGAATTGCTAATGTCCCAGACATCATTTCATCGGTAATTTTAATAGGGATATGGATCTCACCAAAATCGGAATTTACTTTTGCCCAATCATTTTCAGCTAGGCCAGCATTAGCCGCATCATCAGGATTAAGGTAAGCAAAGTTAGTGTCTATTTTAACCAGCGCTTCACAATTTGCAGAGCCGCTATTCATGCGACGGATTTCACGCTTACCAATCAATTTTAAGCGACCTAAGTTGGCTATTTCTTGTTGGTAGCTTGATTCAGTTTGCTGATTAAAGGTTTCAATATAGGCTTGTGGGGCAAGATCAACGAGACCATCATCGGTTAGCACGCGATCAGTCCCTAAGAAATTATCGCCGTCATTTTCATCAAGCAAAAATCCGTCTGGGTGATTTTGAATCATGGCTTTTAAATTAGGCATTTTTGCCTGCTTTAGCATGCCGTCAATTAATAGCTCTGGTACTTTAATCCACCTGCCTAATCGACCGTGGGCTAAACGAGCCGCTATTTTTAAGGCGATACTTAATATAGGATTACCCATAATATTCTGGCCAAGCTTATCTGCCAGTCGGGTATAGATCCACCATTCATGTCTCACGCCAGAGGGGGGCGAAAGGACAGGGCCGCTGGCATAAAGGTACGGCTTGGGTGTGCAGGCGACAAAAGACTGTAATGCATAAGGCATACCTGATCGCTCTAGCCAAGTTGTTGCCGGTAAAATATAGTCGGCTAAGTTGCCCGTCTCATTGCGGAACCAGTCGATACAGACGAGTAACTCTAACTTTTCCATTGCCTCCTCAAGTCGACCGTTAGGTGTGCCACAGGCAAGCAGGGGGTTTGAGGCTTCAACAATCATCGCGGTGACTTCGCCATCAAGAATATCGTCAGCGACCATCCCTGCGGGTTGTTGACCGCTGACGGTGGGTAGGTCATCCTTTCGATGATACCCCAGTGACATTTGTGGGTCATCTTTGGCGATTGCAGCAAAGTCAATTAGGCCTTCGCCAATTAAATTTCCGCCTTTGTGGTCAAAATTACCGGTAATGGCTGCTATTGACTCGAGCAGCCAATAGCAGAGCGTGCCGTGCCTGCCTTGATTAACGCCGGTGGCCATATTTAATGCGGCTGCGGGTGCTTGAATATAGCCGTTGAGTAAGTCGTTGAACGTCTCGACTGATATACCGGTCACTTTTGCCTGTCGCTCGGCCGTCCAAGTGCTGACAACGGCTTTTAGTTTCTCAAAGTTTTTCATATGCCGTTGCACGCGATCGTTAGCGATCGCATTGGCTTGAATCACACCGTTGCAAAATGCTGCCAAGAAGTACAGATCGGTATCTGGGCGAATGAAAACGTGTTCGCCAGCCAGTGCCGTTTCAACTTTACGTGGATTGACGACTACCATCCTGCCTCCGCGCTTAACAATGTCTGCCAATCGCTGATGTGCCTTGGGTAGGTGATACAAGGTGGTACCGGATACAACCGGATTCGCGCCCAGAATCATCATGAAGTCGGTATGATCAACATCGGGGTAAGCCAAACGCATGGGTGAGCCATACATGTCGCCGTTGACACGAAATTTATTCATCGTGTCGCAGGTGCCAGTGCCGTACATTCGGTTAGAGCCAAGACCGGCAAAAAAAGAACCGCGAAAAATTGGCGCGACTAAGTTTGCACCGCCAGGTGCGCCAACAAAATGGGCAATTGATTGTGCGCCTCGTTGTTTTTTTAGCTGCTTAATTTTAGCGGCAATTTCATTAATTGCTTGATCCCAGCTGATCGTTTGCCATTCATCGCCAACGCGCTTTAGCGGTTCAGTCACGCGATCTGGGCTGTGTTGAATTGATCCGAATCGTTTGCCCTTGACGCACAGGTGCCCACGACTCACAACATGGTCCTTATTGGCTCGAATTTCGGTCACTTTATTATTGTCAACATCGACTTCAAGTCCGCAAGTGGCTTCACAGATTACGCAAAAAGTTTTTTTGGTTTCCATGTTGAGTACCTTGGTTATTGTTATCTAAAGTCTTAGTGTCAAAAATACTGCTGTCATATTAATTCAGTTTATCTAGGCAGTAAATATGATTTAATTTAGTTGTGATTAACTATTATCCTGCATCTAAGATTTATGCTGTAAATTATTGTTTTTTAAAATTTAAGTATTAAAATTTGGGCAGAGGTAACGATTTTTTACGTCAAGCCCATCATTGAAACAATGTCATGGCTCGGCCCGCAAGTATCCCCGCCGTCGCCAGCAATGGCTTGGCCCGTCACAAATGAAGCATCTTTTGAAGCAAGAAAATAAGCAATACCCGCCATTTCTTCTGGTTGGCCAAAGCGGCCTAGCTTATGTTCCTTGCGCACACTCTCTTTCATCTCAGGCATATGATCCATCACGGAATTGAACATTGGTGTTTCGATAAACCCAGGACAAATAGCATTGGCACGGATACCCATTTGGCCGTAGTCCATTGCCACATTTTTAGTGAGGTTAATAACGGCAGCTTTTGATGCATTGTAAGAGCTGCCCCCTTCAGAGGCTATTTGTCCTTCAACACTGGCGACAGTAATGATACTTCCGCTGCGCTGTTTCATCATTTGCGGAAGCGCCGCTTTAATCGATAAAAAAGTCCCCGTTAAATTAATATCAATCACCCGTTGCCAGGCATCTTGTTCAACCATATGAACAGGGCCTGCATCACCAATGCCTGCCGATGTGATAATGACATCCAATGCACCGTAGCGATCAACCGTTTGTTGAACAGCCGCTTGCTGTTGTTCTAATGACATAACATCACCAGTAATTAGTTGCTGCTTATCAGTGATGTGGGAGACTTGCTGCCATTGCTTACCTTCACTGATATCAAAACCAATGACGGCGGCTCCTTCTTGAGCAAAACGATAGGCGCAGGCAAGGCCAATACCAGACGCTGCGCCAGTAATTAAAACGACTTGTTGGTTGAGTGGCTTTTCCATAGTGAACTCCAAAATTTGCATAACTAATGACTTTGTTTAATATTGGTTAGACTAGCATTTTTTAAACAATTTATTCATGTGGATTTAGTCAGAAAAGGTTTATGATGATTAAAATTATAAGTTGGTAAAACGATAGCCGCTTTGAAAAGCATTTGCGAGCTATTTTCACTATTAAACACAGGAGTTGAGTCGCAGTGGACGAATTACAAACATACAGTCGAGACGAAATAGAGCAGGTTTTTTTAGCTTTTGAAAATATTCATGAACAGTGCTATTCAGGCAAATGCGATTGGGGTGAGTTAGCACAATTCTTAGTTCCTGATGTAGATTATACCGATCCAGGTTGGGGGCGTATGCATGGCACGGATACGGTGACGCGATTTTTACGTGACAGTATGGCGGGCCTAGATGCGTGGGATTTTCCTATGCGTTGGTATGCAATTGACGGTATTCATGTTATTAAAAAGTACAGCATGGTGTTGCTTGAACCCCTTAGAGCTGACGGCTCACAACAAGATGTTTCTGGCGTTTATATGATGAAATACGCGGGTGAAGGTAAGTTTAGCTGGGTAGAAGACCAGCTCGATATGAACCATTTTATTCATGTCGCCAAGACCAGTGGTTGGAAGCCTGGGCCAGGATTTCGTAACCCCAGCGATGTGAGTTGGGATTAAACGCTATACCTTCTGCCGACAACAGCTAGGTTTAGTGAAGCTTAAGTTAGCGTCTTAACTGGTGAGTATTAACTGAATTCATCCGCCGTTGTTTCTGCCATAATCTCCAAAAACCATGAAGGAAATTGTCCAACGAATTTGTTCAAATCCCAAAAATCGCTCCATCGATAAACCTTGCCGTCTTTCATTTCGTGCATCGTAGCGAAATGGTGCTCAGCTGTTTCACCAGTTTTGAAGGTCCACTTCTCTGTGTGGTCGAGAAAGACGGTATCATTTTCTGCAATAATGTGATGTGTAATTTGCTCCTGCTTTTCTAGGTGATCAAAAGCTGTGCATAGCCGTTTTATCGTATTTTCAGGGCCATGGGCACCTGGATCATCACTAGGAATATCTTGATAAAAGATTTCAGGATGCATACAGCTTTTCATGGTTTCCCAATCCATTTCTGATAATGCTCGCCACATTCTTTCGACAGTGGCTTTATTGTCTGCTGCGCTCATAATCTCTCCTCATTTTATTTGCTGTTAGGAGGTATTATAATCGTCAATTTATCTGAATCACTTACAGTGTGGTAAGTCATACTAGAGCTTCAGAGTAACTCTCTTGCTTAACAAGTTGTTAAAGATTGACCGGTATATATAAGGTTACTATATTTCTTCCAATTTCTTATTAAAAGGCAATGACCATGGTGACTATTCATCATTTAGAACGCTCACGCTCAGATCGCATAATTTGGCTCTGCGAAGAATTAGGTATTGTGTATGAGATTGTTCAGCATCAACGAGATCCGGATACAATGCGTGCTTCTGAAACCCTATGGGCGGTCAACCCATTGGGAAAGTCGCCCGTTATTGAACATCAAGGACAGGTGATTTTTGAGAGTGGGGCGATTATTGAGTACCTGCTCAGTGCTTTTGACGCAGATAGCCTGCGACCTGCAACAGATACGAAAGCTTATATCGACTACTTGCAATGGTTGCATGCGGCCGAAGCAACAATGACACTGCCCATATTGATGCCAATGCTTTGTGGTGCAATGGGCATCGAGTCCGAACTGATGCCGCTTTTTGCTGATAACGAGACTCAGACTCTATACCGCTACCTAGAAGCTGAATTGACACAGCGCGATTATATTGCCGGCGATAACTTTAGTGCTGCAGATATTATGCTGTCTTATACATTGATGATGGCTCAAAGCTTAGCAGTAACTGGTCCAGATGAGGTCTTTACCTCATATCCCGCTATTAATTCATACCTTGCTCGACTGAAGTCAAGAGAGGCCTATCAATTGGCTTGTGTTAAGTTTTAGAGTTTTTAGGAACAATGGTAATTTTGATAGACCAATTGATAAGATATTGAATTCTAGTTTCATTTTTGGATTAAATTGCAATCAAAAGTTATCTATTATGAACCTATATAATATCCTAAGCGTATTTATAGATAGTAGCGGATTTTTTGTGCATAATTAGATTTATATTCGAAACAGTAAATTTTCAATAAATTCTCTATTATTGGTTTATTTGCAAAAAATATTGAATAATATAGATGTCATTTTTAATAAATCGAGGTTCACATGTCTAATTTAACAACTCCCAAGGTAGTAGATTTGGTGCAAGATAATTCGCCAGCTTTGGTAACCCCAGAAGCAGTACATTTTGGTAAGGACGATTTACCATTTGTTGATATTGGTGGTGGCAATAAATTAAAGGTAATGCAATTAAAAGTAGGCGAAGGCATGTGGATTATAGAAAATATATTCCAGGCCGGTTACGAAGTAGAGCCCCATAAGCATACTGGGCCTGTTTATGGGTATACTCAATCAGGCGCATGGAAATATAAAGAATACGATTATGTCAATCGTGCAGGATCATTTCTGTACGAACCCGCAGGTTCATTTCATACTTTGCAGTGTATCGAAGATAATACACGTGTGTGGTTTCAAATGTATGGTTCAAATATTAATCTTGATGCAGACGGTAATATTACCTCTGTAGCCGATGGTATGGGAACGTTAGAGTTTTACTACGCGATGTGTGAGCAAGAAGGTCTACCTAGGCCCAATGTTCTTGTCGAATGATTGACTAACGCTTTACTAACTTAACTGGCATATATTTCAAACCGTTTACAAGATTTGATCTAATCCTCTTAGGTTCACCATTTAATGTGATACTTTTGTATCGCTTGAAAAATTCTTCAAAAAAGATTCGTGTTTCTAAGCGTGCTAAATTCGCGCCTAAGCATAAGTGGATACCATAACCAAATCCAAGGTGAGGGTTGTGTTCTCGGTGAATATCAAATTCCATTGGCCTGTTGAACACACTGTCGTCAAAATTGGCTGACGAGTACATCATCACCACACGGTCATTTTCTTTGATTTTTTGGCCGCCTATTTCAGTGTCACAAGTCGCCGTCCGACGAAAATAATGCAGTGGGCAGGTCCAGCGTAACATTTCTTCGATGGCTTGCGGTAATTGGCTAGGATCAGCCTCGAGTTCTGCATAGAAGTGGGGGTGCTTGATTAGTTCCAGCATGCCGCCGGCCAGCAGTCCTCGCGTAGTCTCATTCCCTGCTACGGTAATTTGTACAAATAAGGATGCAAATTCACTTTCTGTGACTTTATGACCTTCGATCTCGACATTGATCAGCAAGGATATTAGATCATCACCGCCGCCATCTTTACGTTCCATTGCCAATTGATAGCCGTAAGCTCCCATATCTGTGCTTGCGTTTTGTGTCTCTTCTTCTGTGCCGCCGATATCCGGATCGCTGGCGGAGGTTTGAAAGTCAGACCAGCGTCGCAGTTGAGGCCACATATCACGAGGAACGCCGAGCAGTGAACCAATGACCGACGTGGGGAGCTCACCTGCTAAGTCGTCAACAAACTCGCAGGACAGTTCGTCACTTTCAAATCGACTGTCGACTTGATCGAGAATATCGGTAGTTATTTTTCGAATTTTAGGCTCAAGTTCGGCAAGTAATTTTTTGGTAAAGCGTTTGACGACAGCGCGCCTGATGGGGCCATGGTTTGGCGGATCCATGCCCAGTAATTGTCCCTGAGCTTGCTTAAGAATATCTTCAGGCAAATCATCGACAATAACAAACCCGCGCTGGGCTGAAAATGTATTGAAGTCCTTTGATACGGCAACCACATCTTCATGACGACTGACCACCCAATAACCGCCGCCATCCGGATGCTCGTGCCAGTGCACTGGCGATTCTTTTCGCAATAAGGCAAATGCCTCATGGGGCACGTCATTGACATAGCTTTCTGGATTGTAAATATCGAGTTTTTTTAGTTCCATCATCGATTATTTTCCCTTAGTAAAATATTAGTCAATAAATGGTTTATATGCGGCAAGGTTTTATTTACCTAAGGTTAAATACTACTTCTAAAGCTTACAAAAAACGGCCACATTACTTAAGCTTAATCAATCAATGGTTGATGATAATTCGTCAATTAAGACATATTCGTATCTTGTTTTTAATTAAATCCCGTAATTGACTCAGAAAATAGAATTCACTGAAAAGGGCATCTTGTGAATAAGCTATCAAAAGAAGATCTTAAAAGTAGTCGTTGGCGTTTTAATCTGAAGATGCTCAGGACAGCTGCTCAAATTCGACAACGTAACCCTAATGATTTTCAGTCTGCTACATTAACATTTTTTGGTCTTGGCGGTAGAGACGACGCATCAATAATCAAACGCATGAGTCGTGATGCTGAAGGTCAGCGTCTAATACGAGAAAGACAAGCTTTACCAGAGGGTATTCTGAACCCTCATTTGTATCAGGATTATCCAACTGGTAGTCTTGGGCGATGTTACTTTGAGCATTGCGATTTGCTGGGTCTTGACCCAAATTTCATCTCTTTAGAAAGCGCTAAAGTTTCCGACACCTTGCCGATCAGTGATACTCATCGTTATATCTATTATCGCCATCGTGACAGTCATGATTTATGGCATGTTTTAACGGGCTATGGTACAGATATGGCTGGTGAGGCCGCTATCATAGGATGGACATATGCTCAAATTGGTAATCGAGCCTATGGTTTAATTGCTTTATTAAATGCCTGTTTATGTGCTAAGCGCGGCAGATTTGACGTTTTTAAGACCGCATGGTCGGGTTATTTACATGGTCGAAATTCACCTTTACTAATGTTAGTTGATTGGCAGAAATATATGGATAAGCCAATAGATTTTGTAAGGGCGAGTATCGGTCTGTCACTGGCAAGTCCATATCGAAAATTTCACATGCAAGATGCCCCGGGCGCCGATAAATTAAAAGTGAAGCCTTAAATATTTCCTGAAAAGCAAAGATGACATAAAATCAACACAGTAACAGTACCCCTCGCTTCGGGGTATAATTAAGCCTGATTTTTTCATGCTATTCACCGTGGAGTGCGGTTAATTGAAGACACAAAATACTGATCTTACTGATGATGAGATTGAAGAGATGAAGGTCTTTGAAGAGCAACTCCAGTCCTTTGTCGGCGCCGAGGCAGGTCCTTTTTTGTCTTGGGATCGGGTTAATCGCGCGATGATTCGTCATTGGTGTGAGGCCATGGGTGATGTTAACCCCGCCTATTATGATTCAGATGTGGCGGCTCAATTAGGTGCACCAGCTGGTGTTGTGGTGGCGCCGCCAACCATGATGCAAGCATGGACCATGACCGGTTTTGCCGGCCAGCACCCACCCGGTTCCGACACTCGAGAGTCGATGCCCGTTTTGCCCATTTTTGACCAGCAAGGCTACTTGGCCGTTGTGGCAACCAATTGTGAGCAAGAATACTTACAGGCTATTTGTGAGGGGGATGATATTAACGGTCGTTCGACGATTGAATCAGTGTCCAGCCGAAAGACTACAGGCCTTGGTGTTGGTTATTTTGTCACGCAATTGACTGAATTTAGAAATCAGCGAGGTGAAGTGGTCGGTAATATGCGATTTCGCATCCTTAAATACAAGCCGTATTCAACGGCTTCCTAATAGTTAAACCTTATTAAGAATAGAGCAACTTTGTTATGGATTTTACGAAAACAGAGATACATGCCTCAGTCGATGCCTTGGCCGAACAAATTTTTCGCGGTCAGGTGAACGATGACTATCACAAGGCTCGCCGTGACCAAAGTGAAGGTTTTGATCGTGATTTGTGGCGGGTATTGGCCGGTGCAGGTTTATTAGCCGGCACCTTAAGTGAAGCGTCTGGTGGCAGTGATATGAACTTGCTTGAGGTCACGGGGCTATTAGAAGCACAGGGTGTGGCATTGGCTAAATTGCCTTTATGGCAAAGCATTGTGGCATCACAGTTGATTGATAGGTTTGGATCGCAGGATCAAAAGACGGCTTTACTGCCGAGTTTTTCCCGCGGCGATAGCCATTTGAGTCTGGCTTTTGCAGAGGCGGCTCGCACAGACTTTGATGACTTATTAAAAATAAAAAACTATAGCGTTAATGGCCTCGTCAATGATGTTGCGTTTGCGCAAGAGGCGAGTGCGATTATCCTGCCATTACAAACCGATGATGGGACTATTTTATATCTGCTTGATCCCAGCCAAGATGGCGTTACGCTACTATTGCAAATGGCCAGTAATGGTGAGCCTCACTATCAGCTACAGCTTAATAATCTGCCAATAGATCCCGTTAATATCATTGCCTCGTCGAATGGCAGTGTTGATCTAGTAGAATGGGTATTGCAACGCAGTTATACGGCCTTAGCGGCTGTGCAGTTAGGTGTTGTGCAAGAGGCGATTAAGCGCACCGCAAATTATGTCAATGAGCGACATCAATTCAATAAGCCCTTATCAAGTTTTCAGGCGGTGAGTCATCGAGCAGCGAATGGCTATATCGATTATTCTTCATTGCGAGCTTGTGTCTATCTAGCAGCATGGCGATTAAGTGAAGACAAAGACGCCAGTGCTGAGGCACGAACAGCGAAGTGGTGGGCTTGCGAAGCGGGGCATCGCATTGCTCATACCGCGCAGCATTTACACGGCGGGTTGGGGGCCGATGTTGATTACCCTATTCATCGATATTTTTTATGGGCTAAACAACTGGAATATACTTTAGGTGGTGCACAGCAGCAATTGGCATCCTTAGGTACGCAATTAGCAAATAATGACACCTTAGGGTTTGTGATATGAGTCAGCTTAACTATGCCCAAGTGACAGTCGGTGACCAGTTGCCGCCGTTGTCGATCGATATCAGTGCAAAATTAATTACCGCAACCGCGATAGCAAGCCGTGACTACCAAGATGTTCATCACGATCAAGATAGTGCGCGGGCCCTAGGGTCGCCGAATATTTTTATGAATATTTTAACCACTAATGGTTTTGTTGGTCGTTATGTCACTGATTGGACCGGCGCTTTAGGGGTGTTGAAAAAAGTAGCGATTAAGCTTGGCGCGCCAAATTATCCCGGTGACACCATGGAAATGACAGGTGAAGTTGTGGCGAAGAATGATCAAGATCATTCGATCGAA
>DDDX01000014.1:0-12922 GCA_002339085.1 Cellvibrionales bacterium UBA1969
AACTTGATGATGAATGACTTGCAGCGCCATGATAGGCAATAGTCGGTTCCGCTAAAGCCATGCTGCCCTGCTGGCTGAACAGGCCCTCTGTCGACACGGCAGCATACTGCGCCCCCTCACCGCCTGCTGGCAAGCTCTCGGGCCTGACATCCGCCAAGGCCTTATGCAGGGTACGATAAATAAAGTCGTGCACTTGCCGTGAACCTCTAAACCGTACCTCATGTTTTGAGGGGTGTACATTTACATCGACCTGACTCGGATCCAAACTAAAATACAAAACAAACACCGGTTGACGGCCGTGAAATAAAACGTCGCGATACGCTTGCCTGACCGCATGACCAATCACCTTATCTTTAATGACTCGCTGATTGACAAAAAAGTATTGCATATCTGCTTGACTGCGAGAGAAGGTTGGTTGCGCCACCCAACCCTGTAATCGGTAACCACTGTGTTCAACATCAAGATGGATAGCATGGTCGATAAACCCTTGGCCGAGCAACTTTGCAATTCTTCGCTCGCGATCTAACATTTTACTACAGGGGCGAAGCGAATGAATAACCTTACCGTTATGAGTTAAACTTAATCCGGTGGTAAAACTGCCCAAGGCATTGCGACGAAAGACCTCATCGAGGTGATTAAATTCAGTTTTCTCTTTTCGTAAAAATTTTCTTCTAGCAGGTGTATTAAAAAATAAATCTTCCACTTCAACGGTAGTTCCTCGCGGCCGAGCTGCGGGGCTCAGTTCAACCGCCATATCGCGGCCTACACTTCTAGCTTGCCAGCCTTGATCCGCTTTGATCGACACGTTCGAGCTTAAGGTTAACCGCGAAACCGAACTAATACTGGCTAAGGCCTCACCCCGAAAACCCATGGTCGTGACCGCTTCTAGATCATCTAAGTCGCAGATTTTACTGGTCGCATGTGAGTCAAGTGCAAGCGCCATATCATCGTGCTCAATGCCACAGCCATTGTCGCGAACTAACACCCGCTTAGTACCGCCTGCTTCAATCTCCACATCGATTTGATCAGCACCTGCATCAAAGCTGTTCTCAATCAACTCTTTTAATACCGAGGCGGGCCGATCAACCACTTCACCAGCGGCAATCTGATTAGCCAAACGAATATCGAGTTTTTTTATTTTAGTCATAAAATCTTATCATTGCTGGGGTGGTATTTTGAGCTCTTGGCCCACCTGTATTTTATCGTTGCTAAGGCCATTGTAACGACGCAGGTCGTTTAACGAAACAGAAAACTGTTGCGCTAATTGAGACAGTGTATCGCCTGGCTGAATGGTGTAGTTGTCAGCTAAACGCTTGCCGCCATTGTTATACCAGTGAACCAAGGTGCCTTCAGGCGCATAGACATTAAAAAAATCAACCGTGCCGGCAACAATGGCCGCCGCCAACTTAGCTTGATGCGTAGAAGAGGCTAAGCGTCGCGCTTCTTTTGGATTGGAAATAAACCCCGTTTCAACCAATACTGACGGGATGTCAGGCGTTTTTAACACGGCAAAAGCTGCATGCTCAACGGTTTTTTTATGCAGCGGTGTCACCGCCCCCATTCGCTTAACAATGGCTTGACCGGCTTTAAAGCTGAGGTCCCGCTTGGCATTCATACTTAAATCTAACAATACCCCGGCGACCATCGGGCTTTGGTCGGCCAAAGACACGCCACCAATTAAGTCGGTTTTATTTTCTTCTTGGGCTAAATGCTTAGCAATGCCACTGGAAGCCCCGCGATCGGATAGGGTATAGACCGAGGCACCACTCACCCGTTTGTCTGTAAAGGCATCGGCATGAATGGAAATAAAAAAATCTGCCTGCGCGGCTCTGGCTTTTTCGCGCCGCTTACTGAGGCCGATATAATAATCGCCATCGCGCATTAATACAGCGCGATAGCCAGCGCGACGATTAAAAGCGGCTTGCGCTTTTTTTGCGATCGCCAATACTACTGCTTTTTCACGAATCTTTTTCGGACCCAAGGCGCCAGGATCTTCACCGCCATGACCGGGGTCAAGAGCAATAATAATGTCGCGGCGACCTTGCCGCTGATCAACAGTTTTCACCACCGGTTCGCTGGATTGATCGTCGTAAAGATCAATGACGAGTCGCTCACCAACCTGCTGATTGGCAGGCAAAGTAAACACCTTCGCCTGTACCGACTTCGTCAACTCCAATACGACGCGCAAATCAGATTGATTACGCTTGGCGGAACGAATCTTGGCAATTGGGGCATTGGTCAAATCAAGCGCCCTTAATTGTGCTGCCACGCTTCGTCGATATGTTGTATCGGCAATATCAATCACAAAACGTGATGGCTTGCTTAAAACAAAGGTTTGATAGTCAACCGCTGTCGATAGGTCTAATACTAAGCGAGTGTGATCAGGCGAACGCCAGAGACGAGAACCTTCAACCTCAGTTGCGAGTAATGGTGCAGCTGCCGTCAACAGTATCAGTATCAGCAACAGCTGCGCGATAATAAATTGTGGTAGCGAATGTTTCATTGAAGATCCATAAATAATCAGCCTGTCGTCAGCCAAGGTCTTATGATAACAGCCGCCATCTTAATTATACCTTTGCAGGGTTGGGTATGAGGCATGCAGCTGCGTTAAGACCTGATTGCCAGCCGCCGAAAATGCGCTAATGTGAATGAAGCGCTTATCTAAATCGCTGCTCGTAGCCTGAGTCTCATATTGAAACTGTTGTTCGGCACTGACCGTATGTTGCAATGAAAATATAATATCGGCGCTGGGAATAAATCCCTTGCCGTGCTTTGGCCATTCAATTAAACACAGGGCTTGGCGACTAAAGTAATCATCTAAGCCCAGAAATTCTAGCTCGCCTGGGTCGCTTAGTCGGTACAAATCAAAATGATACACCTGTTGGATCTGATCTGCTGTCAAAACCGATGTTGAATCTAACGCTTGCATCGCTAACTCATAGGGCTCAACCAACGTATAAGTAGGACTTTTGACTGCGCCCCGATGCCCATAAGCCTGAATAATACCGCGACAAAGGGTGGTTTTACCGGCACCTAAATCACCGATCAAGTAAACACACAGCCCTTGTTGGGCGGCGGCTTCAGCAAAGCCACGGCCCAGCGCGACCGTGGCCGCTTCGTTGTCTAGTGTGACACTCAATTCCATATCTGATATTCACCTCAGCGGCGGCAATCAAAACCGCTTACGCATTTGGTCACCAAAACGGGTATTATAGTGGGCTTAGACTCACCACTCACGGGTTATTTCTGTGAAAGACTGTGCCAAAGCCAATAACCGCATTGATTCGTCACTTGATCCAATAAGTGATGCGGCACTACTCGCATTGGCTGATGATATTAAGCGTTGGGGCCGTGAATTAGGCTTTCAGCAGGTGGGAATTACCGATACCGAATTGGGCCAACACAGTGACCATCTGCACCGCTGGCTGGAAAAACACCATCATGGTGAGATGGCTTATATGGCTGAGCGAGAAACCCTGCGCCAAAATCCTGAAGCCCTTCATGCCAATACCCTTAGAGTGATTAGCCTGCGCATGGATTACCTGCCGCCTGAGGTTGAAACCGTTAAAATTCTCGACCACCCCCGCACCGCTTATATTTCTCGTTATGCGCTCGGCCGCGATTACCACAAATTAATTCGCAAGCGGATTAAGCAATTGGCCGATAAAATTATCGCCCAAGTCGGTCAACATTCATCTCGGCCCTTCGTCGATAGCGCTCCAGTCCTTGAGCGCGCCCTAGCAGAAAAAGCCGGTCTGGGCTGGATCGGTAAAAACGCTATGTTAATCAACCCTTCAATGGGCTCATGGTTTTTCTTAGGTGAGCTATTCACCGACCTGCCCTTGCCAGTAGACACGCCGCAAACCAGTCAGCACTGCGGTAGCTGCACCGCCTGTTTAGATATTTGTCCGACTCAGGCCTTTGTCGGCCCGCATCAGTTAGACGCTAGGCGTTGTATCTCGTATCTCACAATTGAACTAAAAACCCATATTCCCATCGAGCTTCGACCGCTAATTGGTAATCGGGTATTTGGCTGTGACGACTGCCAATTAATTTGCCCGTGGAATAAGTTCGCCAAACCCACCGATGAAAGCGATTTCAAGCCCAGACATGGCCTTGATCAAGCCAATATGGTTGATATTTTTTTATGGACAAAAGCGGAGTTTGATCGACATACCCAAGGCTCAGCCATTCGCCGGATTGGCTATGAGAGATGGCTACGTAACTTGGCAGTGGGTATTGGCAATGGCGAAAACAGCGCCCAAGCCCGCGCTGCGCTGCTCGAGCAAAGGGGCTTTTCTGCCCTTGTCGATGAACATATTGACTGGGCGATATCGCAACTCAGTAAAAATGACAGACCTGTCATACGGGGCTAATTTGGACGGTAGCAGCCATCCAGCCACTCACAGTTGACGTATAAAGCCCATGTATCAATAGCTAAACTATGAATAATAGTCAGCGATGCAAGTCAAAACTACAATTAAACACTAACTGATTTACACAATGAGAGTGATGCTATGAAATTTGCCTTCCACGCCACCATGTGTCCTGCAGAACAATATCTACCTCTTTGCCAAGCGGCAGAGGCAGCGGGCTTTGACACCTTTACTTTTCCCGACAGCATTTGCTACCCAGAAAAAGGTTCTGATTGCTATCCATACAACAGTGATGGTACCCGCGAGTTTCTCGATGGTGTGCCTTTTATTGAGCCCTTCATTGCGATACCGTATCTGGCGGCACAGACTGAAAAAATTCGATTCTCGACCTCGGTGGTCAAATTAGCGATTCGACAACCGTCAATCGTAGCAAAACAATTGAGTAGCCTGGCAATGATGATCGGCGATCGATTTGACTTTGGTGTCGGCATTAGCCCTTGGCCTGAAGACTTTGAAGCCACCCAAATCGCTTGGGAAAAACGCGGTAAGCGCATGGATGAGATGATGGAAATGATCAACGGTCTCCTAACTGGGGAATACTTTGAATACAAGGGTGAAATTTTCGATCTGGCGTCAATTAAGTTAACCCCAACCCCTGATTTTCACGTGCCGCTATTAGTTGGAGGCCATGCTAAACCGGCACTTCGTCGTGCCGCGCGACTCGGTGACGGCTGGATTGCCGCCGGTGGTAATATTGATGAATACAAAACTATGATCGATACTATCAATGAATTCCGTAAAGAGTATGGCCGCGATCATTTACCGTTTCAGATTCAAGCGATGTCGCACGATTCTTTCTCGGTCGACGGTTTAATGCAGTTACATGCGATTGGCGTCACTGAAGTGATTATTGCCTTCCGCGATGTTTACGGCAAAGAAGCGGACGATAAATCGGTGGAAGAAAAAACCCAAATGATCAATTGGTACGCGGACAATATGATCAAGCCCTTTCGTGAGCAGGTGGCTTAAATTCCATTCATCGACCAAGGCCTAGCCGCCTTGGTCGATATCTCAACAAGCTAATCTGTCTTAATGCCGCGATTTACTCTATAGTTGTGTGGTTTTTATCCTAATCTAGCGGTTTCTAATATCGCCAAAAAGAGTACAATGCGCCTCCTTTTTACGTCGCTACTCACCTTAATAGCCATTCTGAGTCACTGTTACTTGCAATGCGCTAAAACAGTAGCGGCTTTTACACTGGCGCCATGATGCAAAAAGAACCCGAACAGGCCTTATTTGCCGATCTCGATCTCCCGGACACTCTAGTGCGCGCCATCAAGCAACTGGGTTACGAGAGCCCTTCACCCATTCAAGGAAAAAGCATTCCGGTACTGCTCGAAGGCAAAAATATTATTGGCCAAGCTCAAACCGGCACCGGTAAAACTGCCGCCTTTGCATTGCCTATTCTAGCCAATATAGATTTAAAACAAACCGCCCCCCAGGCGTTAGTGCTGGCACCGACGCGCGAGCTTGCCATTCAAGTTGCCGAGGCCTTTCAAGTCTATGCGCGACATATGAAGAATTTTCATGTTTTGCCAATTTATGGCGGCGCTGATATGCGTGGCCAACTGCGCGCATTGAAACGTGGCGCGCATGTTGTGGTTGGCACCCCCGGACGAATTCTTGACCATTTGGGAAGAAAAAGTCTTAAGCTGAATGAGTTAAAAACCGTGGTGCTCGATGAGGCTGATGAAATGCTTCGGATGGGCTTTATCGACGATGTCGATAACATCTTGGCCGAGACGCCCAAAACGCGACAGACTGCACTGTTTTCTGCCACCATGCCAGACCGTATTCGCCAAGTTGCCAAGCGGCATGTAGAGTCACCGGTACACATTAAAATAAAAGCCAAAACCGCGGTTGTGGATACCATTGAGCAAGCCTTCTTAATTATTAATCAAGGTGAAAAACTCGATGCATTAACCCGCTATCTTGACACCGAAGCAACGGAAGGAGTGATTATATTTGTACGCACCCGTGAGGCCACAGTGACTGTTGCGGAAAAACTGAATGCTCGGGGTTACATTGCAGCAGCCATTAATGGCGATATTAGCCAGCCAATTCGTGAAAAAACTATAGCTCGATTAAAGAAATCACAGTTGGATATTTTAGTCGCCACCGATGTCGCGGCGCGCGGCATTGATGTGGAACGAATAAGTCACGTCATTAACTTTGATATTCCCTATGATTCCGAAGCTTATGTTCATCGTATTGGCCGAACCGGACGAGCCGGACGAGCCGGTAAGGCTTTGCTATTTGTCCAGCCGCGTGAGCGTCGCTTATTAGGCATTATTGAAAAAGACACCAAGCAAAAACTTAACAGCTGGGAAAAACCATCGGCTAAACAGATGGCCGAGCAACGTAAAACAAAATTGGCCGAAGTATTAGCCGCTAAACTCGAAACTAATTTACCCTCGGTGTACCACCAATGGGTGGAGGAATTGTGTCAAAAGCTTGAGCTGCCCGCCGAGCAATTAGCCGCCGCGCTGCTCAGCGAGCAATTTTCCCTCGAGCAATTACTGCCACCGCCTGAAACGAAAAAGCCACGCCGTGAAAAACTCCCTCGCAATGACCGTGGCGATCGAACTGAGCGCGCCAGTCTCACCGAGCGAGGTGAACGAAAGCCGCGTAAACCGCGCCGCGAGGACAATATCGCACTGGAGAAATATCGCATAGAAGCCGGCCATGATCATGGCGTACAGCCAAAAGATATTGTCGGCGCTTTGGCTAATGAGGCCGGCATCGATCGCGAATACATTGGCCGCATTGAATTGAATGATGACCATAGCTTAGTCGGCTTGCCGCCGGGCATGCCAAAAGATATTTTTCAATTGCTACAAAAAGTCCGCGTTAAGGGCCAGCCAATGCGGTTAAGTAGAGCGCAAGCCGGCAATAGCGACCAGCCAAGGCCAATTAAGCAAGCAGCGAACCCTTCGACGCGCAAAAAGCCTGATGCTAAGGCTCGCTCACGTAAACCTCAGGCTAAAGCCACCGACAATGATCGCCCGCGGCGAAAAAAACCGGCGGCAAAAAAGAAGTCTCAGTCTTAAGCTAAGACCATAATGAATACAGCAACACCCAAGGAGGTGAGAATATGCTAAAAATCAATGAATATTTTGATGGCCAAGTGAAGTCGATTGGTTTTCAAGGCGATGAGTTACCCTCATCGGTTGGTGTTATGTCAGCTGGGGAATACCACTTTGACACCGCGCAATTTGAAACAATGACAGTCGTGAGTGGCGCGCTGACAGTGAAGCTGCCTGACCAAGATAGCTGGCAAGAATTTAAAGCTGGCCAAAGCTTTACGGTTGCGGCCAATCAAGTGTTTGACTTAAAGGTTTCGCAGGCCAGCGCCTACCTCTGCACTTATGAAGATAAGTAAGCCAAATATCCTACGCATTTTATTTTTCTAGGCAGTTATTTTTTGGCGTTTATTAACCTAGGTATTTATCTTTCTAGATGTTTTTTTCCGGCAGCGCCTTGGCATAGGCTTCGCTACTTTTTTGGTACTGGCCTCGCTGAGCATAAAGTCGACCCAACCGCATGGCCGCTTCGGGGATCTGCTGTTGACTAAAACTACGCTTGAAAAACTCTTCTGCAGATTCAAGGTTGCCTAACGCAAGATGTATTTTACCAACCGCTAACAGTAGCACTGCATCACTAGCATGAGTTGGCAATAATTTCTCGAGTAAAGTTAGTTGCCGTTTCAACTTAGTCGACACAATATCACCGTATAAACTCACCAGCGCTATATGATAATGATGCTGGATTTTTTCAGCTAAAAGTTGTTCGGCATCATCATATAAATGTCGCAGAATTAACTGTTCAACATAGCAAATAACTAGCTGCTGATCTTTTTTATAGTTGTTGGGTAATTGCCGCCATTGCTCTAACAATTTTTTACAGTCCGGCAGTGATGCCGCGCGCTTTAATTTCTCACAACAAGCCTGCCTTGCTAGCTTAAGTAATTCATCGGCGCTGAAGCGGTCAACATTCTTTAAGCTTGGCAGTAACGCTAACACTTGATCCCAATCATTTAGCTGACAATAGACTCGTAGCAGTAAGCGCAATACTTCGGGATGCTTATGTTTTATCTTCTTAACCCGTATCAGGGTCGCTAAGGCCTGTTCGAATTGATTATTTTGAATTTGCAACTCAGCCTGAGTCAAGCCAATGGCAACATCCGCGCCCTTTGTCGATAGTTCCGCTTGTTTCAAAAATCCATCGACCGCTTTACTGTCGCCAGCACCTGAACTGGCTCGAGCAGCAAATAAATAATTAATTAAAGGGGTTGGTGAGTTACCCGCCGAACGGGCCAGCGTCTTCCTGGCAAAGTCCCAGCGGCCTTCAACAAAAGCAATTAAGCCCTGCGTGGTTCGATTCATGCTGCGCTGTTTACGAGCCCAACTCACCAAACCGTGTTGACCGCCAAATACAGCACGTATGATTCTGAGTAATACAAACAAAGCCACGAACAGTAATATATTCAGCATCGATGCTACCAGCAGACTCATTTCTATTTGCTTATTGGCCATAGCTATTAACAAATAGCCACCGCCGTCATCGAGTTGCGAAAACAGTAGGCTGGTGGCCAGCAAACTGACCAATAGTAACAAAAACCAGCGACGCATTATCGTTTACCTGCGCTGGCGGGTGATTTTTCTGCCGTCTTGCTACTCGACTGGATAGCTGAATTTTTGGTGGATAGTTTAACCGCGAGCTGGCGCTGCTTGTGCGTTTTCTTAAGTGCTATTAGCGACTGCTCAACACCGGGTAATGCACGACTAATGTCATGCTTCATGAGTTGCTCGAGCTCAACCACGATCGCGCTGATCGACGCATCGTCTGCTGCAAAATACTTATTCAACCATTGCACGGCTTGAGATAAGCTGTGTTGGTAGCTCGGCTGCCGGCTATCAATTAATGCCAACTGGGCTTGATTGATCAACAGACGTAAATTACTGCGTAGATAATAATGCTGCTCGGGCGGCAGTAAAGGTTTGACCGGTTCAGTACTGGAATGCACCACCACTAAAGTTTTTAATTCCTGCCATGTCTGCCACGCGAGTTGCTGCAGCGAAGCCATCACTGGCATTGCTTCATCACTGGCTGGCGGTTCGACAGGGGTTATTACGCTTGTTCGCTCAAGCCGACTACGCAACAGCGGTAAGGCTTCAATCTTTGCGTTAATAGCTGCCAACCTTAAAAACAGGCCATCGACATCTAACTGGTCAATGCTGGCAATCGCTAAACGATCAGCGGCAATCGCGGCACGTAAATCAAGCCAACTGGGATCGGCTAGCGAGACAAGAATAGCATCGGAGTTAGCCAGTAAATTCAGCGCCGTGCGGCCATCTTTTGCAATTAATAAACGTTGGCTCGCCAAGCGCAATAGATACTCGACTTCGGCTATCTGCCAATCGTCAGTGGTGGTATTGGCGACCAAGCCCAAGCGCCGACTATTGGAAGCCAATCGCTGGTTAATCTCCTTGATGGCCGTATTGTGAAGCGCGGTTGCTTGCTGTTGATTTTTTTGACCCGCCATAAGGCTTTTATCTACTCTATCTAGGCGTTTATTTACTGTAGACAAAGACAGTTTAGCTGCTTGGCTATCACTGCTAATTTGACTTAGCATGGGTTGTTGATGCCACTGCACCCAAGTACTGTAGCCCGACGCAAACAAGGCAATAATAGCAATAATGACGGCAACAACAGCGGTTCGATTCGAAACTGATTTGGCAGCTGTATCGGCGGAAACAAACGTTTGCTGATCGACAATCGTCGCATCTTCAATCTCATCGTGGTGGTCGGTAGTATGCTGCTTACTCATTGCATGATTCCTGCTTTATCGTTGGCCAAGCTTATCAGGCCCATCGAATTATGCGACTAATGTAGGGGTTTAAGATGCGGTGCTAAACTACAATGCTAAGCTAAAATAAAAAAACTAAGCCCGCTAGCATTACACCACTATATGCGCTTGTAAAGCCTCTAAAAAACCCTCTGCGCTGGCGCTGGCTGCGAGATGAATTTGATTAAATCCTGCCGCCTGTGCCAGATCATAAATACGCTTTGATGGCACCACCACGGCTATATCAAAAATACAATTTGGTAGCTGGCCGTCTTGTATATGATGACAAAAATTACTTAAGGTTTCACCGCTGGCGAATAATATCGCGGCTACTGGCTGGCCGCCATCGGCTAAGCCACAACTGTCGATCACCGTCGAAGCATCATAGGCCGGCTGATGGCGCTGATACAGCTCGCAGTAATTGATCATAGCGCCGCGTGCTTGTAATTGTTCAGCCAGTAATTCGCGACCGCCACGGCCACGAAAAATCATAACCTTCTGTCCGGCTATCGACTGCAGTGCAGCTTTCGCCAGCAAACCCTCACTGGTGGGCGGCTGATGCAGATCCATCAGCTCGCTGTCGTGGTATTGTGGCCAACCTTGATTCTCAATCGCCTTAGCAGTGGTGGCACCAATTGCCATGCAAGGCAACTGTGAAGGCCAAGCCAAGGATAAAGCGGCGAGCTTTTCTGCGGCAAACCGCACCGCATTGCTACTGATAAAAATAGCCAGGTGTTGCTCGGCTAGCCGCGACAGCTGCAGCTCAATCGCCTGCTCATCAGCGGGCTCATGCAAAGCTGATAACTCCAACATGGGCAGACATTGGCTGTCAATTTGTGCTTGCGCTAATACCTCAATCAGTCGATCTCGCTGACCTTCCGGTCGCGTGACCAATACTCGCACCTTACTCATCGACTTGGTCCAATAAAGCTTGCGCCCCACGAGCCAGTAGCTGATCCGCAACCGTTTCGCCTAATTGTTCTGCTTTTAGAAGAGCCTGTGCCGGTTCAAGGGGCAGAAAGTGTTCGATATAACCGGACTCAATCAATAATTGTGAGCCATTCACTGCACCGACTCGGCCCTCTAAATGCAAGCGATCGCCCGCTTGGTTTAACTGCGCAAAGCCGGCAATGGGTACCTGACAGCCACCGTTTAAGCGTCGATTCATCGCCCGCTCTGCGGTGACAGAAAGTGCCGAAATTGTGTCATTTAAGGGACGAATCAACGCCTGCGTGTCGGTATCATCGTCGCGGCATTCAATCGATAATGCCCCTTGAGCAACGGCCGGCAACATCCAATCCACAGGCAGGTGGAAATTGATACGGTCAGCGAATCCTAGCCGAACTAAGCCCGCGGCGGCGAGTATAATAGCGTCGAATTCACCGTTATCGAGCTTGGCTAAGCGACTATTTACATTGCCACGCAGCGCCTTAAACTGTAGATCAGGGCGGCGCTGTTGCAACTGACATTGGCGGCGTAAACTGGACGTGCCTATGGTATAATATTCAGGCAAATCAGTTATTTTAGTGATAGTGTGTAATAACTTACTATCTTGGATACTCGGCAATACCAAGGCGTCAAAGGGGTCTTCTCGCTGACATATAACTGGCAACACCAACCCCGCTGGCAGTTGCATCGGAACGTCTTTCGTCGAGTGCACGGCAATATCGGCGCGACCGTCAAGCAAGGCTGTTTCTAGCTCTTTCACGAACAAGCCTTTACCACCCACTTTGGCTAACGGCGCATCAAGAATCTTATCGCCGCGGCTACTCATGGTTAATAGCTCAACCGAGAGCTTTGGATGCAGGGCCAGCAGTCGATCACGAATATGCTCTGCCTGCCAAATCGCTAAGGGGCTTTTACGCGTCGCAATGGTAAGGGTTTTCGCGCGGGACTGACTCATGCAATCTCTCATTGGTCTTAATGGCGTTTGTTAACTCACAACAAACGGATTCACTTATGATAAGCAAAACTGCTAGTAAAGTCGTATACAAACAGCGCGCAATTTGCCCATAAGCGCCGAATTAAACCCTTTGTTACTCCGCTAGGTTGTTAGTGGAGGTTATTATTTAATCAAAAAAAGGCGGAGCTATCGCTCGTGCCGCCCTAAACACTTGAGATTTACCTTTGATCGCCTCATAAGGCCATCAATGACGGTAATCTTTCGACCTCTGGCCTGTGGTGATAGTGGCTTGATTTCCCATAAGATATACTCAATGCTGATCTTTTTAGGGTAATGGTTAACGACTATGAGTGCAGATAAGCCCAACAATAATGGCGAACAAAAAACAACCCGCAATAGCCTCTGGGGCGGCCGTTTTCAGGAACCCACCGATGCCTTTGTCGAGCGGTTTACCGCCTCGGTCAACTTTGATCAACGCCTTTATCGGCATGACATTCAAGGTTCTATTGCGCACGCCACCATGCTAAGCGCTGTCGGTGTACTAAAAGCCAGCGAGGCCGAGCAGATTATTGCCGGCTTAGAAGCTATTAGCGACGACATTAGCGCGGGGGATTTTGACTGGTCGGTAGCGCGCGAAGACGTACATATGAATGTTGAAGCAGCACTGACTGAAAAAATTGGCAGTGTTGGTAAAAAACTGCATACCGGCCGCTCGCGCAACGATCAAGTTGCCAC
>DDDX01000014.1:13308-40883 GCA_002339085.1 Cellvibrionales bacterium UBA1969
GCGTTTACAAACCGGTCTTATCGACTTAGCTGACCAGCATGCCGAAGTGATTATGCCTGGCTTCACCCATTTGCAAACAGCACAGCCGGTAACCTTTGGTCATCACCTACTCGCATGGAACGAAATGTTAGCCCGCGACTACACGCGCTTGTTCGATTGCCAGGCGCGGATGAATCAATCACCGCTGGGCGTTGCGGCTTTAGCCGGCACCAGCTACCCTATAGACCGCGCGCTAACGGCAGCTGCGCTAGGCTTTAGTCAGCCCACAGAAAACTCTTTAGATTCGGTTAGCGACCGCGACTTTGCCATTGAGTTTACCAGCTGTGCGAGCATGATTATGATGCATTTGTCGCGTTTCTCTGAAGAATTAGTGCTGTGGACCTCCAGTCAATTTGATTTTATTGATCTGCCCGACCGCTTTTGCACCGGCTCTTCAATTATGCCGCAAAAAAAGAATCCCGATGTGCCAGAATTAGTGCGCGGGAAAATGGGTCGCGTACAAGGCCATTTAGTCAACCTATTAACCTTAATGAAATCACAGCCCTTGGCATATAACAAAGACAATCAGGAAGACAAAGAGCCTTTGTTTGATTCGATTGACACCGTGCTCGATTGCTTAACGGCCTATGCGGACATGGTGCCTGCAATTACCCCGAAAGTCGACAACATGCGCGCAGCGGCTGGCCAAGGATTTTCAACCGCAACTGATTTAGCCGATTACTTGGTGCGACAGGGCGTTGCCTTTAGGGACTCGCATGAAATTGTTGGTAATGCCGTTGCCCAGTGCATCTCTAAGCAATGCGATCTCAGCGATTTATCACTGAGCGATTTACAAGCCTTTAGTCCGCTGATCAATGATGATGTGTTTGCCGTATTAACCCTCGAGGGTTCAGTGGCGAGCCGCGATCACTACGGCGGCACTGCACCGTCACAGGTGAAACAAGCGGCGGCTAGAGCCAAACAATTAGTTGACGCGCGCCAACAGTGAGGTTATCAATGTTGTTGACTGTGCTAATAAAAATATGCTTATCCAGCAATCGTCTTAAGCGTTTCAGCTCAGTGCTAATGGTGCTAGTCGTCACGGCTTGCGGGCAGATGGGGCCGCTGTATTTGCCTGTCGATGAGACCGCGGCCAGTGACACATCCGCCCTCTCTTCAACCACTGAGTTCTAAGGCTAACCATGTCAGTTTTTGTTTACCAACAGGGCAAATTAATGGCAGAGCAAGTTACTCTGGCATCGATCGCCGAGCAGTTTTCGACACCGTGCTATGTGTATTCTCGCCAAGCGATCGAGCAAAGTTACTTAGGCTACCGGCAGGCACTCAATAGCCGAGGGGCTAATCAGCACTTAATTTGCTATTCGGTCAAAGCCAATTCAAATTTAGCAGTGTTAAGTGTGCTCGCCAAACTCGGTAGCGGCTTTGATATTGTCTCGGGCGGTGAGCTAGAAAGAGTGATCCGCGCCGGTGGTGATCCAGCTAAGGTGGTGTTTTCTGGCGTCGCCAAAAACGCCGCTGAGATTAGTAGCGCCCTAGAAGCTGGAGTCCATTGCTTTAATGTTGAATCAGAAACCGAACTGCTGCGTATCAATCGTATCGCTGCTGAACGGAATCAAATCGCATCCGTTTCACTGCGTGTAAACCCGGATGTCGATGCCCAAACACATCCCTATATTTCAACCGGCTTAAAAGAAAATAAGTTTGGTATTGATATCGACGAGGCCTTAAGCGTGTACCGGCATGCCAATCGTCTCAATGCCATTAAAATTGTTGGTATCGACTGCCATATTGGCTCACAGCTCGTATCAGCCAAACCGTTTGCCGATGCCTTGCAGCGAGTACTAGCATTAGTCGACACACTGGCTGAAGAAGGCATCGAGCTTGGCCACATTGATGTCGGCGGCGGATTAGGCATTTGCTACCAAGATGAACAACCCCCGAGCGCTGCCGATTATGTCGCGAGCTTACTTGACACCTTAGGAGAGCGAAACCAGTCATTAATCATGGAGCCAGGTCGTTCGATCGTCGCCAATGCGGGCGTGCTGTTAACCACTGTCGATACCATTAAAAGTAATGAGCAGAAAAACTTTGCAATTGTGGATGCCGCCATGAATGACTTATTACGCCCGGCATTGTACCAAGCATGGATGAATATTTTGCCGGTAAACGAAAGCGCAGACTGCCCCGCCCAGCACTATGACGTGGTGGGCCCCGTGTGTGAGACCGGCGACTTCTTAGGTAAAGAGCGACTGCTAGCCATTGCTGAAAATGACGTGCTTGCGGTATGCTCGGCTGGTGCCTATGGTTTTGTCATGGCGTCTAACTATAATAGTCGTGGTCGACCAGCTGAAGTGATGGTCGATGGTGAACAACTGCATTTAGTACGCGAACGTGAAACCATCGAGGATTTAATGCGCGGCGAAATCAACCTTTAGCTTTTTTATAAAACAATTTTAGCGTTAATGACATTATGCAAATACGATTCACAAAAATGCACGGCCTCGGCAATGATTTTGTGGTGATTGATTTACTGTCACAAAATGCTGAACTAAGTGCACTGCAAATTCGACAACTAGCTGATCGTCATCGTGGTATCGGCTGCGACCAACTTTTACTGGTCGAGGCGCCCAAATCGCCCGAGACAGATTTTCACTACCGTATTTTTAATGCTGACGGCGAAGAGGTTGAGCAGTGCGGTAACGGCGCACGATGCTTTGGTAAATTTGTAAGCGACAAACGGCTAACCGGTAAACGTCGACTACGGGTTTCAACCATGACTGGCGAAATCAGTATTGAAGTAATCGATGCAACCACCGTCTGCGTTGATATGGGTGTACCTAACTTATCACCTGAGGCGCTCCCTTTTATTGCTAACCAAGCACCCTGCCTTAATGAAAACAGCTTTCTAGTTGCACACTCGTTAGGTGAATCTGAACTTAATCTCGTCTCTATGGGCAACCCTCATGCCGTGATGCTGGTCGATGATACCAATAACGCTAACGTTGATATATTTGGCCCTTTACTAGAATCTCATACGAGCTTTCCTGACCGAGTCAATGTAGGCTTTATGCAAGTTGTTAATCGCGAGACAATCAAGCTGCGAGTCTTCGAGCGCGGCGTCGGTGAAACCCAAGCTTGCGGCAGTGGTGCTTGTGCGGCCGTGGCGGCAGGCATTCATCGTGGTCTATTAGCCGAGCGCGTATCGGTTCAGTTGCTCGGCGGTGAATTAACAATTCAATGGGCGGGAGGCAATAACTCCTTATTGATGACCGGCAGTGCAACCAAAGTATTTGATGGGAAAATAAACCTATGACAACCACGTATTCAGACAATACTTCGATTGATCCATCGCTTGCAAGCGACTCAGCTAATAGCACCCAGCTATCGGCACAGGCAGTGGCAAATTACTTACTCGACAACAGTGATTTTTTTGCCCAGCACCCTGAGATATTGGCTGAATTATCCCTACCACATAATAGCGGCAGTGCGGTTTCTTTAATGGAGAGACAAGTCGCTATTTTACGTGAAACCAGTATTCAAACTCGGCATAAACTCAGTGAATTCATTCAAGCCGCAAAAGAAAACGACAGTTTATTGCAGACCACTCAATCATTAGTGATCGATTTAATTAACTGCCTATCGCTAACAGAAACGTTTGAGATGCTCGAAGAAAAGTTAGCCAAGCGATTTGGCGTCGAGTCGGTGGGTGTGTTGTTGATCAGTGATACAGATGCCGCTAACCATGACCTCGATCCACGCTATCATCAATTGCAAACCGATGCCGAAAATGCCATCGCCGGTATTCTGCAAAATAAAACGCCTTTGTGCGGTACGCTTCGCGACAGCGAAGCGGAATTTATTTTTAGTAATAGCCAATACGCTATTGGCTCAGTGGCGATTACGTGCTTACCGATCACTGGTAAGTCTAGCAACAGCACTCTGCTGTTAGCAGTCGCACATCATGACAGCCATCATTATAACAGTGACACTGGCACGCTATTCCTCGACTACCTTGCTGATATACTGGTCGCTTTAATTAACCGTTTCAATAGTACAGAGTAAAACAGAGCTCATGGCTACCATCCAAGCGACCATAAGTAATGAGATCGATCAAGCTATCTCGACGTTCATTGCCCATCTCTTATCGGTCAGGCGCTTATCAAAACACACAGCCTCGGCCTACCGCGCTGATTTGCATAAGCTGGCTACTTACTGTGCCGCCCATCATTGTAATAGCATTGCTGCTATCGACACGGCATTGGTCAGGCAGTTCGCAGCAACACTGAATAGAAAAGGTATGTCTGCCGCATCAATTCAACGCAGTTTATCAAGCATCCGCAGCTTTTTCGCTTATGCGAATCAACACTTGAGTGAGAAGGTGTTAACGGTAAACTACAATCCTGCCGACGGTGTACGCGCACCGGCGGGGGTTAAAAAATTACCCGTCACGCTCGACGTCGATCAATTAAAAGGCCTGCTAGACCAACAACAAAATAGCCATCATAAAGATGCTGATAGCGAAAAATCACTGGGTAACAAAAACCTGCTCGCCCTACGTGATCAAGCAATGATGGAAACCCTTTATGCTGCAGGGCTTCGACTGGCCGAGTTAGCAAATTTAGACATAAACGATGTCGACCAAGCAGAAGGCCTAGTGACGGTCACTGGCAAAGGAAATAAGCAACGCTTAGTGCCCATCGGCAGCATTGCCCTTCAAGCGATTAAAGCATGGCTGGCGGTGCGCGCAAACTTGGCCCAGCCAGAGCAAACGGCACTGTTTGTTAGCAACCGTGGCCAGCGGATTTCGCACCGTGCGATTCAACAGCGATTAAAGTTAGCAGGCCAACAACTCGACCAACAACAACACTTGCACCCACACATGTTGCGGCATTCATTTGCCAGTCATCTGCTTGAATCCAGCGGTGATCTCCGTGCGGTTCAAGAGTTACTAGGGCATGCGAATTTGTCGACCACACAAATCTATACTCATCTCGATTTTCAGCATTTGGCCAGCGTTTACGACCAAGCACACCCGCGTGCTCAACGAAATAAAAATAAAATTAAAGGCAGCAATGACCTCAGTGATTAAAGCCATTACCTTCGATCTAGATGACACACTTTGGCCCCTTAAACCCACCTTAATTCGTGCTGAAACGGAATGTTATCAATGGTTGCAGAAAAACGCGAAAGCGCTTACTGACAAATTTAGCTTAGCCGACATAGGCGATTACCGATTCAAGCTTTTCTCTTCATCAGCCGCGTTTAAAAATCAAATCAGCCAATTACGCATTGAAACCATCAAAACTATGGCGATCGAGAGTGGCTATAGCGATGAAGACGCCACGGCATTATCGGCCGAAGCTTTTGAAGTGCATTACGAGTTACGCCAGCAAGTGAATTGCTATGACGGAGTGGAGTCCATGCTGGAGACCCTGCAAAAAGACTTTATTCTTGGCTCGATCAGTAACGGCAACGCCGATGTTAAACAAACCTCGATCGGTCGATTTTTTTCATTTGCCCTGTCGGCAGAACAGCTGAATATTAGCAAACCGCAAGCAGGCATTTTTACTGCCGCGCTAGCACGTATTAATGGTCATCTTGACTCCGCAATAATCGCGAGCCAAGTGGTTCATATCGGTGATGATTTTCATTGTGATGTGGTCGGTGCAAAACGTGCGGGCTTTAAAGCTATTTGGCTAACCAAAGATCAGCAGCAAGACAATGCTTCGACACCCTATTTAGCGACTGAAGATATTGAGGCCGCAAAACATTATTCAGCGGATGCAGTGATCAGCACTCCAGCGGCAATTGTCAGCACTGTCAATGCACTGCAAGCACTGAATTAATAACAAAGACGGGATTAAATAGGCCGACTACCGTAACTGCTTTCGGGCTTGCGAGGCGGGTCGCCCATGACATTGGCGGCGATAGTATCAATTTTACCCCCTGCTTTTAGAAATCGCGTGACTTCATCATCTAGTTCAGAACGAACGCGTTGTCGACTGGCGATATTTCGTGTTTCTGCATGCTCGTCCTTTGAGCCTATAAAGCTCAAATCGGGTGAAGCAATAGAAGAACGTGTTTTAGCTTTTTGCTGCTTAGCCATTACTACATTACCTGCGGTTTTAAAATAAGGGTTTTCATTAAGTGGCTTATAGTTATAGCCAAGAACTGCAAGAAAACCACAGGCTTTATCCCACTTTAACGTATTGCTGCCTATTTTTTAGTAATTATCTTTGGCCGGCACAAGATATTGTGGCCAGCGGATCCGTGACCCACAATGACTAAAAAGGGAATATTTATCATCTGTGCGGGACGCATTATTTAGAACCTTCACGATTGAGCGCCGACTGAACAACTTGGTGCTGGTTTTTAATCACTTGAAGTGAAGCGATAATCCAGCGGCTAAAAAAAAGCCGCTAATGCGGCTTTTTTCATGCAAGCAAAATCAACTTACACAGCATCATCGCCGACTTCGCCGGTCCGAATACGTACAATCTGCTCTAGATTAGCAACAAATATTTTACCGTCACCAATTTTGCCGGTATTTGCCGAGCTGGTAATAGCTTCAATAACAGCATCGACCATATCATCAGATATAGCAATTTCTAATTTCACTTTAGGTAAAAAGTCTACCACATATTCAGCGCCTCGATAGAGCTCAGTATGGCCTTTTTGTCTACCAAATCCCTTTACCTCCGTTACAGTAAGACCTTGAACACCCACATCAGAGAGTGCACTTCTTACATCGTCTAGCTTAAAAGGTTTAACTACAGCAGTAACTAATTTCATAGCGGTCTCCTAAAAGATAAGTATTCTCATGATCATAAATACTTATCGAAATTCTAATTATTTAAATAAATATTTTTGATTTTATATGAATTTTGATGGGACTATTATAATGATTACCTAAATAAAAAGAAAGCGCATTTTACAGCGCTTCCTTTTTAAGGTAGGTGAATTTAATTATGAGAAATGCTAACTGTCAGCAAACTCAGGATAAGCCTCAATGCCGCATTCAGAAATATCAACGCCTTCCATTTCAGCTTCTTCACTGACTCGTAGCCCGATAATAACATCAATAATTTTCCAGGCAATTAAGCTTGTTACGAACACCCAAACAAGTATTACTAATAAGCCTATTAATTGCCCCATAAAAGTAGCATCAGCGTCAGATAAAAGAACAGCAAAGATACCCCAGATACCGACTGTTCCGTGAACAGATATAGCACCTACAGGATCATCAATTTTAATTTTATCAAGGAACACGATACTTGCGACAACGATAACACCGCCAATTGCACCAATGATAGTAGCAAGCAATGGGGTAGGGTCTGCAGGCTCAGCTGTAATTGCAACTAAACCAGCTAGGGCACCATTCAAAGCCATTGTTAAATCTGCTTTACCAAAAACTATTTTTGCTAAGACTAATGCTGCTAACAATCCACCAGAGGCTGCTGCATTGGTATTGAGGAATACATTTGCTACCTCATTGGCAACATCTATACCACCCAGTTTCAATGTTGAACCACCATTAAAACCAAACCAGCCCATCCAAAGTATGAACATACCTAGCGTGGCCAATGGTAAATTAGCACCAGGGATTGCTTGCACTGAACCATCAGCAGCATATTTACCCTTTCTGGCGCCGACTAACAAAACGCCAGCAAGTGCAGCAGCTGCGCCAGCCATGTGTACGATACCCGAACCTGCATAATCAGAATAAGATAATTCACCGATAAATGGTACTGGAGTACCATTCCATGTCCAGCTACCTTCGATTGGATAAATAAAGCCAGTCATTACTACAGCAAAAGCCAAGAAGGCCCATAGCTTCATACGCTCAGCGACCGCACCAGAAACAATCGACATTGCCGTTGCTACGAATACGACTTGAAAGAAGAAGTCTGATGCACCTGAGTACTCTCCCATATCAGCAAAACCAGCTTCTGCAGATGCTGCTAATATCGCGGCTGAATCAACAGGACCTGCTGTGCCAGAAAGGAACATACCACCGCCGTACATTAATTCGTAACCACAAATCAAGTACATGGTAGATGCAATTGCAAACAATGCAACGTTCTTAGTTAAAATTTCAGTAGTGTTTTTAGCTCGCACTAACCCAGCTTCTAGCATCGAAAAGCCAGCAGCCATCCACATAACCAATGCGCCACAAATTAAAAAATAAAATGTATCCATAGCATACTGGAGTTCAAAAATATTATTTTCCACTGTTATTTACTCCTTGGTAATTTAAAAATCTAAATGAATCAAGCGTTTTAAAAATCTATATTGCTTCGCCACCTTTTTCACCTGTTCGAATTCGAACAGCTTCTTCAAGCGAAAAAACAAATATCTTCCCATCACCTATTTTTCCCGTGTTAGCGACAGATAAAATTGCCTCTATCGCTTGGTCATAAATATCATTCTTTACCGCAATTTCAAGTTTTACCTTAGGGAGAAAATCAACTATATATTCAGCTCCTCGGTAAAGCTCCGTATGGCCTTTTTGCCGACCAAAACCTTTAACGTCAGTTACTGTAATACCTTCAACTCCTATATTCGACAATGCTTGCCTTACATCATCTAACTTAAAAGGCTTTAAAATTGCGGTAATAAACTTCATTTACGCCCCATTTTTATAAACGAATTCCGAATTGAGTCGGCTGCGAACTATTTTTTTAAATGTAAAAAAAATAAATTCGCTAACAATCATTTTGCATGTGCCATGCCAGTAATTTTTTTTTATTTAAAAACATAGGCTTATATTAATATTATGCCGCTCGCCTTAAAATTAAGAGCTGCTACGCACCAATATATAATCTTAACGCACCAATATAGCGCTTTAATTATTTTGACTTTTACGATTTTATTAGCTCGGAACAAATGACGCACTTGATCCATTAAACCACCTAATTAATAATGCTCTGGGAGAAAACTATGACTGAAAAATTTGCCATCACCGATCTATTAAAACAAGCCGCTAGCCTGCTGCCTGCAAATGCAGCAGATATTCGCGATGAATTTGAACAGAACTTACGGCCATTAGTCGAAGCCAGTTTTGCCAAAATGAATCTTATTACTCGCGAAGAGTTTGACCAACATCTGGCTTTATTGTCGCGGCTAGAAGAAAAAACTGCGGCGCTTGAAGCGAAGCTTGAAGCCCTAAAGGCTTCAACAACTCATAAAAATCACCATTAATATCAACAGCTAGAGCCCTCTCGCTCACATTGTCGACTTAGCCGAAGTAGCTGGTCAACCTTTGGCTAAACGCGCATTAGAAATCGCCGCTGCCGGCGGACACAATTTACTGCTTATCGGACCGCCGGGCACAGGTGAGGCCGAGCTGGCATGACGGATTCTATCAATCACGCCACCCTTGAATTGCATTCAAGCCGCGCCCCTAAACAGCTAATTGCGATTGACTAACGTCATTCAAAAGAAGCTTTGGCGTTTTGAGCTCGACAAAAACCTGCCCAACTAAACCGATTAATGCATGACGCTGATTATTAGAAAGTGCAACGAGTGGATCTAACGAGTGTAATCGAGACAATGAAATTAAGGCGGTTACAGTGATAGCCTATTTATCGACGATGGACAGGTAGCTTGGTCTTGAGGTCGCGCCTTGTTGGCGCAGAAGTTTGGTAAAGTCATCGAAAGTAAGCGGCTCACTAAAAATAAAGCCCTGCATTTGATCGCAGTTATTTTCTATAAGAAAGTCTTTTTGACTCTCGGTCTCAACGCCTTCAGCAACGACTTTTAAGGTTAGTGCATGGGCTAAATGAATCATCGCTCGAACCATGTTGGCACTGTCTTGATCATTAACCACTTTTTGAACATGGCTTTTATCTAGTTTTAAGGTGGTAATGGGTAATCGCTGTAACTGTGGCAATGAGGAAAAACCAGTGCCAAAATCGTCAAGTGAAAAACGAACCCCTCGCTTCTCCAGTTTCTGCATATCAGCGGCAATTTCAGCTAAGCTTTCAATCACATCGGTTTCGGCCAATTCAAATTCAAAACGCGAACCCGACACTTTATTAGCGCTTAAGATCGATTCGATCTTGGTCACAAAATTTGGCGCAATAAATTGCTCGTGAGCGACATTAAATGAAATGCGTAAAGGGGCGAGTTTTAATTGATCCATCGCATTAATATCTTGACACAAACGATTCATCGCCCAGTAGCCCACCGACGATAATAAGCCCAGCTGTTTGGCGGGCAGTATAAATTCGTCGGGCAGTAACAAGCCTCGCTCAGGGTGATGCCAGCGAAGTAAGGACTCAGCGCCAATTATTTTTCCCGTTTGTAAAGAGATGCGCGGCTGAAAATACATCGCTAACTCGTCGTTATTAATCGCCGCACGCAGCTCAAGCTCTAGGCGACCTTGATCGAGCGCCTCATTGTTCATTTGATCAGTGAAGAACCGGTAGGTAGACCCCTCCATGGCCTTCGCTTCATACATGGCCATATCAGCATGTTTAAGTAAAGTCTTTGCGTCGGTACCCGCTTCGGGATAAACCGCAATACCAATACTACTGCCAACACGAAGTTGTTGGCCATCAATATTAAATGGCTCGGTAATGACGTCTATGATTTTTTGAGCGACCATCACGGTATCATTGGTCGAATTAATTTTTTCAAGCAAGACCGTAAATTCATCCCCCCCAATTCTAGCCACCGAGTCTGTTCGGCGGATGCATTGACTCAATCGCTCAGCAATACCTTGCACTAATTTATCACCAACATCATGGCCATGCATGTCATTGACGGTCTTAAATCCATCAAGATCTACGTACAGTAAGGCAAACGGACTGTCGCCTCGATCAGTACGTTGCAGCGCGCGATCCAAACGATCATTGAACAATAAACGATTTGGAATGCCCGTTAAGGCATCATAATGGGCTAAACGAGCCAGCTCGGATTCGGCTGATTTTCGATCCATAGCGTAGCGTATGGTTCGCTCAATCTGTACAGTATTGAGCTGATCTTTAATCAAATAATCGGCTGCACCGCCGCGAATCGCAGCCTGATCAAGATCAGGATTGTCCTTCGCCGTTAAACACACAATAGGCGTCGAGCAGCCATGAGCGCTGGCGGCACGCAATAATTCTTCACAAGTGTCTGGGGCGTGCTCATAATCGAGCAAAATAATATCGTGAATAGGGGCCAGCATGGCCTCTAATGCGTATTGATAATCTGCGCACCATGTCATTTCATAATCAGAAGCCGTCACATCGCCAAGCAGTCTCGCCATTTGGATGTATTGATCTCGATGAGCGTTAATCAATAAGGTTCTGATAGTGTTTTTTTGCATGCTCTCACTGCGGCCGGCAAAGACCGATTCCTAGCTAAATCTGACAATTGTCAACACACCTTAATAATTGGCTAAAGCCTTATTAACACTAGGCCAAATAGTTGCTTTTCGCCATTTATCAGGTGATTTTTTTAAGGTATTTTTCGTTCTTCTACCATCTTTCAAAAAATAACCTAATAGTTTCACCGACTCGACTTAATGCCTGATAAACTATAGCTATTGGCAAACCAGCTCTTTTGTTTATTGGCGACATTCCTCACCCGCTAAAAGGTAGATCAACACTCATTAACGCTTCAACCCCTAATCCATTGGAAGGCCTTAATCCTGCACAAAAAAAGGCCGTTCGCTATACCGACGGTCCGCTATTAGTGCTGGCCGGCGCCGGCAGCGGAAAAACCAGCGTTATCACCCGCAAAATTGCTTGGCTAATTCAGCAATGCGGCTATCGAGCGCAGAATGTAACGGCTGTGACATTTACTAACAAAGCCGCTAGAGAAATGAAGGACCGGATTAGCAACTTATTGCCATACAATGACAGCCGCGGCCTTAGCATCTGCACTTTTCATCACTTAGGTCTTAAAATTATTCAACGAGAGGCCTACGCTTTCGGGCGCAAATCAGGTTTTACCATCTTTGATGAGCAAGACAGCAAAGCCTTAATCAAGGAATTACTGCTCGATCACAGTAATGCTGGCGCTGATATCACCGAGCTGGCACAGCAACAAATTTCTCACTGGAAAAACCAATGTCAGCCTCCCGAAGCCTTGATTGGAAAAGCCGAAAGCCCACAAGAAGCTAGAATTGTAGAGCTTTATAGGCGCTATGAGCAAGCGCTTACTTCATACAACGCCGTTGATTTTGATGACTTGATAACATTGCCGGTGCAACTTCTTGAAACTAATGAACAAGTTCGCCAGCGTTGGCAAGGAAAAATTCGTTATCTACTGGTTGATGAGTACCAAGATACCAATACCAGCCAATACCGCCTTGTTCAACTATTGGTTGGCGATCGAGGCAAACTCTCTGTGGTAGGCGACGATGATCAGTCTATTTATTCCTGGCGGGGGGCAAATCCTGAGAATCTTATGCGACTCGAGTCCGACTTTAAAGGACTCAAAGTCATTAAGCTCGAACAAAACTATCGCTCTACCAACCGGATTCTTCGCGCAGCCAACACCTTAATCCAACATAACTCGCACATTTACGACAAGCAATTATGGAGTGAAAAGGGCCTTGGCGATGCCATCGAGGTGATTCAAGTGGCGAATGAAGACGCGGAAACCGAACTTATCGCCAATCAAATTATTGAACAGAAATTGTTGCTTGCCGCACGATTTAAACAATTTGCTGTCTTGGTGAGAAGCAACCATCAATCGAAGTTGCTTGAGCTCAAATTTCAGGCTAAGCAAATTCCTTATCACTTAACCGGTGGCACGTCCTTTTTTGCACGTAGTGAGATTAAAGATATTATGTGCTACCTCCGCGTTTTAGTTAATCCTGATGATGATGCCGCTTTTTTAAGAATCGTCAATGTGCCCCGTCGTAAGATCGGAATTAGCACACTAGAAACGCTGGGGCGATACGCTAGTCAACGTCACGTCAGTTTGTTTTCAGTGATTAATGAAATTGGCCTGCAACATGCCTTGCCAGTCGCTAGCTTTGACCGATTAAAACGTCTCAGCGATTGGTTTAGCGGCCTACAGCGACAAATTGAGAATGGCTTTGCCCGCCAGGCTATCGATGAGATGCTAGACGATATTGATTACTTAGGCTGGTTGCATCAAAACAGTAGCAGCACTGCTGTGGCCGAACGCCGGATGGAAAATATTTACTTCTTAATTAACTCCATCTCCAAAGAATTGCGTAAACCAGTGGATGGTTCATCTTCAGAATCAGATGCTACAGAGGAAACAACCAACTTAGAAGATGTGATTAAAAAGCTGTTATTACTGGATTTACTCGACAAACAGTCCGAAGAGCAAGCCGATGATAAGGTGCAAATCATGACCCTACATGCCGCTAAGGGCTTAGAATTCCCGCACGTCTATATCATGGGTTTCGAGGAGCAGATTTTACCGCACCGCAATAGTGTCGACGAAGGCAATATTGAGGAAGAGCGCCGTTTAGCTTATGTTGGTATTACTCGCGCACAACAGACTCTGGCCTTAACCTGTGCGCGTAGGCGTAAGCAGTTTGGCGAGAAACTGCAGTGTCAAGTCAGTCGTTTTTTAGAGGAATTGCCTAGTGGTGACCTGCACAAGAGAGGCTTTAATGGTGCCGATGATGGCGTTGCGAATAAAACCAAAGGTGCGCAAACATTAGAAAGTTTAAGAGGCTTATTTGACTAACTAGGTCAGCGCTTATTTAATTAAATACCTTCAAGCATATAATCAACCGCAATTTCAATCTCTTCATCCGAACATTTCGGGCATAGACCCTTAGCCGGCATGGCACCAATACCATTGATCGCATTGCTGTAGAGCATTTCTAGACCTTTGTCTAAACGCGTAGACCAAGCGGCAACATCTCGGAACTTCGGTGCGCCAGCAGCACCCGAGGTATGGCAGGCCATGCAACCCGAATTATAAACCTCTTCTGCCGAACGAGGTCCACTAGGCGCTGCCATTAAAGCCTCTGCACAAGCATGACCTTCAATGCAAATATTACCAACTGCCTGAATACGCGAAATAATACCGTCTTCAACGGCTCCAGCCATTAAGGTATTAGGAATTAATGTAGTAGAGATAATTAATGCTGTTAAAGAAATAACGTTTCGTAAATCGTATTGCCATCTTTTCAAAAAATTAAACCTCATTCTAAATAAATTATGTTTATATTTAAGGAAGACAATTATAACTAGCTGAGAAAAATACAAAAGTATAAATAAGTCCAAAGCTATCTTAATTTCATTCAAAAACTTAAAAGATATGCAAATAGAAACTTAGGTTTATACTTGTCCTCAAATAATTTGGATCTTAATATAGCAAGATTACTCTCTCAGAAAGTTGACTTAAATTTCAGCAGCTTTAATCGCCAAAAAAATACCCTCCAAACTTAAGTATATTTAAATATTCAATTAAATCAATAGGTTAAATATAAATTCAGGTTTTGCTTTGTTTAGAATTAATGCTATAATTGTATCACGTTCATCTCTTAAGAGACGGAAGTAGATCAACCTATTTGATCGAAGGAACGCGTGCACAGTAAACGTTCATTCTGTGTGCGACTCGTGCACAGGACGGAAGTAGATAGATAATCATTTATCTTTCGAAGGAACGCGTTAAGAAGCTAGCCCATCTTTGATGGGTTTTAATCTAAACGTAAACTGGAGGGCACGACATGTCTAATCTATATAGAGGCTTTAAAGTAACACCTACTAACTTAAAAAAACGTTTAATTTCTGAGCCTGGTATTTACCGAGGCACTAAGTTTAATGTTAATCAGTTAGAAAAGTCGTCTAAAGCATCGTCAGGTACATACCGCGGTGTTAATTGGGCAGCTTAGTTCCAAATAAAAAAGGGGCTTTTAGCCCCTTTTTTTATTTAAAAATAAAATCAAAATTTTAAACCTTTTAGAAATTCAAAGTTAGTTTACTTAAGAATCGCAAAGCATAATCCTACTTCCTAAAGAATAAGTCTTTAAAGAAAATCTTCCATACTAGGACAAGAACAAATAAGATTGCGATCGCCAAAAACATTATCAATTCTTGCCACCGGTGAAAAATATTTATCCTTGCGTAATGATGCTATCGGGTAGGCCGCCTCCGAGCGTGAGTAACTGTGCACCCATTGGTCAGCAATTAACTGCTCTGCGGTATGCGGTGCATTCACCAGTGGGTTATCGTCTAACGGCCACTGGCCATCAGCCACCTGCATAATTTCGGCTTTAATCGCCAGCATGGCGTCACAAAAACGATCGAGCTCGCACCTAGCTTCACTTTCGGTTGGTTCAATCATCAAGGTGCCTGCCACGGGAAATGACATGGTGGGTGCGTGAAAACCGTAGTCAATCAATCGCTTTGACACATCTTCAACCGCAATACCCGTCGATTCTTTAATACCCCGTAAATCAATAATGCACTCATGGGCCACCAGCCCCTTATTGCCCGTGTATAACACTGGGTAGGCATCAGCTAAGCGGTAAGCAATAAAATTAGCACTAAGAATCGCCGCTTCGGTCGCGCGCCGTAAGCCCGATGCACCCATCATTCGCATGTACATCCAGCTAATTGGTAAAATACTGGCCGAACCATAAGGTGCACTGGAGACCTGTGGCCGCGAAGCATCTGCGCTTGAATCCTTGGCGGAAGCTATCGCTGGCAGATAAGGCGCCAAATGCGCTTTCGCTGCTACAGGACCGACACCCGGACCGCCGCCGCCATGGGGAATACAAAACGTTTTATGCAAGTTCAAATGCGACACATCGCCGCCAAAGTCACCAGGACCGCAGAGACCCACCATGGCATTTAAGTTGGCGCCATCAACATAAACTTGGCCGCCATGTTGATGGATTAAGGCGGTGACGGTTTTAATTTGCTCTTCAAACACACCGTGTGTTGACGGGTAGGTGACCATTAAGGCCGCTAACTGCTTTGAATGTTGCTCGGCTTTTTGCTGCAAATCTTCGAGATCGACATTGCCGTCGCTGTCGCAGTTAACCACCACCACTTTCATATTACACATCTGCGCTGAAGCGGGATTCGTGCCGTGCGCTGAACTGGGAATCAAACAAATATTACGCTGCTCATCGCCGCGACTTTTATGATAAGCGGCAATGGCCAGTAAGCCCGCAAACTCACCTTGTGAGCCTGCATTGGGTTGCAGCGAGACCACATCATAGCCGGTGCACTCAGCCAGCATTTGCTCCAGCTCGGCGATCATCTGCTGGTAACCTTGCACTTGTTCAGCCGGCGCAAAGGGATGAGGGCTGCCAAACTCCGGCCAAGTCACCGGAATCATTTCACTGCTGGCGTTCAGCTTCATGGTGCAGGAACCCAACGGGATCATGGTGCGGTCTAAGGCTAAATCTTTATCCGACAAACGACGAATATAGCGCAGCATTTCTGTTTCCGATTGATACTTCGAAAACACCGGATGGGTTAAAATTGCATCGTCACGATACTGAGCGGCCGAGTAATCAATTGCTGCCGTCTCGGCAATACCGGCAAAAGAATGCTGCATGGTGGGCGCGAACAAACGCCAGATTAATTCAATCTCTTGCTCAGTGCTCGCCTGATCGACTGAAAAACCTAACTGCGTGTCACTGATTCGACGTAAATTTATTTTAGCCGCCAATGCTCGTTGATAAATAAGCTGTGTTTGCGCGCCGGTATTGATGGTCAGGGTGTCAAAGAAATACTGGTTTTCAACCGCGAAACCTTGCTGATTAATGCCGCTGGCAGCAATCGTTGTCAAGCGATGAATCCGGCAGGCAATTTTCCGTAAGCCTGCCGGGCCATGGTAACAGGCATACATGGAAGCAATCACCGCCAGTAATACTTGAGCCGTACAAATGTTTGACGTCGCTTTCTCTCGACGAATATGTTGTTCGCGGGTTTGCAATGCCAATCGATAAGCGGGCTTGCCGTCACTGTCAATCGACACACCGACTAAGCGGCCCGGTAACGATCGCTGAAAGCGCTCTTTGGTTGCCATGAATGCGGCATGGGGACCACCAAAACCTACCGGTACACCGAACCGCTGGCTGTTACCGACCACAACATCGGCCCCTAGCTGACCAGGAGATTTTAAAATCACCAGCGACATAATATCGGCCGCCATAATGACTAATGATTTATGCGCATGCGCGTTCTCTATCACCTGCTCAAAGTTGGTCACTTCTCCGGAACAACCGGGGTATTGCAGTAACAAGCCAAAATAATCAGCGCTATTTGCTTCCGTTTTAGGGTCGCCAATATACAGCTCATAACCCGCGGCATGGGCTCTTGTTTTCACCACCTCGATAGTCTGCGGCAGACAGTCTTGGTCAACAAAGAAAGTGTTCGACTTATTTTTTGCCGAGCGCTTGGCTAAGCTCATCGCTTCAGCCGCCGCACTGCCCTCATCTAGCATGGAGGCATTAGAAATATCCATGCCGGTAAGGTCGCAAACCATGGTTTGGAAATTGAGTAATGCCTCTAATCGACCCTGTGATATTTCAGGCTGATAGGGTGTATAGGCGGTGTACCAAGCGGGGCTCTCTAAGATATTTCGTAAAATCACCGTGGGGGTTTCAGTGGCATAATAGCCCTGACCGATCATAGACCGAAATGGTAAATTCTTTTTCGCAATCGCTTTTAAGGTGCTCAAAGCCTCTGCTTCACTCAGTGCATCGGGTAAATTCAATCCGCCCTGCTGATAAATACTGTCCGGCACAACGTCGGTAATAAACGATTCCATACTGCTGTAGCCTAGGGCTTCGAGCATTCGCTGGTGGTCACTGTTTTCTGTTCCGGCGGTTAAACCAATATGGCGCGCTTCAAACCCTTCTAAGGGTAATTCTGGCGTCTGCGAAACCGCCAGTTGATCGGTATGATCGATTGAGTAAGTCTCAGTCATCGGTTCTTGCAACAGTGTTTCAGTCATAGTTTTCGCGCTCTCAAACAATATTTATAAAGTGACGATTTAACGGTGATAGTTTTGTGCAACAAAAGGCAAGGCAGTCACGGTCATAGGCCTAAGCTTGCCTCTTACTAAAGCTTGAACTTTATCGCCAGGCTTAGCAAAGTCAGTATCGATATAGCCCATCGCAATCGGCGCGCTGAGGCTTGGAGAAAAACCGCCGCTAGTCACAACGCCAATCGTTTGCTGATCTTGATCAACTACTTCCGCCCCCTCGCGTACCGGTGCACGACTGTCGACAGTAAAGCCGACTCGACGACGCTGAACAGTGTTTTGTGACTGGGCAAAGAGCGTATCAGCGCCGGGAAAGCCCCCTGCTTTATCGCCATTCGCCCGACGGCTACGACTAATACTCCAACCAAGGCCTGCTTCAACTACGCTGCTATGCGTATCCATATCATGGCCATAGAGACAAAGCCCCGCTTCCAATCGCAGTGAGTCCCGCGCACCTAAGCCCACCCATTTAACCGCGCTGTTTTCTAACAAACTATTCGCCAAGGAAACAACGTGTTGATTATCAGTAGAAATTTCAAAGCCATCTTCGCCGGTATAGCCCGACCGCGTGATATAGCATGGCTGGCCATTGATCTCCATTGCAGCGCCGTGCATAAATATTAGATCGGCAATCTCGGGCGCTAAACCTCTCAACACCTGCGCGGCAAGCGGGCCCTGTAAAGCCAGTAAAGCCTGCTGATCCTGATAAACAAGCGCACTGCTGGTTAACTGTTGTTGGAGATAGCGAATATCGGCTTGTTTACAGGCGGCATTGACCACTAGCATGAATTTATCTTCAGCAAGCCTTGTGATAATCAGATCATCTAAGATGCCGCCTGTCTGATTCGTCAGTACCGCATAACTTTGCTGATCAATGGATAGCGCCGCCACATCGATGGGTAGCACCGCTTCTAACTCTGCGACACTGTTAACCCCTTCAACAATCACCTGGCCCATATGCGATACATCAAATAAGCCAGCCTGACTGCGCGTATGCAAGTGCTCTGTTAAAATACCATCGCTGTATTGCACCGGCATCTGATAACCGGCAAATTCAACCATTTTGCCGCCAGCGGCAAGGTGAAGGTCGTAGCAAGCGGTAAACAGCGCCATGGTTTATCTCGTTGGTAATAAAAAGGCTAAAGACAATGTAAGCCACCTATAAAACGGGCTACTTATGTTGATATGAGCTATTGTAGCGTTAATTTAATTTATTTGTTAAATTAATAGTATTGATAAATACATTTGGAATTTAAATATGAGAAATTTATCGATGGACGCTTTAAGAGCCTTTGTCGCCACCGCCGACCTTGGCTCGGTGACCGCCGCTGCCGACCATCTAGGTCGCTCACAACCGGCTATTAGCCTGCAACTAAAAAAACTCGAAGAGCATTTGGGCGTTGAGGTATTTCTGCGCTTCAACAAACAGCTGAGCCTATCGGATGCAGGCGCGGCAATCTACGAGGATACTAAGACTATTTTAACGCTCAACGATCAGCTTTTGAACCAATTCGCCAAGCCCGAATTGGCGGGACAAATTAAACTGGGGATTCCCAGTGAGTTTGCCACTACTTTGCTGCCCAAAATAATCGGTCGTTTCGCTCAGTCTTATCCGCAAGTCACCCTAGAAGTATTGAGTGACCTTAGTCGAAATTTGCTGTCAGAACCACAACGAGCACAATATGATTTAATTTTAGGCCTGCACGACAAACCCTCGGCCAAACGTAAAGGTCTTATTAAATCTGATCGGTTAGTTTGGGTGGGCAAAAAAGATTATCTCAATGATCGCCAAGATAAATTACCGCTGGTTCTGGCCCAAGACGGCTGCCTATATCGCAAACGAGCACTAAAAGCCTTAGATAAGATTAAGCAACCATGGCGAATCATTCATACCAACCCTGACTTGTCGGGCATTCAAGCGGCAATTAGTGAGGGATTAGGGATTACCGTGCTCGCTCAAAGCACTATCCCCGATGGCTTAGAGGCGATCGAGCGCTACGGCAAGTCCGAGCGCTTACCGGATCTGGGTTCCATTGATATTAGTTTGGTCTATGAGCGGCGCGCCGCAAGCCAAGCAACCTCTCGATTAGCCGGCTATATTCGATCCAGCCTTAATTAAACTCCTATTACAGGATAGAAAAAGCGCCTTAAGGCGCCTTTTTAATTAATTGGCTGCAACGCTTAATCAAACGCTTTGACTAAGTTACCTAAGGTTTCTTTGGCATCGCCAAATAACATGCGGGTATTTTCTTTAAAGAATAATGGATTATCAATGCCAGCAAAGCCAGAAGCCATTGATCGCTTAAGAACAAATACCGTTTGGGCTTGGTCGGCATTGATAACCGGCATACCGTAAATAGGACTAGACTCCACTTCGCGGGCCGCAGGGTTAACCACATCATTAGCGCCAATAATAATAGCCACATCAAAAGTTTCCATTCTTGGGTTAATTTGATCCATCTCTAGCAACAAATCATAAGGGACATCTGCCTCGGCAAGCAACACATTCATATGGCCGGGCATACGACCCGCAACCGGGTGAATCGCGTAAACGACTTCAGCACCGTTATGCTCTAATAGTTCTTGCAGTTCTTTAACCACGTGTTGAGCCTGAGCCACTGCCATGCCATAACCGGGAACCACCACCACGCTGCTGGCCGCCTCAAGGACGTAGTATGCATCCTCTGCTGACATGGGTTTCACTTCACCTTGTTCAATCACAGGGCCAGAACTGGAGCTAACCGTACCAAAACCTGAAAACAGCACATTCGACAATGAACGATTCATGGCCTTACACATGATACTGGTTAATATGATGCCGCTAGCGCCAACTAAGGAACCCGCTACAATTAATAAGATATTGCCAATCGCAAAACCGGCAGCCGCTGCCGCAATACCCGAAAAGCTATTTAACAAAGAAATAACCACTGGCATATCGGCGCCGCCAATTGGCAAAACGAACATTATTCCTAGTAGCAACGATAAACCGACAGCCAGATATAACCAATTTTGATCGGCAGGATTTTGAATAAACAACACCGCACAGATCACTACCGCAAGCAAAATACCGCTATTAACAATTCGTTGACCCGCATAAACAAAGGGGCGGCCAGAAATTCTCTCGCTAAGCTTTCCGTAAGCCAGCAATGAGCCTGTAAAGGTTAAACCGCCAATCAAAATTGAAAGGAATACCGTCACCAAAAAGAATACTTCGGGAGAAGCGGTCCACTTTAGCGCTGACCAGCCAACAAATAGGCTGGCTAAACCACCAAAGCCGTTGAATAAGGCCACCATCTCAGGCATCGATGTCATTTCAACTTTTCGGGCCACTACTGCACCAATTAAGCCACCAATGACAAAACCGCCAATGATCAATTCAAAGTTAAGCCCTTTACTAAACAAAGTAGCAATAACCGCGATTGCCATACCGATAGAAGAAATGACGTTACCTTTTCTAGCCGTCGCAGGAGAGCCAAGAAATTTTAGACCGACTATAAATAAAATAGCGGCGGCAATATAAACTAAATCAATTATTTCAGTACTCATTTGCCATCACCGCCTTCTTTCTTTTTAAACATTGCCAGCATGCGATCCGTCACCATATAACCACCAATCACATTAATCGTCGCAAATCCAACGGCTACCGCGCCAAGAATACTCGCCATCTGATTCTCATCCCCAATTTGCACCAAGGCCAAGGCCCCCACTAGGGTTATGCCGGATATTGCATTAGAACCAGACATCAACGGAGTGTGTAATGTTGATGGGACCTTGTTTATCAGTTCAACGCCAAGAAATATGGCAAGAACAAAAACGAAAACTAAATTAATGATGTCCATACTTATTGGTCTCCAGAACGAATATTAGCGATAGCTTGATTAACGATTTCATTGTTGTGAGTAATCACGCAGCCAATCAAATCATTATCAAAATCCAAAACAACTGTTTTAGCTTCATCATCCCAGAACTCGCTAACCAAGCTGAACAGATTGCTTGAATACATTTGCGAAGCGTCGCGTGGCACTGAATTTGGCCAGTTACCTGTACCCACTATTTTTACGCCGTTAACCTCAACCACTTCGCCGGGTGCAGATCCCTCAACATTACCGCCGGTCTCAGCCGCCATATCAATCACCACACTGCCTCGCCTCATCCCTTCAACAAACTCACGTGGCACAATCACCGGTGGCTTGCGGCCAAAAACTTGCGCGGTGGTAATGACCACATCCGAAGAAGCAATCACCTCTTTCTGGGCATCACGCTGAATCTGTAATTGCTCAGAAGTTAATTCTTTCGCATAACCGTCTTTGGTCGACCCCGTCTCACCAAGATCAATTTCTAAAAACTTGGCACCGACGGATTTGACTTGCTCAGCCACTTCCGAGCGGGTATCAAAAGCGGTGACCTGCGCACCTAAACGCTTTGCCGTTGCAATAGCTTGCAAGCCAGCAACACCCGCACCAATAACAAACACCCTAGCAGGCTTTAATGTGCCGGCAGGGGTCATCATCATAGGCAGAATAGAGGGTAAGTAATTGGCCGCTTGAATGACCATCACATAGCCGGCTAAATTTGCCTGCGAACTCAGCGCATCCATTTTTTGCGAGCGCGTACTGCGAGGAATCATTTCCATACTGATAGCACTAATATTCTTCGCCTTCAAAGCATCGATTAATGCGTGCTCATTAAAGGGATCAAGAAAACTAACATGAATACTACCGGGCTTTAGCAGCTCTACTTCATTGAGTTCAGGTTTTCGCACTCGAAGCACCACATCAGCGGCACCTAAGAGCGACGCCTTGTCCGAAGCAATCGACGCCCCGGCTGTCTCGTAGTCGCCGTCTGAAAAGCCCGCACCTGAGCCAGCGCCAGCCTCTAGGCTAACTTCTGCACCCATGCGCACTAATTTTTTTACCGTATCGGGAATTAACGCCGCGCGTAATTCACCGGTAGCCGTTTCTTTAGGTATAGCTATTAACATAAGATTATCGCGTCTTTTATTGTTGCTGGACATTGATTGAAAATTACACTGGTACCCCCTGGAAATCCGTTGGGGATCGCGTAATAGCTCAAAAATTCTGTTTAAATAACATAGTCTTAACTTGATCAATCACACCAAAGCACTGTGTGTTTACAAGCTGAGTGACATCTTATACGCGGTAGCCAGAGGTTGCCATAGCGATTTAGGTCTAAACGCAGCAGTAAATAGAAAAAACAATCATTTAAGACAAGTTATAAGGTTACGATATGGTACATATTGTCAACGGCGATTAATCAAGAGTGAATTGTGTAACACAGCACATTGCTACTGAAATGAAATGATTTAAAATTTGAAAAAGTGATGGTGGAAATGTGTTTATTTTTCAGTCGTTCGACGATCACCCTTGCGGCGATCAGTTCCATCGGTCAAGTCAACACCTATATTTTTTTTTCGCCGATCACCGCCCTGCTCCCGCTCTTCTAAGGCTTCATCAATCTGCTCAAAGAGACCTAAACCTGTGTTATCTTTATCGCTCATTCTGCGCCTCTCTACTTATCAGCTATAATACATAAGCTTGCTACTTAAGCTCGGGTTGATACCTACTGGGCCCTGTATCCCCTGAACTACTAACTTCTATTGTAGACCACTTCTATCAAGCTGTTCGAAAATAGTTGGTTGATATACGATTTTAAGTTGAAATGCAGCGCTTAAAAACATTAAGCGGCAACCTGGCATTGATCCCGGCCCATATCTTTTGCATGGTACATGGCTTTATCCGCTCGGCTAAATAAATCTTCGGCTGAATCATCCGTCACCACTTCGGCAATGCCTAATGACACGGTTATTTTCAATGGCTTGGTCTGGAAATGGAAGGGGCTATTTCGAACCTGCGTGCAAATATCGTTCATTAATTTTAGCGCCGAGTCAGCATCGGTTTCTGGTAAAAGAATAACGAATTCTTCGCCGCCGTAGCGGGCGATATAATCGCTGGAACGAAGCCTTTTTTTCGCTGTTTTTGCCAATAACTTTAACACCTTATCGCCCGCTAAATGCCCATAGGTGTCATTAATCACTTTAAAGCGATCGACGTCGAGCACTACCAGACAGAAAGTATTGCCGTAGCGACTAGATCGCTCCAGCTCAATCGCAATACGGCGGTCATAGGCCTCTCGATTAGGCAGTTCAGTCAAGCCATCAAGCTCAGTATATCGACGTTGGGCTTCAAGATCGGCCTCTGCTCTAGCGGTCTCTGCCTCTAACAACTGCACATGTGAACGCATCGCCGCGAGCTTAATTTCATAATCACGTTGTTGCTGATCACGTTTTTTCTGGTATTCATCAAGCTGAGATGAAACTAAAGCCACGTGCGATCTAACCGATGCCTGCAATGAATGCATTGACAACGCAGTTTCGACACTACCTGAGAATATATCTATATCATCGCGCACCGCGCGCTCAAAACTCGCCCCGGAAGCAATGATTGAATGCGCTGAATCACTCACACTGCTAACATCATTATTAAGCCTAAACAGCTGGTCATTTAACCCCTTTAAAAAAAGTTCGAATTCTTGATGGTCATTTTCATGAGCACCGACGATCACTGTTTTTAAGTGCTTCAATAGCAGTAAGAGGCCTTTATTATTTAAACCTTCAGACAGTATCTGTTGCGCGCTAAGAAGAGCGCTCTCTGTTGTTGCTATAGGCCTTAGTTGTGAAAGAATATCGGCTAGGATTGCCTCTAAGCGGCCAGCGATCGACTCAATTTCTTCGCTCCCAGCAGATTGCTTAGGTAAGTCATTTAAGATTAAGCCCTGCAAGCGAAAAAAATTAACCGCCATAAATTCTGTGGGTTGATTGCTTGTAAGTGCTTGTTGACAGCCGCGCATAAATACCGCTAATTTCTTTTTCGCCTCTGCAGACGGATTTAAGGCTAACAACTGGGCAACGCCGTCATTGAAACTTTGTAGTTGCTTGTCAAGGCTATTGCGTCGCGCCGTCACGGCATTGCTCATCGCCTCATGAGCGGATGTAATTAATGTGCCATCAATTATCTTATCACTGCTGCGAAGCTGCTGCCGTAAACCGACGACCCACTCATCTAACAAATCATCTTGGCCTTCAACATAGAGGGCAAACTCCCAGAGTAATTCTTCTTGCGAGTGAACCTGCTCAACTAAAACTTGCTTGCTACGAAATCGTGCAAATAATTGCTTTCGAGCGAAGGAAAAAAACGTAATAAACTTCATAAGCACTCTTATCAAGTAAGGAATTAGGGTGAGCATTTAAGTTAAATGGTTAGTAGAAACCAATTATAGGCGGCTTTTACAAAAAAAACCGCGCTAGTGGCGGTTTTGATAAATACTAAGAAATTTTACTTTTCCTGTCGTTCCAACGCGATTAAATAATCAGCGACTTCTAACATCTGCGCCTGACTACCGGCCATTCGTCCGCTAATTCGGTATTTACCATTGACGATAAGTTCTGGCGTGCCCTTTACCCGATAGTGTTTCTTCACCCGTTTTTCAGACTGTGACACCTTACTCATCACACCAAAGGAATTAAGCGTTTGATTAAAGCTTTCACGGCTGATGCCGTGTTGTACAAAAATATCGGCAAATTTACCTTGATCACTTAATCGAGGGCTTTTTGCCAGCAAGGCAAAAATACTGTCATGGCCCGCACGGGGTAAAGATAATTGTTCTGCCGTGTAGTAAACATTGGCATGAAGTTTCATAAAATCACGCCAAATGGCTGGCGTTTTGGCAAATAGAACATCATCTGCCAGGCCTGCCTGCCATTTGTCCAACAATGGCTCAAAGGTATAGCAGTGGGAGCAGCCGTACCAAAAGACCTCCATTACTTCTATTTTATTAGGCTTTAACGTCCGTGCAGGATTACTCAGCACCTGATAGTGAACACCCGCTTCAAAAGATGCGGCTTGGCTATCTGATTTATCGGCACAGGCCACAGAGGCAAACAGAATGAATGGCAGCAAGAGGGAGTAACTTAAACGGCGAAGGCTTTTCATAACGACGAACCCTATAGCAAAAAATGATTTTCTTAATCAGCACGTAGGTATAAACCCCCCCATGCTTTACTTGTTAAGGACGTAAACCGGCGATATAACTGGCCACTGCTTGGATCTCATTGTCATTCATTCGTTCAGCGATATCGCGCATTACTTTCCCCTCACCATCATTATGGCGGTTGCCAATGGAGAAGTGTCTCAGCTGAAGAGCAAGGTATTCCGCATGCTGGCCGGCCAGCATAGGAAAGCCAGCTGGTGCATTTCCGGTACCTGAGGGCCCATGACAACCAGTGCAAGACGGTATGCCTCGATCTTGGTTGCCATTTCGATAAATTTCCCGACCTAAGTTCACCCACCTCTCCTCCGAGAAACTCTGCGTTTGAGTTTGAGCGGCATAAAACGCGGCAATGTCCGCTAGGTCTTGATCGTTAAAATGATCCAACTGGCCAACCATCATGGCAATCTCGCGCTCACCGGTTTGCACGTTTTTCAGCTGCTTAAGTAAGTATCGCTCACCCTGCCCCGCCAATTTAGGATTGGAAGGAATTAAGCTATTGCCATCAGAACCATGGCAGGCATGACAACTTTCAACTTTCTGCTTGCCGCTTGCCGCATCACCACCGGCCCAGGCCGATTGAGCAGTAATAAAAAAACAGAGGATAAAGATGTAAAAAGGATGGTGCTTTATCATTTATTTTACCTAGCAGGTACCTGTGAAGACCAATTCGTCTTTGAAATGCTCTATAGAGCGGCTATCAATGCTTTAAAAAAGCGCGATTCTATCACTGCTTACCTTGCTACCGTAAGGCTATTTTGTCCCAGAAAATAGTAAATATACAATTTAGCCATTATTTATACGTCATTTTTGCCGATTTGGCCTGCTAGAAAAGACAAAACAACGAGTCTTGTAATTATCGCGGTATACTGAACTTGCGGTTATTCGCAGCCTTCCAATCGATTAAAATAGCGACTGCTTTACTATGACTGATGCAATATCCCCTGTTTGCGACATCCAAAAATACTTCGCCTCCGCTAGATTTACGCAAAGTGCCGCAAAATTGGCGCAATGCCCACTTGATAAGGGCTTAGAAACCGCTTTCGCAGGCCGATCAAATGCCGGAAAATCTAGCGCAATCAATCGCTTAACAGGACAGAAAAAATTAGCTAGAACCAGCAAAACACCTGGCCGAACGCAACTCATCAATTTTTTTATGCTCAAAGACCATCAACGCTTAGTCGATCTGCCAGGTTATGGCTATGCAAAAGTCGCTATCAGCAAGAAGCTTGAATGGCAAAAACATCTTGAGCAATACCTCGAAAAAAGAACCTCATTAACTGGCTTGGTGCTGGTCATGGACGTTAGGCACCCCCTACAACCTTATGACACCATTATGTTGGACTGGGTAAAACAGTATGATCTGCGCTGTCATATATTACTAACTAAGGCAGACAAGCTAAAACGCGGCGCAGCCAAACAAGCATTAATGACGGTTGAGCAGGCCGTCAAAAGCCAGCCCAAAACCTCGGTACAGCTCTTTTCAGCCACCAAGGGCAATGGGGTTGAGGCCGCTCGCCAAGTTCTATTCGACTGGCTTCATTAACAGCGGTCTAATCCATTTTGGCAATAATTTCATCGGA